>DBPV01000038.1:65435-72631 GCA_002304995.1 Syntrophaceae bacterium UBA1411
CACAGGCGAGGCCCCCTTTTATGAAACGGAGTTCTTTAAGGTGCACCTGCCAAAATCCTGATGATATATTCATTCTGCATTTGCTGACAACAATGACGTATTGCAGAATCAATAACCATTTGTTGTTTGATTTTCGGTAGTTATTTTTTCAGGACAAAGCAGCGAAACGCTGAAGCGGCATAGAATGTCGGATTTTGTGCATCATGGATATTAATCGTTGTTTGAGAAATAAAATAATATAAAGATATGCAAAAGTAAAAAAGTGTCAAAGGGACGCTGTTACCTTTTTAACTTTAAAAATAGTTTCCAACCAGCGATTCATCGGATCGCGGTCCCGGGGGCCGCTCCGGCTTTGCTTTTCGTTCGGTGATATAATTTTATGAATTTGCGTAATCTGGGTTTCGACCCGTGGTTTGAGAAACACAAAAGTGATTTGCCTCAGGCGGGTCATGGCATTGCCCGCATATCGGCGGTTGACCGCGGCTCATACCTTATCAGAAACGAAAACGGAGAAGTTCCGGCCGAACTGGCCGGGAAGTTTTCTTATCAGGTTGAAAGCCCGGCAGACCTTCCCTGTGTCGGAGACTGGGTGACGGCGCAATATTATAACGATGACACGGCGGCAATCATTCACGGCGTGTTTCCCCGAAAAACTTTTCTGCGCCGCAGGACCGCCGGTGAAAATATCGACTACCAGATGATTGCCGCCAACGTTGACGGCGCTTTCATTGTGCAGTCATGCC
This sequence comes from Syntrophaceae bacterium UBA1411, assembly GCA_002304995.1. GTDB lineage: Bacteria > Desulfobacterota > Syntrophia > Syntrophales > Smithellaceae > UBA8904. The sequence continues at coordinate 66,179 of DBPV01000038.1, forward strand.
ATTTTGACTTCAATCCGCGCCGAATGGATCGGTACCTGGTCATGGCGGCCGAGGGCCATGTTGAGCCGATTGTCATCCTGACCAAGACAGACTTGATCAGCCCGGATGAACTGGACCTGAAGCTCGCGATCACCAAATCAACCGCTCTTACAGCCAGAGTCGTTGCGCTCAGCAACGTAAGCGGCGACGGGTTTGGTGCGTTTAAAGAGATGCTCGTACCGGGAAAAACCTACTGCCTGCTTGGCTCATCGGGCGTCGGGAAGACGACGCTCATCAACCGCTTGATCGGTCAGGACGCTTTTAACACAAAAGCTGTCAGCGGAACCGGAGAAGGCACCCATACGACGACACGCAGGCAGCTCATCGTACTTGGTCAAGGCGCCATGCTGATTGATACTCCCGGAATGCGGGAGCTGGGCCTGCTTGGCACAGGCGATGGATTCAACCAGGGCTTTGAAGACATTGCCCTTCTTTCCGAGAGCTGTCGCTATGCGAATTGCACTCACGAACACGAATCCGGCTGTGCCGTCCGGGCGGCATTAAAAGACGGGAAATTGCATAAAGAGCGTTATGCCAGTTACCTGAAGCTCAGGAAGGAATCCGAATACTACGAGATGTCGTATCTGGACAAACGCAAGAAGGACAAAGCATTCGGTCGCTTCATAAAATCGGCCAAGAAACAAATGAAGGACTGAAAACGCATTACCGGACAAGTACAATGCAGCCGATCCGCTGCGCTCCGGTCCGGCTTTTCGTCAGTGCAGCAGAGAAATCAATTCACAACCATAAGGAGATATTTCATCATGGACATTCCAAGGATCTTCAACATCACCGAAAGCGCTCATCGCATCCACAATCCGTTCACACCCGAAAAACTCGCCACTCTCGGCGCGGTGTTGCGCCTGGAACCGGGGACCCGGGTGCTTGATCTCGGCAGCGGCTCGGGCGAGATGCTGTGCACCTGGGCGCGCGATTACGGCGTCACCGGCACCGGCATCGATATGAGCCAATTGTTCTCCGATCAGGCGAAGCGCCGCGCTCACGAACTCCGTGTTTCCGACCAGGTCGCGTTCATCCACGGCGACGCTGCCGGCTACGTCGCCGCCGAAAAGGTCGGTGTGGCGGCCTGTCTCGGCGCCACGTGGATCGGCGGGGGAGTCGTCGGCACCATCGAACTTCTCGCGAAAAGCCTCCGCACGGGTGGGATCATCCTCATCGGCGAACCTTATTGGTTGCAGTTGCCGCCGACTGAAGAAGTTGCCCAAGGCTGCCATGCCGGTTCGATCGCCGACTTTCTCGTGCTTCCGGAGCTGATCGCATCTTTCGGCAAGCTCGGCTACGACGTCGTGGAAATGGTTCTGGCAGACCGAGAGGGCTGGGACAGGTACGAGGCGGCCAAGTGGCTCACCATGCGCCGATGGCTCGAAGCCAATCCCGAAGACGAGTTAGCCAAAGATGTTCGCGCCGAACTGACCGCGGAACCCGTGCGCTACGCCACGTACACGCGGCAATACCTGGGCTGGGGGGTGTTCGCACTGATGGCGCGGGAATGAAGAGATTGCCTGACGACCCGGAAAGTGGTGAAAACAATCAGGCCTGACAAGCCGTCGCACCGTGCCGTTGAAAGCCTCGCGGACGCGGCACAGCCGCGTCGTCTGGGCTTTTCGTTCGACATATGACCGAGATGATTCTTCATCCAAATGCAATCCGAGAAAAATTCGGTGATGACTACCTTGCCGATGAGCGGACCTTTATCATGGGCATCGATCAGCGTATCACCAGACATTTCGCAGAACGATTCGCCGGCCTTAATGTTTTGGAAACCTGCACGGGAGCAGGATTTTCAACGATAGCGCTGGCAAGAACGGCCCAGCATGTAATCACCGTTGAAATTGACGAGTCTATCCGGAAAAAAGCGATCAGCAATGTGAAAAAAGCAGGACTTTCAGCAAAGGTAACCTTTTTACTCGGCAGTATCCTTGAAGCGAAAACCCTAAAGAAAATACCAAAGGTTGACGCAGCTTTTATAGATCCTGATTGGGCCGTCACGGGGCCTGATCACATCTATCGCTTTCAACAATCCAACACCCAGCCGCCAGCGGATTTGGTTTTAAGGAATATGCTCAACATGACGGATAATGTGGCTATTGTTTTGCCGCCATTTATACCGGTGGAGGAATTTGAAGGCCTCCCCGAACATGAGCTTGAAAAGATCTATCTGGGTGACAGCCATGAACTCTTTTGCCTTTATTTCGGCGACCTCATAAGATTCCCGGGGGTGACTGAGTTTTGTGTCGCAAAATGACGGCCTTGCTGAACAAGCGCATCCTGCCGGAGTTCCTGCCTCGCAAGGGCTGAAGACAAAGAGATAAAGGAGGTCGGCAAAGGAGGGCCGAAGGGGGATCACGTCTGTCGTTGACTTAAGTTATCGAATTTGACGCGCCTGTTTTCGAGCGGACATGGATCGCTTCATGCGGCTCATGGTCGGAATCTATACAAAGAGATAGAGCCGGGTGTCAAAAGGTCAAAAGCAGACCTGAAACATTGTTGGATCCATTGTTTATGACATCCAATCGAAATTACAAGCTCATAACCGCCACCGATGAAGAAAATAGCAAAAAATAACAATGCTTTTGAGAAACTTGAAAATATGCTAAATATTTACTGAATGAAGGGTGGCGGCCGGCGGAATTTCCGTGTCTTCTGCATTAGGTCCTAAAACCGCTGGTTCAACAAAAGGCACATGGTTTACACGAGCAACGCAGGCCATCGTGTTTAAAAAAGACGAATAAAAATAAAAATTTAAGGAAAATGCTATGCAAAAAAAGCTTACTGCAATTATTGAGCGCGAGGGCAACGGTTATGTGTCACTGTGTCCGGAACTCGATATTGCCAGTCAAGGCAATACTATCGAGGAAGCCCGTTTAAATCTTCAGGAAGCTCTGGAGCTTTTTTTTGAATCAGCCTCGCCGGCGGAAATTAATACCAGATTACATGCCGAAGTATATGTAACACAGGTGGAGGTTGCCGTTGGGTAAACTTCGCGTTCTTTCCGGAAAGCAAGTATGCAGCATTCTTTCCCAGCATGGATTTGTAGAAGTGCGCCAACGGGGCAGCCACATCGTCATGCAAAAACATCTTCCTGACACAACGATCACCGTACCAGTTCCTGATCATTCTGAACTCCGCATCGGGACCCTGCAATCCATCATCCGTCAATCCGGTGTTTCAAAAAGCGAATTCGAATCTTAGTTCCAGCAAAAGCAAAGAAATAAATGGGCTGTTAACATTCAACTTTGCGGCAGCAAAGCCCTCGCTGTTCTGAATGCATGTGGCCAGTGACAACCAATTGACTGACGGCGACCAAGATATTCAGGTTTGCACAAGCGTCGTCGATCATTTCATCTTTCACTATAAAAATCCCGGCTGCGGCTCTTTCGGATGCCCTATTCTGCAATTGACAGTTTCCCCGTAAATCTGCTATCGATTCCCATCTATCGCATCACAGCGTCGCGTCTGTTGAAAAACGAGGAAGGATTTTGGAATTTTATGCGGGGCGTCCGGCATCCTTCTGCGCCACCGGTCTGAAGGATGTTCTTCGATACTCTATCGGCAATTCATGCAACCAAAGGTAGGACCGAATGAAAAATATTTTTTCCTGGAAACCGGCGATTGTTTTGTTGGGAATCATAGTCCTGTCGGGCATACCGGCTGCCCGGGCAGAGGCCGCGTGGCCGGAACGGCCGATCACGATTCTGGTCGGTTTTGCGCCGGGCGGCCATATGAGCATCAGCGCCCGTGCGCTGGCGCAGCCGCTTGGCGCCCTTCTGGGGCAGCCGGTGGTGATTGAAAACAAGGCGGGCGGGACGGGAACGGTGGCCATCGCCTCCATGCTGGCGGCCAAACCGGACGGTTATACGCTTTGCGCCACGCCTACGTCGGTTCTCATCCGCGTCTCCCAGATGCAGAAGGTTCCCTTCAAACCTTTTTCCAGCTGCCGTCTGGTTCTGGGCTATGCCGCGCCGCAGCTGGGCATCATCGTAAAAAGCACCGCGCCCTGGAAGACGCTGGCAGACCTCGTCAAAGACGCCAAAGCCCGCCCCGGCGCGCTGAAGTTCGCCACGATCGGCGTCGGCAGCACGCCGCAGGCCGCGGTTGACGCAATCGCCTCCGCACAAAATCTGAAACTCATTCACGTGCCGTTCAAGGGCAGCGCCGAAGTCATTGCGGCCGTTCTGGGCGGTCATGTCGATTTTGCCTCCATGACGTCGGAATTTGTGCCCGCCGTTCGGTCGGGGCAAATCCGGCTTCTGGCGACCATGACCGAAAAAAGAGTGGCCGCGTTTCCCGATGTGCCGACATTGCGCGAGCAGGGCTACGATTTTGTCAACGATACGGTTTTTGTAATTGCGGCGCCGGCCGGCACGCCACCCGAGGTCTTATCCCGGCTGGAAGGCGCGCTGGCCCGGGCGGTGAAGAGCAGGGAATATCTGGAAGCGATCGACAAGCTGGATATGATTCCCATTCAATACGGCTCCGGAGAAATGGACGCTTTTCAAAAAAAGCAGTGGAAAATCATCAACAGGCATCTGGTCGGCTCCGGCGTGATCAAAGAAGCGGCCACGCCGCCGGAATAACGCTTCCGGAAAAGGAACGAATGCAGGCCGCCGTCCGGCGTTCGGGACAGGGCGGCCGATAGACTAAAAAAAGCATCCGGAGAGGAATCCTTATGAATCTTGTCAGACTGGCGGACGAAACCATCACGACATTCGGCGAATATCCTTTTCTGGTCTTTGATGACCGCGTTTACACCAACCGGGAAATTCTCCGGAAAGCCAACGTCCTGGCGGCTTCCCTGCAGGGCCTCGGTTTGCAAAAAGAAGAGAAAGTCGTGGTGATGCTGCCCAATTGCCCGGAGGTCATCATCAGCTATCAGGGCATTCTGCGCGCGGGAGGCGTCATTGTGCCGCTCATTCCCCTTCTGAACGGAAAAGAGCTCGCGCACATTCTGGCCAACTGTGAAGCCGCCGCCATGATCACCAACGGCGATATTTTTCTGAAAAACGAAGCGCTCCTCCGGGGGCATGCCACCGTAAGAAATGTCATTGTCACCGACGAGAAAACTCTCCCCGGAACGCACTCCCTGCCGGCCATGATTGAAAAGCCGCCGGGCGCCTTTTCGCCTCCGGCCATCGATGAACTCGACCTGGCGGTCATCCTCTACACGGCGGGAACCACGTCATCCCCCAAAGGCGTGATGCTGACGCACAGGAACCTGTATTCCAACGCCGTCAACGCCGCGCGCGCCCACGATACCCGGCCCTCGGACATCACACTTGTCGCGCTGCCGCTTTCGCACTCCTTCGGGCTCACGTCCATGAACAAGGCCTACCAGTACGGCAATCTGCACGTCCTGATGCGCAAGTTCCAGCCGGACGAGGCTTTCCGGCTGATTGAAAAATACCGGGTCACCGATTTCCCCGGCGCGCCGGCCATGTTTATCGCGCTGCTCGCCAGCCCCCTGGCCGACCGGTACGACCTTTCGTCCCTGAAAAGCTGCCTGTCCGGGGCGGCGCCTTTTCCGGTGGCAAGCCTGCTTGCGTTTCAAAAGAAATTCAACTGCACGGTTTACGAGGCCTACGGCCTGTCGGAGGCCTCTCCGGCCGTGAGCACCAATTACCATCACCGGCCGACCAAGCCCGGCTCCATCGGCCAGCCCATTCCCGAAGTGGAGGTGCGGATTGTCGATGACGACGAAAGAGACGTCCCCCGCGGAAACGTGGGCGAGCTGCTCGTCAGGGGGCCGAATGTTTCCTCCGGATATTACCGGCAGCCCGAAGAAACGGCGCGCACGTTTCGGGACGGATGGCTGCACACCGGCGACATGGCAAGGATGGACGAAGACGGATATCTGTATATCGTGGAGAGGAAAAAGGATCTGATCATCCGCGGCGGTTTCAACATTTACCCGCGCGACCTCGAAGAGATCCTCTATACGCACCCGGCCGTCAGGGACGCCGTCGCCATCGGCATTCCGGACCCCGTCATGGGAGAAGAGATCAAAGTCTATGTGGTTTTAAAGGAATGCGCAACGGCTTCGGCGGAAGACCTGCATCAATACTGCCGCGAACATCTTGCAAAAAACAAGTGGCCCAGGCAGATTGAACTCGCAACGTCCCTGCCCCGCAATCCCATGGGCAAGATTCTGCGCCGGGAACTGCGCCGGTTAAACGCGGGGGCCTGAACGGTCCTGCGGCCGCCGAGGGCCGCATTCCGGAAGGAGAGGATTTGCTGTGGCGTGGGAATTTGTCTTACTGCTTCTTTTCGCGGCTGCCCTCCATGCCGCCTGGAATGTTCTGATCACATTCAGCGGATCGCGTCCGGAATGACTCGCGTGCAGTAAAATGCGGCGCTTACTATTTTCCGGCCTTTTCGCCGATCATCAAAAAGATG
>DBPV01000130.1 GCA_002304995.1 Syntrophaceae bacterium UBA1411
GGGCTTTCGATGCTCTTGAGGCTGATTTTCCGGCCTTCGCGCAGCTCGAGCTGCCCCTTTTCCAGTTTGTTGCCCACGAACAGGTTGCGTACGATGTAGTGGATCTCGTCGGTGTTGAGCATGAAGAAGCCGCCCCACCATTTTTCGAACGACAGGTAGCGCTCCTCTTCCGTGTCCAGGTTCGCGTAGACATTGTACTGCTTGGTCCAGAACGTGTTGGCCGGATTGAGGAGCTCAAAGTTGGCCACGAGATTCGCGCCGTCGAAGACGCCGTTGCCCAGATCGCTGAGGAAGGAGTTGACCCACACGCCGCCGACCAGTCCGCCCCGGTAGCGCATGGGATTGACGCCCGCCACGCCGCTCCAGTAGGACAGGGGCGCGCCGTTGAGCACCAGGCAGCCGACGAGATCCGGCCGCTCCGCGCTCGCCAGGGCCGCCGCCCAGCCGGCCTGGCAGTTGCCCATGAGGGCGGGCGCGTCCGCATCCGGGTGCAGTTCGACCACTTTTTCCAGAAACTTTTCCATGGCCGTGATCACGTCCGCCATCGTCTGGCCGGGGAAGGGATCCGTGTAGAACAGAATGAAATACACCGGATGGCCGTGCGCCAGCGCCATGCCGATTTCCGAGTCGCGCTTGGAGCCGCCGATGCCCGGTCCGTGGCCGGCGCGGGGATCCACAATCACGATCGGCCGTTTCGGCCGGCGCTGTACTTCTGCGCTCCGGCGGCGGTCCGGCGATTCGGGCGCCGGTTCAATCCGGCGGCGGCGGTCGGAAATGCGCACCAGCGCATAATTGACGGGGCGCTCGAAGTGCTTGGCGTTGAGGATCATTTCATAATTGTAGGTGAGCACCGGCGGCTGGCCGCCGCGGATATGGCTGATGTAGTTGTTGCCCCGCTTCCGGAGAATGTCCGTAAAGATGACGGACCGCTGGAGGGAATCCACCCAGTAATCGGCCAGCTGCTTTTGCCAGTCGGCCCACATGGCCGGCGTTTTCGAATCGGTCTTTTGCTCCATCGGTGCTCTCCTTGTTTTTCCTTGGTTTGCCTTTCGGATACCTTATCGGCGCGCTTATCCCTTGTCAAGCCGGTAAACGCACCCGGCGGCCAAAGGGGATAAATGACAAGCTGTGGACGGCACTGCAAGGCGCGGCGGTTATTCGGCGAAGCTGAAACGATTATCGTCAAACAGTTTCAGGCAGACATCGACGATGGCGGCGTCGTAGAGCTTTCCCCTGTTTTGCCGTATTTCCGCCAGCGCCGGCCCGACGCCCAGCGACGGGCGGTACGGACGGTGGGAAGCCATGGCTTCCACCACGTCCGCGACCATGACGATTTTCGATTCCAGAAGGATTTCGTTTTCCGTGAGGCGCTGGGGATAGCCGGATCCGTCGATCCGCTCGTGATGCTCCCGGACAATGCGCGCAATCGGCCAGGGAAAGTCGATGTCCTTGAGAATCTCGTAGCCGGACTGCGCGTGCGTCCGGACGATTTCCAGTTCGATCGGCGTGAGCTTGGTCGGTTTGGTGAGAATTTCGGCCGGAATGGATATTTTCCCCAGATCGTGAATGGTGCTGGCCATGCGCAGGCCTTCGATCCGGTTTTCATCCAGGTTCATTTCCCGGGCGATGGCATAGGCCAGATCGGCCACCCGCCGCTGATGACCGGCCGTGTAGGGATCCCGCGTTTCCACGGTTACGGCCATGGCGTGGATGGTCGCTTCCAGAGACTTGCGCAAACGGTTCACGCTTTCGAGGCGCTCCTTTTCCATTTGCTTGAGCTCCGTGATGTCGCGGATGACGCCCCGGAAGCCGGAAGGATTACCGTTGTCGTCGGTCATCAGGGTAAAGGTGGACTGAACGGTTTTTCGCGTTTGGTCCTTCTGAAAAATATCGTATTCGAGCAGACGGCCGGGCATGCCCGTCCGGTAAACGCGGTTGTGGGCCGCAAAAACTTTCCGGGCGGTTTCTTCGTCCATGTACACCCGGTAATCCAGGCCGCGCAGCTCTTCGGGGGGATAGCCCCAGATCCGGCACAGGGCGCTGTTGAAAAAGGTAAACCGGCCGGCGATATCCGTTTCGTAGTAACCGTCTTCGATGCTTTCCAGAATGGTCCGGTATTTTTCTTCGCTTTGCCGCAGGGCGGCTTCGTCCTCTTTGCGCCTGGCGCGCAATTCCTTTTTTTCCAGCTCCCGTTCCACGGCGAGTCCCAGGCGCGTCAGGTTGCCCTTCATGAGATAGTCGGAGGCGCCGCGGTGAATGCATTCCATGGCCGTTTCCTCGCCGATGGCGCCCGACACGACAATCAGGGGAATGTCGCAGGAAGTCTTTTTCAAAAGGGCGATGGCGTCCAGGCCGCTGAATTCCGGCAAATTGTAGTCGCACAAAATGATGTCCCACGCGCAATCCCCCAGAGCCTGCTCCATCTGGCCGGCCGTCTGCACGCGCTTTGCGCCGGGATCGAAGCCGCTTTTTTTCAGGACGCGCAGCAAAAGCAGGGCATCGTCTTCCGAATCTTCCACCATCAGGACCCGCAGGGGTTTGGCCATATTTCCTCCCGGAAAATGAAAGCGACGCTCTAAACCGCTTTCTTCATCCTCTGTGTTGTTCTTGTCACGTTCTGACCGGGGCCGGTTTGTTCCAGATCAGCCAGTAAAGGCCCAGCAGGCGGACCGCTTCGATAAATTCCTTGAAATCGACGGGTTTGCGGATATAGCTGTTGGCCCCGAGCTGATAGCCGCTCACGAGATCACTTTCTTCGGACGAGGAGGTGAGAATGACCACGGGGAGCAGACGGGTGAGTTCGGTTTCCCGGATTTTTTTAAGAACTTCCAGACCGTCGATTCGCGGCAGTTTCAGATCGAGCAGCGTCACCACCGGGAGCTGTCTTGTCTCGCGGCCGGCGTGAGCTCCCGTGCCCATCAGGTAGTCGAGCGCTTCCACGCCGTCGCGGGCGACGACCACCTTGTTGAGGATGTTGTTTTGCTTGAGGGCCCGAAGCGTGAGATCCACGTCGTCGGGATTGTCTTCCACCAGCAGGATAACTTTATCTTCCAAGGCCTTCCTCCTTTGTGGAATGAATTTCGACGACTGCGGAAAGCCGGAATGGCGGCCGGTCAGCCGTCGTCTTCGGCGTTTCAATCGCCGTTCGTTTATCTTATACCAGAAGTCGTTTTTCTGCGCAGCTTTTGTTTGCGCCTCTCACGGCAGGGTGAAAAAAAACGTCGCCCCTTTTCCGACTTCCGCTTGCGCCCAGATCCGTCCGCCGTGGCGGGAAATAATGCGCGCCACCGTGGCGAGGCCGATGCCCGTGCCCGGAAATTCATCCGTCCGGTGCATCCGTTGAAAGGCGCTGAAAAGTTTTCCGGCGTAAGCCATATTGAAGCCGGCACCGTTGTCCTGCACATAGATCACGGTTTCGCCGTTTTCGATCCGCGTACCGAAGGCAATGCGGGGATGGTCGGTTTTGCCGCTGAACTTCCAGGCGTTGTCCAGGAGATTCGTCATGACGATGGACATCAGGCGCTGGTCCGCGTGAACGATGACGGACTCCTGAATGTCGAGCACAAGACGGGGAAGCGGATTTTTCTGTTCATTGGCTGCGGCGATTTCGCGCACCACGGCGCTCAAGTCGAAATCCCGGGGATGGAGGTCGGATTGCGACACCCGCGAAAGATTGAGCAGATCGTCGATCAGGTTGCCCATCGTCTGCGTCGCCCGCCGGATTCTCGCCAGATAATCTTTCCCCTGGTCGTCGAGCTTGTCCGCGTAATCTTCCAGAAGGGCGTTGCTGAATCCGTCGATGCTTCTCAGGGGCGAGCGCAGGTCGTGGGAAACCGAATAGCTGAAAGACGCCAGCTCCCGGTTGACCGCTTCCAGCGACTGATTGGCCGTTGTAAGATGGCGTGCGCTGTCGTTGAGATCGTCCACCAGGTTGAGCAGCGCGAGCTGGCTGTCGCGCAGATCCCGGGTTTGCAGGGCCACCTTCTCTTCCAGTTCTTGATTGAGCCGGCTTACGGCCTCGGCCGCCCGCCGCCGGTCGCTGATGTCGGCCACGTTGTGCACCGCCCCCGTGTACCGGCCGGCCTCGTCGAGAATGGGGTCCACCGTGATTTCATACCATCCGCCCGCCAGCGGCAGTTCGGAGGATTCGCGCCGGAGGCTTCGGCTCACACGCAAGAGCGGACATTCAGGGATCGGTTCCGTCGTGCCGTGGGCGATTTCCCAGCAGCGGCGGCCGATCATTTCTTCCGCCGAACGGCTGAAAAGCCGCTCGGCCGCGCGGTTGGAGCGCAGCACCCGGTGGTCCCGGTCCAGCACCCAGACCGAGTCGTTGGTGGCGTCGAACGTCTTTTGCCACTGGGTGTGCGCCAGGCGCAGTTCCTCGGCGGCCTTTTCCCGGTCGGTGATGTCGTTGATGCTGGAAAGCAGGCAGGCTTCGCGCTGGACGGTGACAAGTTGCGCGGAGTACAAGCCCGTCAGAATGTCCCCCGATTTTTTCCGGAACAGCAGCTTGCGCTCGAATATGCCGCCGGTTTGCAGGATGTCCGAAACGACGCGGGCCCGGTCTTCCTCGTTGACCCAGAGGTTCAGATCCAGCGCCGTCTTGCCCCGGACGTCCGCTGCGTCATAGCCGGTAATTCGCGTAAATCCCTCATTGATTTCCAGAATTTTTCCGTCGGACAGGCGCGCCAGAACAAGCGCGTAAGGTGCGGAGCGAAACGCGCCGGCGAATTTTTCCTCCTCCATCCGGATTTCCTCACTCAGCCTTTTATTGTACATGAGCGCCAGCGCCAGGGTAAGTGCGATAAACAGCAACTGGTAGGCGATCATGCCGAGCGCATCGGGGAGGCTGGGCGCGAAAAAATCCGTCCGCGCCCGGGAGGCAAGAAAGTATTCGGCGATCCGGGCCAGGCTCACCAGTGTGTAAACTCCAAAAACCAGGCCGACGCCGCGCATGAACGGCCGCGCGGCGTCGGGCGCGCTGCGGAGGCAAAACCAGGCGCATTGCGCCGCAATGATCAGGAGCCCCAGCGACGTGTTGAAGGTCCTGGCGCCGACATCGGGGCGAAAGTACGTAAAATAGATGTGGATCAGAAGCGTTGCCGCGAGAACGACGTAGTTGAAACTCTGGCGGCTGCCCGCCCCGGCAAAGCGCAAAAGGGCCAGGTATCCCAGCCAGGCGCCCGTCAGCACCAGCGTTTGAGCCAGGACGATCGAGGCCCAGTCGGGAATAGCGCCGCGCAGGATGATCAGCACCAGCGCCGTCAGCTGAAAGGCAAAATCGACAACCCACAGGAGCGTTCCGGTAAACCGTCGGCGGTTTTGCCACCACAGCAGGATCATGACGGCGACGCAGACGATGTCCGTCAGAACATAGGAGAAGACGACGGTCCGAATGTCTAAAATCATCATGGATCCCCCTGGTTTGAGGGTCGTTGAGTCGTTCCGGGCGCCGCCGGACGGCCTTCCAGCTCCTCGATTCTTTTCTTGAGCTCGATCATCCTCAGCTCCCGGCCGATGAAGATCTTGTTGGTTTCCTCAAGCTGGCGGATGGTCTTTTGCAGCTCGGCCGTTCGTTCCTGAACCTTTTGCTCCAGCTCTTCATTGATCCGCAAAATCCGCGTCTCCACGGCTTTGCGCTCGCTGATGTCGCTGATGATCGCGAAGAAAATGCTGCGGCCATCCCCGCTGTAAAGCTGCAGGTGCACTTCGACCGGATAGAGGGTTTGATCCTTCCGGCGGTGGTCGGTTTCGAACACCAGTTGCTGTACCAGGCCCTGCCGGAGCGCTTCCAGCATTTTGGCGAAGGTCTGGGGGGTGAAGGACGGCTTGATGTCGAGCGGCGTCATGGATCTCATCTCTTCCAGCGAAAAGCCGATGTTGCGAAGCGCGCCCTGATTGACGTATTCAAAGCGCAGCGTTTCCGCGTCGAAGATGTAAATTTCATTGAGGCTGGAATCGACGATGCTGAGCAGCCGCTGCTGCCTGCTTTCAATTTCCTTCCTTTCAGAGATGTCGGTGATGATCGAATGCAGAAGCGCTTTTCCCTTGACGTCGATTCTGCTGCTGAAAATTTCGACATCGCGGATGGAGCCGTCCGCCCGGCGGTGGCGGAATTGAAAGCGCGTGCGCTCCTGATCCCTGACGATTTCAAGCGCCCTCCGGATTTCCGTCTCCGAAAGCGTATTGATCTCGAATATTTTCATCGTTAAAAGCGTTTCGCGGGGCCAGCCGTAAAATTTCGCGGCTGCGTCGTTGGCGTCGATGATGCTGCCCGTTTCCGGATCGAGAATCAGTTTGACCGCTTCGTGGTGCATGAAAAGGTTGCGGAAGAGTTCTTCGCTTTCCCGAAGCGCCTCTTCCGTGCGCACGCGGTCGGTGACGTCCATGATATTGCCGAAGACCCGGACGATTTTTCCGTTTTTCCACTCGGCCTGCCCGATGGTGCGCACACGGAGGGATTCGCCCGAAGCCCTGTTGAATTTCAGCACCAGATCGTAAGGTTCGCCCGTTTCCAGCAGGCGCGCGAAGGCCGAGGCAATGATTGGACGGTCCTCGGGAGCGTAAAAGGCGATGGCCTCCTCATTGCTCGGATGAGCGTCGGGGGAGAGGCCGTAGATCGTGTAGACTTCCTCCGTCCATCGGCCGCGGCCCGTTGTCAAATCATGTTCCCAGCCGCCGATTTTGCTGAGCCGCTGCGTTTCGGCAAGGAGCGCTTGCAGTCTTTTCACGGGCTCTTCTTCCTGCAGGCGCCGGGTGATGTCGCGGATGATGAGACTGGTGCGGGCCTGCCCGAAGCGGTCCCTGAAAACCGACGTGGATATCTCCACGGGAATTCTGGCTCCGTCTTTGCGGACCATCGTCAGTTCGCCCGCAAATTTGCCCGTTCTTTCCCGTTCGGCCAGCGCGGCGGCGAGCCGTGGATCTTCCCGGTCCATGACGCCGTCGCGGCCCGAAGCGATAATTTCTTCCTCGCTGCGGCCCAGCAGGCGGCAGGCGGCGGGATTGGCGGAAAGGATCCGGCCGTCGGGCGTTGTCAGCATGACCGCATCCGGGCTGGCTTCAAACAAGAGCCTGTAGCGCTCCTCGCTTTCCGAAAGCGCGGCGGCGGATTGCATCATCAAAAGATGGTCGGAAAGAATTTTCCCGGCAAGCAGCGTCGCCAGGGGGAAAAACAGGAGGACCGGCGGGCCGATGCGTTGAATGACCGACCAACCCGCGCCGCCGGGAAGGGTCAGCATCAGGGCCAGCATGGCCGCGTGGACGGCGAGTCCCAGCAAAAGCAACTTGCTCGCGCCCGGAGGCGTCAATGACGGCTTCCAGCGGTAGTGGGCGGCAAGCCCCAGCGCCAGGGACGAAGCAATGACGAGCGAACCGGTCAGAAGGCCCATGCCGCCGAGCAGAATGCGGCAGACGAGAGCCGCCGCTCCCGCCGCAGCCGCCGCCCAGGGGCCGAAGTACAGGGCGCAAAGGCTCAGCATCACCGACCGGCCGTCAAAGATCAGCCCTGGACCCAGGACCAGCGGACGCAGCATGCCCAGGACGGTCACGACGCCGAACAGGAGACCCTGCAGGAGTTGGCCCTGCCGTGTTTCGCGCGCAAAGCGCTTGTCGAGAAATCCCGAAACGACGGAGAGCGCCACGAGGAGCGCCAGATTGAATATTAAATCCAGGTAAACCATCTCTTTTCCTTCGAGCTATGAGCCATGAACTATCAGCTACGAGCTACGAGCTGCGTTTCTCCATCTCCGCGATCCGGGCCTTGAGCTCCCGCATTTTCAGCTCGCGGTCCACGAAGACGCGGTTGATCCGTTCCAGCTCGGAAGTTTTGGCGACCAGCGCCTCGGTCCGTTCGACGACCCGTTTTTCCAACTCCTGATACATGTTTTTGACTTTTTCTTCCGCCCGGTTGCGCCGCATGGCTTCCACAAACGAAACCGCCAGCGCCTCCAGATCCTCCCGCTGTTCGTCCGTATAGCCGCCGGCGCGGTTGGCGAGCGCCATCATGCCGATNNTCCGGCAGGCCGACGCGCTGGGGAAACGAGTCCGGATGATTGACAATGAAGGCCTGTTCCCGGAGAATCACCTGCCCCCAGATGCCGCGCACCGTCATATTGTTGAGTGCAACGGCTGCTTCGGATTTTTTAAGGGCGCAGGCCTCCCAGCCCGGATTGCTGATGGAGGTGGTGTTGAACAGACCGGCGGAATTCACCTCGCCGATAAATCCGAAGTCGCTGGACGTGATTTCCTGGGCGACGGCCAGACAGGTCCGGGCGACGGTTTCACTGCTGTCCGATTTGAGCGTTTCGGCGAAAAGACGGTTGATGGCGGTGAGGAGCCTTGTTTGCCTTGCGATGCGGTCCTCCGCCTGCCTGCGTTCGGTCACGTTGTCGAAAACGGAAACCACCTCGCCTGCGGGAAGCCGGAAAACGTA
>DBPV01000099.1:0-8525 GCA_002304995.1 Syntrophaceae bacterium UBA1411
GACGATCCGTTCATTCAAAAAGTCTTGCGCCGCTATACCGGCGACCTCTGGCAGCAGGTGGATGCCGCAGCGCGCGCCGTTTCCGCCAAAGCCTCATACCGCTGGCGGGACATGGCCGAGCGGATCGCCCGCCCGGAGGAGCGCCCCTATATGCTGCACTACGACGGCCACCACAACCGCATCGACCGGATCGTGCGGCCGCACGACACCGAAATTCTGGAAAAGGAAATTTTTTCCGAAGCGTTTTTTGCTGAGAAGACTCCCCCCTGGGTCAAGCTGATCAAGATGTACATCATTTACCAGAACGGGGAGGCCTGCATCGGCTGCCCCGTCACCTGCACGGAGGGCCTGGTCGAGCTGCTGAACAAGTACGCCGATTCGCCGGAAACAAAAGCCATCCTCCGGCACTGCAAGGAAGGCCTTGACGGCGACTTCGCCATCGGCGCGCAGTACCTCTCCGAAATCCAGGGCGGGTCGGACGTGCCGGCCAACGTCCTGGAAGCCGTCAACGACGGCGGAACGTGGAAACTCTACGGAACGAAATTTTTCTGCTCCGCCACGCACGCGGATTACGCCGTCGTGACGGCCAAGCCTGCCGGCTCGGAAAAGGTGGCCCTTTTTGTCGTGCCGTCGTGGCTGCCGGGCAACAAGGAACAGGAAATCCGCAACGGCTACACCATTGACCGGATCAAATGGAAGATGGGCACCAGCGAACTGACGACGGCTGAACTCACTTACACCGGCGCCGTCGCTTACCCCGTCGGGCCGCTGGACAAGGGCGTGGCCAACGTGGTCGGCATCGTCCTTACCTATTCGCGCCTGACGGTGGGTCTTTCCGCCGCGGCTTACATGACGCGGGCCGTGCGGGAGGCGGAAAAATACGTCTCCTTCCGCGACGCGTTCGGCCTCAGGCTGAATCAATTTCCCCTGGTCACCGTCCAGTTGGACAGAATCCGGCAAACCACCCGCCGGACCACCGCCGGCGCCTTCAAGCTCTACCGCGATTTCCTGAAACTGGAAGGCGGCCTCCAGGGCAGCCGGGGCGGCGACGAACCGCTTGCTGCGCGCCGGCGCCGGTTCAACATCCGCGAGCTCATCATGCTGCAGAAGATCGCCGCCTCCTGGGACTGCACCGACGTCATCCGCGAAGCCATGTCGCTTTTCGGCGGCCATGGCGTGATGGAGGATTTCTCGTGCCTGCCCCGCCTGTACCGCGATTCGGCCATCAACGAACTGTGGGAAGGCCCGCGCAACGTTCTTTTGACGCAGATCCACCGCGACCTGCAGAAGGCAGCCGGCTGGTACAAACCGGAGGAATTCGTCGCTGAAATCCTTCAGGGACTGGACCCGGCGGCGGTTCAGGACATGGCGGACGAAATTCAGGGACTGGTCGCGCATCCGCACCTGTTTGGAATGGACAAGGCCACGATCGACGTCTGCCGCCGCTGGGACGCCTTCTGCCACAGATTTTCCCACGCCTATCAGGACTTGGCTTTGGCCGAGGTAGAAAAATAGACGAGACGAAAAGGAGGAGCGAAAATTAATCTGGTTGCAATCTTGGAGAGCAATACGCGCAAAAGTCCGGATAAGGACTGCGTCTGCGCCGGCGGACGGGGCTATTCCTTCCGGGAGATCAGGGACACGGCTGTCCGGGCGGCGGGACTTTTTCAAAGCCTGGGGATGGCGAAAGGCGACCGCGTGGCCATCATGAGCCAAAACACGCCCGGCTTCGTCATCGCCTTTTACGGCGTGCTCGCGGCCGGCGGCGTCGTGGTTCCCGTCAATCACAAGCTGATGCCTCCGGAGGTGGACTATATCCTCAACCACAGCGAAGCAAAGCTCTTTCTCTTCGACGGGTCCCTCCTGCCCGTCGCCGACAAGCTTGCTTCAAGCGTTACCAAGATAGCCATGGACAGTCCGGCTGGAACTTACGGACAGTTCGAGGACCTGCTCGCGGCGGCGCCGCTTTCGCCCGTCGAAATCAGCGACGACGATCTGGCGGAAATCCTCTACACCTCGGGCACGACGGGAAAGCCGAAAGGCTGCATGCACACTCACCGGGGCGTCGTCATGAGCGGCATTACGGGCGCTCTGGCGATCAAGATGGATGAGGACGACCGGCTGCTCATGGCAATGCCGATCTGGCATTCCTCGCCGCTCAACAACTGGTTCACCGGCATCCAGTACGTCGGGGGAACGACCGTCATGATCCACGAGTATCACCCGCTGCACTTTCTCCAGGCCATCGCCCAGGAGAAATGCACCGTCTATTTCGGCGCTCCCATCTCCTACATCATGCCCGTGCAGATGCTGCCCAATTTCGACACCTTCGATCTCTCCTCGATGCGCGCCTGGATCTACGGCGGCGGGCCCATCGCCGCCGAGACGGCGCGGATGATCATGGCCAAATATAAGAGCGACCGTTTTTACCAGGTTTATGGTATGACCGAATCGGGTCCCACCGGAACGACGCTCATGCCCAAGGACCAGGTGAGAAAGGCCGGATCGATCGGCCGGGCCGGGCTGCCCGGCTGCGATATCGTCGTCATGAAGAACACCGGGGAGGCGGCCGGGCCGGGCGACGTCGGCGAAATCTGGCTCAAGGCCGACAGCATGATGAAAGGCTATTTCCGCGATCCTGCAGCGACGCAAGACGTCTTTGAGAAAGGCTGGTATAAAACCGGAGACGTGGCGCGGCTCGACGCGGACGGTTACCTCTTCATGGTGGACCGCACCAAGGACATGATTGTCACGGGCGGCGAAAACGTGTACTCCAAGGAAGTGGAGGACGCCATCGCGGCCTGTCCGGGCGTCGCAGCCGCGGCGGTGATCGGCATTCCCCACAAGGAATGGGGCGAGACGGTGGCCGCCTTCGTCATTCCGGCCAAGGAGGCGAACCTCACCGAAGAGAAGCTCCGGGACTTCCTGGCCGACAAACTGGCAAAATATAAAATTCCGCGGTCGATAAAATTTCTGGAAACCCTGCCCTACACGCCCAGCGGCAAGGTCATGAAATACAAGCTGCGCGAAGAATACGCGAAATAAGGAGGTTTTATGTTCGACTATTTACTGACGAAAGAACAGATCCGCCTGCGGGACGAGGCGCGGGATTTCGTAAAATGGGTGCCCCGCGACATGGTCCTCGATATGGATGCGGACAAGATCAAATTTCCCAAGGAGTTCCTGCGCGAGGCGGGCCGCCGCAATCTCTTCGGCTGCCGTTATCCCAAAGAATGGGGCGGACGCGGCATGGACTGGGTGACGACAGGCGCCATGCTGGAGGAGATCGGCACTCTGGGCTACGAATTCGCCTGCGTCTTCGGCGTGGGAGCGGAGCTGGTCTGCGACGCGATCATCCGGCACGGCACGGACGCGCAGAAGGAGAAGTACGTCCGGCCGCTGCTGAAAGGCGATCTCTTTGCCGCCGAGTGCCTCACGGAACCCCGCGGGGGCTCCGATTTCTTCGGCGCCACCACGAAGGCGGAGGATCACGGGGACTACTTTCTTCTGAACGGCCAGAAGCGGTTCATCGTGGGCGGCGAGGGAGCGGACTATTTCCTCGTCTATGCCCGGACGATTTTTGACCCCGGCGCCAAGCCGCAGGAATCCATCACGGCCTTCATTGTCGACCGCGGCCCCGGCGTGGATACGACGTATCTGTACAACCTCATGGGCTGCCGCGGCGGCGGCACGGCGCGCCTCGTCTTCAAGGACGTCAAGGTGCCGAAGGAAAACGTCCTGGGAGCCGTCAACGGGGCCTACAGCGTCTTCAATACCATGATGATTCCCGAAAGGCTGGGAACGGCCATCATGACGCTCGGCTCGGCCCGCGTCGCTCTGGAAATCGCGACGCACTACACCACACGCCGCAAGGCCTTCGGCCTGCCCATCAACACTTTCCAGGGAGTGAGCTTCCAGGTCGCCGAGGGCGCCATGCTGCTCGACGCCGCCCGGTCGCTGGGGTACACGACCTGCCGGGCCGTTGATGCGGGAGTGAACATGGACCGGGTGCGGCGGATGATCTCCGAGTCGAAGAAATTCATCACCGAATCCTGCCAGAAGATCGTCCACAATGCCATGCAGGTGGTGGGCGGCATCGGCTACACGAACGTCTTCCCCATCGAGCGCATTTACCGCGACGTCCGTCTGGCCTCCATCTGGACGGGAACGAGCGAGGTCATGGCGATGATCATCGCGCACGAGTGGTACCGCGAACAGAAGAAAGCCCGAGCGGAGGCGAAGATGCGCGACTTCGAAGCCGACGCCGCCGAAGCCTTCGCGGAGGAAGAAAAGATTTACGAATAAAAGGCTTCTTCGGCGAGGCATTGAATAAATGCAGTGCCGGAGAGGCTTTCCTCATCGAATAAAAAAGGAATTCTCATCACCGCCTGCAAACCGATGGCTGGTTTGCAGGCGGTTTTGTAACGCGGAAAACTGATACTTCGAGCCCTGCCCCCCGCTTGCCGCAACACGACATAAATCCTAATAATTATATTTACAACCATCGTTGGTTGTAGTATATGGCCTTTAATTCTTCAGGGATGGAAGAGGCTTGGCCACAAACACCAAAATCTTCATCCTGAGCAGAATGATTTCCACACCCGAACCGAGTTCATTCATCTAAACATTAAAGAGTCCGACAAATCAAAAGAAGGAGGTAAGGAATATGCTTAAAAAGCTCATATCCCATCTTCATCAATTTTGTCAGGTTTTTCTTCTGCTGCTCCTATTAACGGGAATAGCAGCTTTTCTCGGCTGCGGTCCTAAAAATGCGGATGCGCCCGTTTCATCTGCCATCGCCGATCCTATCATGACGGATAAGGGCCTGGTATCCGGAACGGTGATCGACGCCATCCAGCTTTCCTATTATGATTACACTGGCGCCTTTCACTACGGCGAAACCCTGGTAGGCGAGATAGGCAGACCCGTGCGTATATACAAGGGCATCCCCTATGCCGCGCCACCGGTGGGCAATCTGCGATGGAAACCCCCGCAGCCGGTCGCCCCCTGGGTGGGCATCCGGAACTGCATTACCTATGCCCCTATGATGGCACAGTATCCGTTTCCGCAAAGCTTCTTTTATCGCTTTGTCCCCGAGTCGGGCATGAGCGAAGATGTGCTTTATTTAAACGTCATGACGCCTGCCAAGACCAATCTGGCTCGCCTTCCGGTATTCGTTTTTTTCCATGGCGGCGGACTCACATCCGGCAGCACCAGCTCGGATTCCTATAATACGCCGCTCATGGCCCAGCACGGCGTCATCTGGGTTTCCGTTCAGCACCGGCTGGGTCCCCTGGGTTTCATGGCCCATCCCGCACTCACAGCCGAATCCCCTCAAGGGGCTTCCGGCAATTACGGCACACTCGACCTGATTGCCGCTTTGCAGTGGGTCAGGAACAATATTGCCGCCTTTGGCGGCGATCCCAACAATGTCACCATTAACGGACAGTCCGGCGGCGGAATAAAGGTCAATTTCCTGATGGCTTCGCCTTTGGCCAGGGGACTTTTCCACAAAGCCATCTGTCAGAGCGGTTTTAGTACAGCAAGTAACAGTCTGTCCAGAGCGGAAGAAATGGGCGTAAATCTGGCCGCCAAACTCGGTGTCACCGACACCGGCGCGGCCGGTCTGGCCGAGTTGCGCGCGAAAACCTGGCAGGAAATTGTTACGGCAGCGAGCAGCGCGCCGCGTCCCGATTATACAACCGGTTATACGGTCGACGGTTGGTCACTTCCGGATACATTGGCCAATATTTTCGACACAGGACAACAAAATGACGTTCCCTATATGGTCAGTGTCGCCAGCGAGGAAATTGAGGCAGGGGGATATGTCTATATTCCGCCTGCAGCAATCGGTCCGCGCATGCTCACCATGAGCGGAAACATGAATTCCAACATGTATGTTTACATCTTTACCCAGGTTCCCGATGCCTGGAGAGCTCTGGGGCAAACCGCCTGGCATGGCAGCGATGTTTCCTACATGCTGGGAGGCCTTCCGACGATGGGGATGTTCCCCGGCGCGCTGGTTCCCGTTACGATGCCACTGAATCCGGGTCTTACCGATAAGGACTATTGGGTATCCGAATTCATGGTCCAGATGCTGGCGAATTTTGCCAGAACCGGCAATCCGAGCGTCCCGGACATGGGAGTGATCTGGCCGCCTTATGAAAATCCAGATCAGTATTATCTTGATATCGGATTCCAGCCGATCGTTGCAAGCGGCTTTAATTCGGTAACAACAAGGATACCTTCTCGATAGAGGTAGGACGGCAGGGGGCGCCCTTAAGTGCAGGGCTTTGCACGATGGTCAAGACTATTATGCAAAGCGTTGCACGATGGTCAGCCTTTATTTTGCCGCGAAAAGAAGTCCCCCCAAATACAACCTGCCCCGGCAAAGGCCGGGGCAGCACTCATTTTCACCTTATCGTCATTCCGGCGAAGGCCGGAATCCGGGAACAAACCGGATCTCCAGACTAAAGATTTGTCCCGGCCCCGCCCCGCTCGCCCTTCATTTGGTTGCCATGGCCTGGGTGAGCGCCTCCACGCCTTTCTTCGAGGCGATGATGGATGCGGCGAGACTCGCCCGGGCAAGTTCCGGGTTGTGCCAGCCGTCGCTGTTTTCCGCCGTCCACCATTCCCACAAAACATGCGCTTCCTCGTGCTTTTCCCGGGCCTGCGCAAGCGTCGCTTCCGGAACGCCGGCTTTTTTAGCCGCTTCATACGTGTCGATTAATTTTGCCAGCCAGTATTCCGCCTTGCGCATTTTGCCCCTGATGTAGTTTTGGGCCGTCTCAATCTGGTAGTGCTTCTCTTCCTCCGAGGAATTGGGATGGCACCCCAGACAGGCCTCTTTAATCGATTTGATGGGGCGGATGACGCCGTGGTTGGTATACAGCTTCCCCCCCTGGTCTTTGGCTTTCGGCATGTGGCACTGATGGCACTGGACGCCGGCCCGGTCGTGGGCGCTGCCCCAGTAGGTCTCGGCCTCGGGATGCTGCAGCTTGACCAGTCTTGCGCCCGTCACGGCATGCTTGAAATCATAAAAATTCAGCTTCTTGTAATGCGCAAGAATATCGTTGGCGTTTTTCAGGGGATAGTGGTTGGTGCGCCGGTCGTCATAGCCGACCTTTTTACCGCTGTCGAATTCAAACCCGGCATTGCAGGCGTATTCGACATGGCACTGGGCGCACATCATCCGGGAATCGGTCTTGCCCATGACGCCGATTTTCCGGAATCCCCGGAAATCGACGACCTTCAGATCCGTTTTGCCGTTCCGGGCGAAGGTCTTCGCTCCGTCGCGATCGATCGCATCGATGAGCGCGTCGCGGACCACCCGGGGCGCGGCGCCATGGGCGTCATGGCAGTGGATGCAGCCCATGGGATTTTGCGTCGCTTTGGAGAAGGCGACGATGTCGGAGCTCCGGTCCCACCCGGCTTTCGGGTCCTTGTCGCCCATGTATTTCCATTCCAGAATGTGATCGGTGGTTTTGCACTTGATGCAGGTGGCGTTGCCCGCTTTTGCGGTTTCCGGCAGTTCGCGGCCCGTGTCATAAAGGACATCCCAGGCCTTGCCGGTTTGATTGACGCCCGCGAAACCTTTTTTATACTGGAAGCGCCCGCCGATGAAGCGGTCCACGGCAAACTGGTCGGTGACCATAAAAACATGCGCCCGGGGTTCGTTGTGCTCCTTGGTGAATCCGTGCGGCGCCAGCAGTTTTTCCTGCAGCGGAGAGCGGCCGGCAGGCAGGCCTTTTTCCTTGCGGGCCGGCGCCGCATAGTTGATTCTCATAAAGCTCTTGAACTGGTTGCCGTGGCAGTTGCCGCAGACGGCCTGATCGATGGCCGTTACCGGCTTGTTCCGGAAACTCTGCACGTGCTCTTTTGTGCCGCTGTGGCAGACAGCGCAGGAGAGCATGGCATGTTTGGAACCTTCCTTCAGGGACTTGATCTGGAAATGGCACTTGTAGCAGGCTTCTCCGGAGTTGCTTGCCCCGTCGTTCCTGCCTGCGCTTTGCGCCGCCGCAATCCCGGAAACCATCAGAATAATGAACATGACGACGAAGACGACCTGCCCGGCATTTTTTTTATACATATCCGACCTCCTTGAGTTTGCCCCGGCAATCGATGGGTTGGTGTGTTTCCGTTTGCCCGCAACTGAGCAATTATCCTGCGACCACGGAAAGATTCTCATGAAACTGAGGGTCAAAGTCAAGGGGTTTCCCCTGTAAAGCCCCTATAAATCGTTTGACAAACCGTATCCCATAAAACGCCCTTCGGATATGCAAGAAATCCTGCAGACGGAATACTACAGGAAATGATTCGATAAGCGCAAAGACAAGAACGCACGTGCGCGGCCATTTCGTCCTGTGTGCCTAATTGACGCTTACCGTCGTGCTCCAGTAATCCATGATCATGATCCCGGGGTCATCTTCCATGGTATCACAGGTCGCCGCAGGATATTGAATGGATGAGGTCATGAAGGGCCGCTCCCGCGAAGGCGGGATGAGGGGCACGTCGACGTCTTTCTG
>DBPV01000099.1:8539-11372 GCA_002304995.1 Syntrophaceae bacterium UBA1411
CCATATCCGCGGCGGTGGGATCGACAGGAATCCAACCGTAATTGGGCAGATAGAATTCAGCCCAGAAGTGGCCGCTCAAGTTCCCCGTGAAGAGCTGCCATCCCCCAGTCGTGCGCGCGGGAATGCCCACAGAACGGCATAAGGCGCTGAAATACATGGACTGGGCGCCGCAATCGCCGTAACGGTTGCGATGGACGTACACGGATTCCGGCTCGCCGCGCGGCCAGAGAGCCAAATGAGGCATGTAGCTATACGTCACCGCAGCCAGGACGTAGTCATAGATTTTTTTCGCTGCGCGGTAAGGGTTGGTTTCGCCTCCGATCACGGTTTGCGCAGTTCGGCGGATTTCATTGGTCACGGCAATATTTCCGCAGGAAGCCGTATATTTCAAATAGAGATCACTTTTGCGGTCGTACGCCCCCACTCTATCCGGATCGATCTGAAACCATTGCTCATAGTGGTCGAAGGTGAAGCGGATTACAATATGGAGGTCCTGCGTCAGTTCAGACAGGGGAACCTCCATGTAGATCAATCCGATATCCTGGTCGATGGACGGAGAACCTTTCACATAGGTCATCGGCGTTATGGAAAGCACGGAAACATTCCTCTGCGGGCCTGTAACGATGGCGATGGGAAACCACAGTTTCAAGATGCCGCCGGCGGGCAATTTGCCCCGGGGAACGGCAAGCGTACAGGTCGCCGTGTAGGATATCGGCCTGATGAAAGGCTGCCAGGGATCGGCGCCCGGGCCGGCATCCACGACCTGTTTGAGAAGCTTGTAGTGATCTTCGAAGCCTTTGTACATATTCGCGTCCTGGCGAAAGAGATCGACGTTCCGGAATTTGACATTGGAAATAAAATCCGAAAAAAAGCGCGATTCGCCGTCGATCATGGTGCTCTCCAGTTTCCCCTGGGTGATCCAGGCCTCCCGCTCTTCCGGCGTCACCTGTGGAAAGGCATCGGCCAGCATCGCCCGCGTCTCGCCGAGACGGTAGGGGTACTGAGCCGTGATCAGTTGGATATCCCGCAGGCTGTTGAGGCATTCCAGCGCAGCGTCATTTTTCCCTTCGTTCGTCAGCAGCGTCCGCGCCTGCCGGTAAAGACCTGTAGCCGTGGTAAACTCGCCTCGTGCCTTGGCCTGCCTGGCCAGGGCAAGCATCCCTGTCCCCGGAGACACCGTCAGCGAATCCCTTCCGCCGCAGGCCGTAACAACCAGCACAAAGGCCAAAAGACCGACAACGGACATCTTCATCCAAGATGCATGCATGACCGTACCCTCGCTTGTTTTTTCAACAGACAAATTGATGACTGAATCGATAAGTGCTTCTTTAATGGACGCCGATTATAGGAGGCGGAATATGCGATGTCAAGGCGATTCTTGGCTGAAAAAAACGCCACTTTAAAATCTGGCAATTCTGCATGAAGCCAGATCATCCAGGGGGCTCAAGCAGCGTGAAGGAAGGTTAAAATTAAAAAGTGCACTACGTGCCTGTGTTTCCTTGAGGGCGCATTTCCCGGCCGGAGCGTGGATCGGTCGATCTTGCTTTTGCCGGAAAAACCCTTTGCCGGCCGTTAGACCTTGCTGCGTTGGGATATTTCTTAGCCAGAGTATCCGGAACATCACCGTCGGGGGATGAATTACTTTCCTGCTTCGTGTCGGGGCAATTTCTTCTTCCAGAGGAATGTCCAGAACGTGTTTGTAAAGAAAGACCAGAGCGTTTAGCGCCTGCCGCTGTGTTGAGGACGTGCCCTGTCCGTCGGTAGCCAGATGAGCAAGGAAGGTCGCGACATTCTTCGCCCCAAGAAGCTGCGGATGGGTTCTCCCGCCGAAGTATTGGATATAACGAAGAATTCATTGACAGTAGGTCTGTTCTGTGCGATAGGCGCAATGGTGATACCGAAGGACCTCCCGAACCTGGTCCATTAGCCTGAGCTTCGGATTCGGGTGGAATTTCGGTTGCATTTGCCTGTTCATATTAAATTTTAAAACAATATTCAGATGGTGCTTTTAGAAACCCGCCAAAGGCGGGACCGGCGACAATGGGGCTTACAAGCAAATTTTTCCATGTTTGCCCCTTTAATGGCGTAATAAGCGGAATATGGCAAGCGGAAAGGTAATAAGTGGAAAATTTCGAGGCCCATTTTCCATGTATCACGCTTTAATATCGCAATAAGTGGAAAATCCGGGCGTCTATAGGGTCTGGTATGATGGAAAATTTTCTACTTATTACTCTGTTATCAGAGAAATACAAAATGGATGAACTAAAAAATGGCACTTTACGGACAGACCGACTTGAGTTAACAGCGGCGACATTTGACCATATTCACGCCGAAATGGAATCCCCTGAACACCTAGTACGGTTGTTGAGAACCCAGGTTGAACCCGGATGGCCTCCAGGGGAGTATGACCGGGATGCACAGGAGTTCTTCGGCTGTCGCCTCAAAGAAGGTGGCGCGTCGGTTGTTGGGTGGTATGTTTGGTATGCGGTACGCCGAGAAGAGGAGAATCAGCCTTCAATGTTGGTGGGAACAGGCGGGTACTTCGGCCCCCCAAATGAAGGAGGCGAAGTAGAGATTGGCTTTTCCATAATGCCGTCGGCGCGAAAGGATGGGTATGCGACTGAAATGGCCAGAGCACTTGTCTCGAATGCGTTTTACGACATCCGAGTGCACAAGGTTATTGCCCGCACGACTTCTGACAATATGGCGTCGGTCAAGGTGCTTACGAAATCTGGCTTCCGTTACATTCGTCGAGATCCGTCTGGCAACGATGTTTTTGAAATACTGAGGAGCTGATAACAACCGCATGAACCCGATCGTGTGTAATAACATA
>DBPV01000122.1:0-2346 GCA_002304995.1 Syntrophaceae bacterium UBA1411
TTGATCGCCTGCTGCAGCTGCGGCGTCATGATCAGCTGTTGGGAGAGTTTCAGATTTTGTTTTAATTCAAAAGCCATGATTTACGTGTCGCTCATCCATCGGGTTCTATAAACAAAAATCTTCGCCGAAATAAATCTTCCTGGCCAGCTCGCTTTGCGCAATCACTTCCGGCTCACCATGGACCAGAACGGCCCCTTCGTTGACGATGTAAGCCCGGTCGCAGCAGCAAAGGGTTTCACGGACATTGTGATCGGAAATAATGATGCCGATCCCCTTGNNTCGTCCAGCAGAATATACTTCGGCGAGGTGACCAGCGCCCGGGTGATTTCCACCCGCCTTCTTTCGCCGCCGGACAGGGAATAGGCGTGGTTTTTGGCAAGCGCCGTCAAGTCCAGCTCCCCCAGCAGCTCAGCAAGCCGCTCTCGTCTTTCGGCGTCGCTTATATCAAGCGTTTCCAAAATCGCCAATATATTTTCCTCGACTGTCAGCTTGCGGAAAATAGACGGCTCCTGTGGCAGGTAATTCAGTCCTTTTCGTGCGCGCTTGTACATGGGGTCGCGGCTGATATCCTCCCCGTCCAGAAAGATCTCCCCCCCGTCGGGCTTGATGAGGCCGACAATCATGTAGAAGGTGGTGGTCTTTCCGGCGCCGTTGGGCCCCAAAAGCCCCACCACTTCGCCCGGCGCAATGTCCAGGTCGATTTGGTTCACCACCTTTCGCTTGTTGTAGATCTTGACCAGTTCCTTTGCCGATAAACGCCCCATGTCCCGTCCGCAACCGAATAAACGTCAGTCTTTCTTTTCCTGCGGGTGAATGATCGCTGTCACCCGCTCCTTGCCGCCCGTGTCGCACTGCTCGACCCGGCCCCGGTTTTCGTCGATAAAAATGACGACCCGGCACCCCTTGATCAGATTCTTGCCCTGCTTCAAGACCGGATTTCCGGTCATGACGATTTTCGCGCCATCCGCGTAATACACCGCTTCATCGCCGGTCGCTGAAAGATCGTTTTGCGTGATGACGACGTTGCCCTTGAGTTCAATTTTTTCCAGATCGCCGGACATCGCCATGTCGGCCTTGCCGATTTTTTCCTTCGGCTGCCCCGACGGTTTGTAGGTGATGGTCAGCCGGTCCGTTTTCAGTTTGATGTCGCCCCGCGTCGCCACGGCATTGCCGGAAAAAACGATCAGGCGTTTCTCCGAAAGCGCTTCCATCCGGTCGGCGACAATTTCAATCGGTCCGGTCTTGCGCAGAAGCTCCGTTTTGTCGGGCGCTGCCTGAGCCCAGGCGCAGGGGACGGCCGCAAGGACAATCCACAACGCAAACCCGTATATTTGTTTTTGTATCGGTCGCATATCCTGTTCCGATCAGTTGATTTTTGCCCTGACGCCGGAAGAAAGCGTCAGTTCACCCCGCGTCAGGTTGATGGAAAGGCCCGCCCCCTGGATTCGGAATCTGGGGCTTTCCATGACCACCGGGGCGTCGGTGTGGATTTTTTTCCCGGCATCGCTGTAGCGCAGATAATCGGTGGTGAAGCGCTCTCCCGTATCGGATGTAATCACCACGTGGCCCTTGATCGTGACATCCTTCTTGTCTGTGAGCATCTCTCCCTGATCGCCCGTCATGGTGAATGTCTTGCCTTCCTTTGTCGTCAATTTGATCTGCACCTGCTCAAAAAGAGCAAGGTTCTGTTTTTTCTGATACTGGGCGCTTTTGGCCTTCACTTCCCAACGGATGTCGTCCCGGCCGACTTCCGTGTAGACAAAGTCCGCGATACGGATATCCGCTTCGTCGGGCAGAATTTTTATGATGTCGGCTTTCCGTTCGCCCGCCAGCCGCCAAACAACAAACACAAGCGCAGCGACCAGCGTGAGTCCTATGAGCAATGCCGCGATTATTTTTATCTTCTTTCCCGGTTTCATGCGTCCTCAGAGGCCTTCGCCGCCGCGCGTCGTCCGGCGGTAATTTCTTTATATCACCGAGCGCCGCCTTTTGCAAAGCGATTCGGGTTCGTGGCGCCGCCAGGGGAAAAAAGCCTGCACCAGTAAGGACGGACGGATGCTTTTTAGTTTATCCGGACAGGCGCAGGCCGATCACGCCGGCAACGATAAGCAAAAAAGACAGGACGCGCATCATCGCCACAGAATCATGAAACACCAGGATGCCGATCAGGAAAGTGCCCGCCGCTCCGATGCCGGTCCAAACAGCATAAGCCGTGCCGATGGGAATGACCTTCTGCGCCAGCCACAGGAAAAAACCGCTCAGTGTCATGCAGACGGCCGCGAGCAGAATAAAAAGAACGCGGTGCGACGTGGTCTGCGACAGCTTGAATCCCAGCGGCCAGCCGAT
>DBPV01000122.1:2507-3962 GCA_002304995.1 Syntrophaceae bacterium UBA1411
ATATCGACGATGTCGTCACCCATGTAAGCGATCTCCTCCGGCGCCAGGCGGTTTTTTTCCAGAATCGTCGCCAAAACCTCTTTCTTGTTGAGCGCCCCCTGGTACACTTCCGAAATCCGCAAATCGCGGGCGCGGTGCTCGACTACGGCCGAGGTCCGGCCGGTGAGAATGGCGACCTGGATGCCGTGCCGCTGAATCATGACCAGGCCGTGCCCGTCGCGGACGTTGAATTTTTTCATTTCCCGGCCGTCGCTGTCCATGAGGATCCCGCCGTCCGTCATTACACCGTCCACGTCCAGAATCAACATCTTGATCTTGGCAAGTTTTTCCGAAATTTTCTTCTCCAGCATGAATATCCTCCCAACGGCGGTCTAGCGGCCTTTTTTCACCAGCCTGTCGATTTCTTTGAGCGTCGTCAGCAGCGCCTCGAGCGAATGCAGGTAAAGAGAATTCGCTCCGTCGCAGAGCGCCTGCTCCGGATCCGGATGGACTTCCATGAAGACGCCGTCAACGCCCGCGGCCACAGCCGCCCGCGCCAGATACGGCACCATGTCGCGCTGGCCCCCCGAGGCCGTGCCCATTCCGCCCGGGAGCTGCACCGAGTGCGTGGCGTCGAAGATCACCGGAAAACCCATCTGCCGCATGATGGGCAGAGAGCGGACATCGAAAACGAGGTTGTTGTATCCGAAAGACGCTCCGCGCTCCGTGATCAAAATGTTGCGGTTGCCGGCGGCCTTGATTTTTTCGATGATGTTGGCGACGTCCCAGGGCGCCAGAAACTGGCCCTTCTTCACGTTCACGACCGGCGCCCTTTTCGCGATTTCGACGACAAAATCCGTCTGGCGGCACAAAAAGGCCGGCACCTGCAAAACGTCCAGAACCGCGCTCGCCGCGTCGATTTCCTCGAAGCGGTGCACGTCGGACAGCACCGGCACGCCGGCTTTTTCCTTGACGCTTTTGAGAATCTGCAGCCCCGCCGTGAGCCCCGGCCCCCGGTAGGACCGAATCGACGTCCGGTTGGCCTTGTCGTAGGACGCCTTAAAGATGAAGGGAATCTCCAGTTTCGCCGCGAGCGCCTTCAGGTAGCGCGCAATGGCCAGCGCGCTTTCCTCGTTTTCAATGACACATGGACCGGCGATGAGCACAAAACCGTTGGAGTCGCCGATGTTAAAATCATTCACTGTCACCTGCTGCATGAGCTGCTCCTGTTTTTTACTCTTTTTTCTGCATCATGAGAATGCGCAGCCGGGGAATTCTTCCGGCCACTTTGGTCTCAGGGTTGATCTCATAGGCGTTTTTATATGCTTTTAGCGCTTCGGCGTAAAGCTCTTTCTTCTCGTAGGCCAGGCCCAGATTGGCGTAAATGGCGTCGTCTTCGGTATCGAACTTCAGGGCGGACTGATAATTGGCTATCGCCTTGTCCCAATCGCCCGCGGCGGCATAGGCAAATCCCAG
>DBPV01000132.1:0-227 GCA_002304995.1 Syntrophaceae bacterium UBA1411
TACTTTCTTCGGGCCGGGGCGCTCGTTTCCATCCCGGCGCTTTTCTCGGGAGCTTTTATCTTCCTTCTGCTCCTCGGCGGAAAAGTAGCTTCCAAGATTTTTGGTTTGTACCCGGCCATTCGCCGTTTCAGGGAAGACAGAAAAGAGAAATGGTACTACACGCTGCTCATGAGTACAGGGCTCACGTTCGGAACCATCTCGGCGCTCTATGGTTTGTCCCACCAGAT
>DBPV01000132.1:249-723 GCA_002304995.1 Syntrophaceae bacterium UBA1411
AACCGCTTTTGGACGATCAGGCGCCGGACGAAAAAGACATTCAAAACCGCTTATAAACATCGCCGCCAAACCGATAGCCTCCTCGATGTCTTTACCGGCTGTCCGGGGAGCTTTTTAAATTTTTGCCTTTCCAGCATTTTTTTCTTGACAGGCAGGAGGGCTCTCCTGTAAAGAAACGTCAATTGATATTGATTATCATTTCAATATTGGAGCATCGTTGAAAAGCGAACAGGAAATATTTGAAGCCTATCTGATCAAGCGGCATCTGCGCGGAACGCCGCAGCGCGGAATGATCCTTGACGCCTTCCTGAAGCGCGAGGAGCATCTGACGGCCGAGCAGCTTTACGACATTGTCAAAAAGCGCGATCCGGCGATCGGCCAGGCCACCGTTTACCGTGTTCTGAAACTCATGGTCGAGGCCGGACTGGCGCGCGAGGTGGATTTCGGCGACGGCGTGATGCGCTACGAACACTG
>DBPV01000132.1:781-34257 GCA_002304995.1 Syntrophaceae bacterium UBA1411
ATGTACCTTTACGGGCTTTGCGAAACCTGTCGCAGAAAGAAGTTATAAAGCCGGCCGGTGCGACGGCATGCCTGTGGCGCCGAATGGCCGGTAAGAGGATTTTGTCGTTGCGGAATAATCGTTCGGAACTACCCGGCGAAATTTAGACACACATCACGCCGGACATGATGTGCGGGGGCCGTGGCTCAAATCCTGCCTGCGCCTGACATCGCCTTCCCTTGTAAACGGAGGAATGTCTTGGAGAAGATTATTGGGCTGACTTTTGTCGGCATTTTTTTAAACCTGATATTGATATTGATTATCATTTGCATGTTAATGGAAAGGAGATTATTGGATGTCGCCCCTGGCACTTTTAGGAGAAGGAGAAACCGCCGAAATCATCGATCCGACGGAAAACGAGTCTTCGGCGGATCATTATGGCCGTCATCATCACCGGCACGTTGAAGAAAGCTGCCGCTGCCCCGCACCGCGCGCCGGCTGCTCATGCAGCCACGGACGTCATGGAGCCGGCGCCGGACACAGCCGGCTTCATTTCCAGGATATGGGGCTGCGGCCGGGCAAAAAGGTGGAAATGATCACCAACAGCGGCACGGGGCCGCTGGTCCTGCGCGTCGATGAATGCCGCATCGCCATGGGCCGCGGCGTGGCCATGAAAATTTATGTTCGGAGGAATGCAAAATGACGCTTGCGGATTTAAAAACCGGCCAGAGCGGTAAAATTCTGAAGATTTCGGTATCGGGGGCGCTGAAGCGCCGCCTGATGGATATGGGCGTCGTCCCCGGTACGGACGTGCGCGTGGAAAAAGTGGCGCCCTTGGGCGATCCCATCGAAGTGCGCATCAAAAGTTATGCCCTGTCTTTGCGCCGCGGAGAAGCCCGCCACATTGAAGTGGAGGGAACCCATTCATCATGAGCGCATTAATAGCATCAACCGTTCATCGGGGAAAAAGCGGGCGCAGGACTCACCTGACCATCGCGGTCGCCGGAAATCCCAACGCCGGAAAATCGACGCTCACGAACGCCATTGCCGGATCGAGACTTTCCGTCGGCAACTGGCCGGGTGTCACGGTGGAGAAGAAATCCGCAACCTTCGACTTTCAGGGCCGCAAAATCACGCTAGTCGATTTGCCGGGTACCTATAGTTTAAGCCCCTATACGCAGGAGGAGGTCGTCGCGCGCGACTATCTGGTGCACGAAAAGCCGGACGTGATTATCAATGTCGTGGACGCCACCAACCTGGAACGCAATCTCTACTTTACGCTGCAGCTCCTGGAGCTGAACATTCCGCTGGTCATGGCGCTCAACATGCACGACGAAGCGGCGCAGAAAGGTTTCCGCATCGACATCGACAAGATGGCGTTAATGCTGGGCTCAGCGGTGATTCCGACCGTAGCCACGAAAGGCGAGGGCATCGGCCGGC
The DNA here is from genome assembly GCA_002304995.1 of Syntrophaceae bacterium UBA1411. GTDB lineage: Bacteria > Desulfobacterota > Syntrophia > Syntrophales > Smithellaceae > UBA8904. Next base: position 2,201 of record DBPV01000132.1, read on the forward strand.
TGATGGAAACCGCCGTGGCTTTTGCAGATGCATCAGAAACACAACGGCCCGCCGTTGTTTCCTACGGTGAAGACATTGAAAAAGCCGTTGCCGCTGTGGCGGAGCAGTTAAAAGATCACGCAGACGTGGTGTCGGGACATCTGCCCCTGCGCTGGATGGCCCTCAAAATGATCGAGGGCGACGCCCGCGCCATTGAGCATTACCAGACTGAAGCATATGCGGCGCTCACCGAGAAGGCGGCGCATCACCTGCGATCCGCCCACGGAGAAGATCTGGAAGCGCTGCTGGCCGATGTCCGTTACGGCCTGGCGGCGGGATTGACCCGCGAGACGCTCCGGAAACCCGAAAAAAGAAAAAGGGAGCTGACCGAACGGATCGACGCCGTTGTCCTCAACCGTTATGCCGGCATTCCGATTTTTTTTGTGGCCATGTGGCTCATGTTCAAGCTGACGTTCGATATTGCCGGGCCCTTTACCGATTGGCTCGACGGCATCGTTGCCGGACCGCTTCCGCGCTGGGCTGCTGTGCTCCTTGCGGCAATATCCGCGCCCGATTGGATCGTTTCGCTTGTCACCGAAGGCATCATCGCCGGCGTCGGCTCGGTGCTGGTCTTTTTGCCGCCCATTTTCGCCATGATGTTTTTCATCACGCTGCTGGAAGCCTCCGGCTATCTGGCGCGCGCGGCGTTCGTCATGGACCGGCTGATGTCCGCGATCGGCCTGCACGGAAAATCCTTCATTCCGCTTTTACTGGGCTTCGGCTGCAACGTTCCGGCGATTTACGCCACGCGCACGCTGGAAAATCCGCGGGACAAGGCGCTCACCGCGCTTTTGATTCCGCTCATGTCCTGCGGGGCGAGGCTTCCCGTTTACGTGGTTTTCACCGCCGCGTTTTTTTCCGCATACGCGGTAACCGTTTTATGGTCGCTGTACCTCCTGGGCATCGTTCTGGCCGTCTTGGTGGGATTTTTATTTAAAAAGACGCTCTTTCGCGGCGAAGCGCCGGTGTTCATCATGGAGCTTCCGCCTTACCGCATCCCTACGGCTAAAAACCTGATGATCCATACCTGGGAAAAGGGCAAGCATTATCTGATGAAAGCGGGAACGTGGATTCTGGCCATTTCAGTGTTCGTCTGGTTCGGCCTTAACCTGCCCTGGGGGGTCGAAGCGAAAAAGGAGTCCTACCTGGGAAAAACGGGACAGATCATCGCACCGGTTTTCGCGCCTCTGGGCTTCGGCACCTGGGAAGCAGCCTCCTCTCTTCTGACCGGTGTAGTCGCCAAGGAAATCGTCGTTGCAACCATGGGCGAAGTCTACGCCCCCGGAGCGGAGGAAAAGGAGGAAGAAGCGTCTTCTTTCAGTGAAGATGTCCGTGAAATCACCGTTTCGTTCGGCGGTGCTTTTGTTGACGCGGCAAAAAATGTGTTTTCCACCTTCGGCGTCGCGACCATGAGCGCCCAGGAAGATGAGGAGACGGCAGGCTTGAAAAGCGTTCTGGCCAAGACCTTTACGCCTCTTTCAGCATACGCCTTCATGGCTTTCGTCTTGCTGTACCTGCCCTGCTTTATTGTTCTGGTGGCCATGCGCCATGAATTCGGCAGTTGGAAATGGGCGGGTGTAACCATTGTCTATCAGACCGTGCTCGCCTGGATGGTGGCGTTTGTCATTTACCAGGGGGGACGGTTGGTGGGGCTTTAGGTCCGAGGGACAAGTTGGATGGAAAAAAGGCGATGGGTTTCCTTGTTCTTAGCTGGCGGAGGCGTCAGTCCGGCAGCTTGCCTCGTGAATACTGGACATGATTGATGTCACAAAGTGATGGAGCCGGAAAGCTTTGCTCGTAGCTCGTGGTGGATGATGTCATTGCGCCATGAATCCCCTTTCCCTTGATGGGAGAGGGTCAGGGTGAAAATTTATGAAAGCACAATTTCCCCCTCCCCTGAATCCCCTCCCACGAGGGGAGGGGAACTAAAATAGGAGAACAAATATGAGTTTTGTGGATGTGTTGCTGGCGGCGGGAATTCTCGCGGCGGCGGGATGGATTTTCTACAGAAGTTTTATCCGGAAGAAAGGTCCGTGCGCCGGATGCTCGGGATGTGCGTGTTCAAATAACGTCAATAAAGGAAATGACCGGCTGGTCCGGCTTTCATAACAAGCGCAGGAAGTGGTTCGCCCTTTCGACGGATGTCGGATCAAACCATTCCCTGCAACTGAACAAAGGAGAAGAAAAGAATGAAAATGAAGCGGTTAATTTTAACGGTAGCAGGCGTATTTTTAATGTCAACGGCAGCATTTGCGGGCCATCCGCTGGTGACCGACGACACGGGCACACAGGGGAAAGGTAAAGGTCAAGTGGAGCTGGGCATGTCCTATTTCTATGACAAAGATAAGGTTGACGAACTAACCACTCTGAAATCGGAAGGCGGCGATGTGGGCATGGGTATCACCATTGGCCTGCTCGACACGGTGGATGTCGTTATCGGCCTGCCTTATGCCTGGTTTTCTGTAAAAGAAAACGATGTACGCATTGAACGCGAGGACGGCATTGCCGACATTACCTTCGACGTCAAATGGCGATTTTTTGAAAAGAACGGCTGGTCGCTGGCAGTGAAACCGGGCGTCAGCGTGCCGACCGGTGATGAAGACAGGGGGCTGGGCGCGGGGCGGTCGGTTTACCGCCTCTTCCTCGTCGGCACCAGGGAAATTGAACCTTTCGCCATTCATGTCAATGCGGGATACATCCGCAACGAAAACGTCTTCGCAGAACGCAGGGATCTCTGGCATGCGTCGGCGGCGGCGGAAGTTGAAGTGATTAAAAATCTGAAGCTGATGGCCAATGTCGGCATCGAAAGAAATCCCGATCCGGAAAGCAATAACCATCCGGCCTTCGCGCTGGCCGGAATTGCCTATCATATCTCGGAGCACGTCGCGCTGGACGCAGGCGTCAAATACGGAATGACCGCCACCGAAACCGACTGGACAGCGCTCACAGGCATCACATTCCGTTTTTAAAATGCCCGCGCATTGATAATGATTATCGTTTTCCAAAAGAAGAAAAGACCCTCAGCAGAATTATGGACCAATCAAGCAGGCGACGGATTATCTCCAACGCCCGCTTTTCTTATGGCCTAGCGCAGCAGAAGCAGACTGAGCGCCATGACCATCATGCCGGCCATCAGCCCCAGGATACTGTCATGGCCTTTGCTGTAGGCACGGCTGGTGGGCAAAAGCTCATCGAGGCTGATATACACCATAACGCCGGCGACACCCCCGAACAAAACGCCCGTCACGTGCCCCGGAACGGTCCAGGCGCCGCCTCCGGCAATCAGGGCAATGGCCCCCCAGGCAATCACGGCGCCGAGCGGTTCGGAAAGCCCGCTCGCGAGTGAATACAAAAAGGCCTTTTTCCGGTTGCCGGTCGCGTAAAAGATCGGCACGGAAACACTGATCCCTTCCGGAATGTTGTGCAGCGCAATCGCCACGGCGATGGCCACGCCCAGCGCCGGTTCCTGCATGGCAGCCAGAAAGGTGGCGATGCCTTCAGGAAAATTGTGAATCGTAATGGCCAGAGCCGTAAACACACCTGTGCGCAAAAGCCCCGGGTGCGCCTTTGCGTGGTCGTGCGCCCCAGGCGGACGTTTAGCCGGATTTTGATCGGCGGTAATTTGAAAATCCGGAAGCGCCGCCTTCGGATCGTGCAATGGCGCCGTTTCTTCTTCCGTGTGCGTTTCGTGGGGATTGTCGGCGGACGGAATGAGATTGTCGATTGCCGCCATCAAAATCATGCCGCCGAAAAACGAAGCGGCCACAAGCCAGTTTCCCCACGCCTCTCCATAGCGCGCGCCCAGAAGCGTCGCGCTTCCGGGAAAGATTTCGACAAAGGAAACATAAAGCATCACGCCCGCGGAAAAGCCCGTCGCCACGGACAGAAAACGGAAATTCGTCCGTTTGGCGGTAAAGGCGATGATGCTGCCGATGCCGGTCGCCATTCCAGCCAGAAGCGACAATCCCAGAGCAATCCATACGTCATTCATATTCGCCACTTCTCTTCAGATAAAACGCGGCGCGAGGCCTGCGAGCCACCTCGGCGGTTCACGATGTGGTCATCTTAATGCGTTTTTTTCATCCACAGGCTCCCGGGGTCGGACTATTATACTTTTCCCGAACCCTCGCCGGTCGGAAGACCGCTGCCCGTCTTCTGACTTCTACCACAGGATATTTCTGCCGGCAATGAACAGTGGATATTTTTTCGGCCGCTGGTCCTCGCCCCGGCGTCTATGATGTTGGCCGCCGTTTTGCAGCCGTCCGGAGGCGGCAGATGGCTCGCAAAATAATCGATAATCAAGTAAAGAAAGGCCGGTTCGGCTTTCATAAAGAAATTCGCGGGAACACGGCAGGGAACGGTCGTGACCGTTCCCTGCGGCTCAAATTCAGGAGAAAAGCAATGAAGCGTTTCGTATTATCGGTTATGGGATTCTTATTAATGACAGCTCCTGCGTTTGCGGGCCATCCGCTGGTGACGGACGACACGGCCACGCAAGGCACCGGCAACGCTCAGGTGGAACTGGGAATGGCCTACTTCTGCGATAAAGACAAGGCCGATAACGGAACCACTGTCAAGAAAGAAGGCGGCGAAGCCGCTATCGACCTGACCGTCGGCGTTCTCAACACGGTGGATGCCGTTTTCGGCCTGCCTTATGCCTGGTACTCCGTAAAAGAAAACGACGGCCGCGTCGGCCGCGAAGACGGCCTCTCGGACATGACGTTTGACGTTAAATGGCGTTTTTTTGAAAAGAGCGGCTGGTCTTTGGCCGTCAAACCGGGAATCAGCATCCCGACCGGCGATGAAGCCCGCGGTCTGGGTTCGGGTGGGGCGGGCTTGCGCGTCTTTTTAATCGCTACAGGGGAAGTCGAACCGGTGGCGATCCACGCCAACGTGGGCTACACCCGCCAGGAGAATACCGCCGATGAACGAAAGGACATCTGGCATGCTTCCATCGCCGCCGAAGTGAAAGTCATCCGAAACCTGAAACTGCTGGCCAACATCGGCATTGCCAGAAATCCGGTTTACCGCAGCGATAACCACCCGGTTTTTTTCCTGGGGGGGGCCGCTTATGACCTTTCGGACAAAATCACCCTCGACGCCGGCGTGAAATACGGGCTGACCGCCACGGAAACCGACTGGACGGGGCTCGCCGGTCTGACCGTCCGCTTTTGATATTCAGCCGTAACGCGGCGTCATACCGTCAGCGTCTTTGCCCCGGCGGCAAGCAGGCATTCGCCTTGACACTCCGCCGGGCAGCGCTTATAGTAAGTCCACAGAAAGAAAAAAGAAGCGACCGGTCCGCGGACGGGCCGGCGCGGGAACGCCCATGAATAAACCGCTCATCGATGCCTTGTTTAAAAAACAAAAGGAATTTTTCCGGTCGGGGAAAACGCGCGACGTCGGATTCCGGATCGATGCGCTCAAAAAACTCAAGGACGCGATTGCCGCGCACGAAAAGGACATTCTCGCCGCCGTATACGCCGATCTGCGCAAGGGGGAGACAGATGCTTACGCGACGGAAATCTTCGGCGTTTACAACGAAATTAAAGTCGCCATCGCCGGCGTGCGCGACTGGACGGCGCGCGAGAAAGTTCCGACGCCCGTGTTCATGATGCCGTCCAAGAGTTACATTTACAAGGAACCGTACGGCGTAACGCTGATCATCGCGCCCTGGAACTATCCTTTTCAGCTCGTGATGATGCCGCTGGTGGGAGCGATCGCGGCGGGCAACACAGCCATCCTGAAACCCTCGGAAGTGTCGTCGCACACGGCGGCGGTTGTAAACAAACTGATCCGCGCCGCTTTTCCAGAAGACTACATCGGCGTCGTCGAGGGCGGCGCGGAAGATACGCAGCATCTTCTTTCGCTGCCCCTGGACTACATTTTTTTCACCGGATCCGTGCCGGTCGGAAAAGCCGTCATGGCGGCGGCCGCAAAAAATCTCACGCCGCTTACACTGGAACTGGGCGGTAAAAGTCCCGCCATCGTCCACGAAAGCGCCAACCTGGAAACGGCCGCCGCCCGTCTTTGCTGGGGGAAATTTCTCAATGCCGGCCAGACCTGCATCGCGCCGGACTTTGTGCTGGTTCACGATACCGTGAAGGACGCATTTATTGACGCGCTCATCAAGGCCATTTTAAAATTTTACGGTAAGGACGCATCCGGCCACGCCCGCTACTGCCGGATCATCAACGACCGTCATTTTCAACGCCTCGCGTCCCTGATCGATCCGTCCAAAATCGTTTACGGCGGCCGGACAAACGCTGCCGACCGCTACATCGAACCGACGCTTTTGTATCCCGTCGACTGGCCGGACGCCATCATGGAAGATGAAATCTTCGGCCCGCTGCTGCCCATTATCCCCTATGCCGACCTGGATGAGATCATCCGCCGGATCACCGATCGGCCCAAGCCGCTCGCACTGTACCTGTTTTGCAGCGACAAGGCCGTCCGCCGGAAGGTTATCCGGGAGGTGCCCTTCGGCGGCGGCGCCGTCAACAATACGATCATGCACATCGTCACCCATTTCCTGCCCTTCGGCGGCGTTGGGCAAAGCGGCACAGGGCGTTACCACGGAAAATACAGTTTTGAAACATTTTCCCACGCGAAGAGCATCCTGCGCAGTTACGCCCTCGCCGACCCGTCAGACAGCGCCCAGCCGCACCGCGGACGCTACATGAAATGGATTCTTAAATTGCTGAAATAAAGAAAGGACTCCCATGAAAAAAATCATTCTTCTCGTCGCCCTGTCCGGTCTTTTGGCCTGCACGGCCTGCACCGCCCCGCGGCTCAATATTTTTGACACGACCCCCGGCCCCCTGCAGGAATACACCCTCGAAGGCAAAGGCAAGGACAAGATTCTGGTCATTCCGGTCAGCGGCATGATCTCCGACGCGCCCCAGCAGGATTTCTTCGGCGCCAAACCCAGCCTGGTCGAGCAGGTGGTGGTCCAGCTCAACAAGGCGAAAACCGATTCGCAAATCAAGGCCGTTTTACTGAAAGTGAACTCCTCCGGCGGCACCGTCACGGCAAGCGACCTCCTGTACAACGAAATATCCGCCTACAAGGCCAAAACGGGAAACAAGGTGACCGTGGCCATGATGGACGTGGCCGCATCCGGCGCCTACTATCTTTCCCTGCCCGCCGATCTGATTCTGGCGCATCCCACAACCCTCACCGGCTCGGTCGGCGTCATCTTCATGCGCCCCAAGGCTTACGGACTTCTGGAGAAAATCGGTCTGGGCGTCGAAATCAACAAATACGGCAAAAACAAGGACATGGGCACGCCGTTTCGCGAATCCAACGATGAGGAAAAAGCGCTGATGCAGGACACGGTGGACCGGTTCGGAAAGCGGTTTGCCGGCCTGGTGGAAAAACACCGGAATCCGGGACCCGACGCACTGGCTAAAATCGCCACGGCCCGCATTTTTGTCGCAGATGAAGCGCTGGAGCTCAAACTGATCGATAAAATCGGCTACCTGGCCGACGCCGTTGCCGAAACCCGCAAGCTGGCCGGCCTGCCCCAGGACGCCAAAGTCGTCGTCTATCGCCGCCGGTCGGTTCCGGAGGACAACTACTACAACACGTCCGGCGCCGCCGTCGAAAGCGGGCGCCTGTCCCCGATTTACATTGCCGTGCCGGAAATTCTGCAGATGAAAGCCGGCGTCTATTACCTGTGGCCGGGCGCCATCGCCTTTGAATAAAGAAAGCACCGGTGTTCATACGCATATGTCTATCATTGAAATCCGGTCACTTGCCAAAACATTCGGCAAAATCCAGGCGGTCCGCGGCATCGATCTGACCATCTCCCGGGGCGAAATCTTCGGCCTCCTGGGCCCCAACGGCGCGGGTAAAACCACGACCATCGGCATGCTGTGCACCATCATCCGCCCCACGTCCGGCAGCGGCCTCATCGCCGGCTTCGACATTGCAAAACATCCGACGCAGGTGCGGCAGAAAGTCGGCATCGTTTTCCAGGATCCGACGCTCGACACGATTCTGACCGGCCGTGAAAACCTTCAGCTGCACGCCCGTCTTTACGGCATTCCCCGGCGCGAGCGCAAGGCATGGATCGAGGAGATGCTTGCGCTGGTGGATTTGCGGGATCGCGCCGACGATCTCACCAAAACCTATTCCGGCGGCATGCGCCGGCGCCTGGAACTGGCGCGCGGCCTCCTGCACCGCCCCGCCGTTTTGTTCCTGGATGAACCGACGCTGGGCCTCGATCCGCAGACGCGCGCCCGCACCTGGGAATACATCCGCAAAATGGTGCAAAAAGAGGAGACCACCGTAGTGCTGACCACGCACTACATGGAGGAAGCCCAGGCCATGTGCGACCGCATCGGCATCATCGACGCGGGAAAAATCATCGCACTCGACACGCCGGACAACATGGTGGACGCGCTCGGCGGCGACATTGTGGCCGTCCGCGCCCCCGCGCCGCCTGTGGAAGCGCTCGGCGCCCTGCCCTATGTCTCGGCTGTGCAATGCGCGGGCGAGACCGTGGAGATCACCATGAAATCCGCGCCGCTGCATCTGGCGGAAGTGCTCTCCCTCATTCCGGACGTGGCCAGTGTGGAGATGCGCAAGCCGACGCTCAATGACGTCTTTATCAAACTGACGGGCCGCGACATCCGCAACGAAACCGCCGAAAACGGCGGCGGCTGGGTCGAGACCATCGCCCGGCACAGGCAAAAGGGGACGTAAGCCATGCGCACCGCAATCCTTTTCCGCGAACTTCTGGGCATTTCGGCCGTGTGGTGGCGGGAATTCAAAGTCTTCTGGCGGGAAAAAAGCCGCATCGTCTCCAGCATCGTGCAGCCGCTGATGTGGCTTTTTCTGTTCGGCAGCGGCATCGGCGCCTCGCTGTCCGTAAGCGACGTCAACTACCGGGACTATATCTATCCGGGTATTTTATCCATGTCCGTCATTTTCGGCTCCATTTTTTTCGGCCTCTATATCATCTGGGACCGCAAGCTCGATGTGCTCAAAGCCGTCCTGGTCGCGCCCGTTTCGCGCATCAGCATTTTTTTCGGCAAGGTGCTGGGAGGCTGCACCGACGTGCTTTTGCAGGTGGTCATCCTGTTTATTTTTTCCTTCCTCTTTCCTTCCGTCGATCCGCGGGGCATTCCGCTGGCGCTTCTGTTTCTGCTGGTGACCTCGGTGGCGCTCGTGTCGCTGGGGCTGGCGCTCGGGTCGCTTCTGGAGAGTCTGGAAGGTTTTCAGGTCATCTCGGCGTTTTTGGTTTTTCCGCTCTTCTTCTTGTCGGGCGCGCTTTTTCCGGTGGACGAACGTCTGCCCGCCTGGCTGCAAAAACTGGTGATCGTCAATCCCCTGACTTACACCGTTGACGGCGTGCGCGGCGCGCTCCTGGGGCTTCACGATTATCCGATTTCCCTCGATCTGGGCGTCATCACGCTTTTCGCCCTGGTCATGATCGCAACCGGAAGCGTTTTGTTCAGCCGGATGAAATAAAATTACAAAAGGAAACGGACTCCCATGAAACAGCTCCCGCTCAAAATCATTGCCGTTGTCGCACTCCTTCTTTTTGCCGCCGAGGCGTGGGCCTGGCACGACAAGACGCACCTGATGATCGCCAAAGTCGCCGGGCGCGCGTCCTGGTACAACGCGGCCGGCCCCGATCTGGCCAAGATCAAGGCCGGCCACATCGAATCTTACAACCACTGGTACAACAACAACGCCCTCACCCCCGTGACGCCGCAGATGGTGTTCGCGCAGATAGATCGCTACAACGAACGCAACCGCCTCCTGGATGCGGAGGGTCATCTGTACGGCGCGATTATCGCGTCGCTCAGGACTTACGACAAGTACGTCCGGTCAGGCAAGTACGCCGAATACCATCTCGACTACTGCACGCACTATATCGGCGATTTATCCCAGCCGCTGCACAATATTCCCTACGACGACTACAACAAGACCTGGCACAGCGCCACCGACGGCGTCGTTGAAGACACGATCTGGAACGAAGAGGACAAGATTACCGCCCGCATGTACGACATTAGGCTGAGCGCGGAAAGTTTCGAGGCGGACCTGGCGCGGGAAATCGCCCGGATCGCCAACGTCACACGGCAGCTCGGATACCAGCTCAGCCGGGAAAACCGGAATCTCACGCGCGAGGAAGCCTTCATTCAGCTGGGGCACAGCGCCTCGCTCCTGAAAGCCGTGCTGGCCCACTACCAGACACGCAAATAAAAGCCGATCGAAGCGGCTTATGCCGTCAGGCGGCGCAGACGTCTCCGGTGGCGCCAATCCAGCCACAGGATATAGAGAATCATGAAAATGCTGTAGATCGCCGACGGCAGCGCCGCTTCCTTTTCAAACAGGGCAATTGCCAGACCGCCGGCGATGCCCTGATTTTTAAGCGTGCCCAGAAGCGTCAGGCTGACTGTGCGCCCCCTGTCGGCGCCGCATCGATATGCGCATTTTTCAACAATCCAGCCCAGAAGAAAGGTCGCGGCCGCCACGACGCCGGCCACCGGCAGAATCAGAAGCGGCCGGGAAAAAATCAGATCGCGGTTCATGCCGATCATGGTATACACCACGATAAAAAAACTCCAGTCGGTCAGAATTCCGCGGACCGGATTGATGCGGCCGTCGAGCCGAAAATGAAGGATAAGCCGGGACAGCACCAGCGGCAGGATAATCAGCAGCAGCATAACCCACAGGAGCTTGACCGGATCCGCATGTCCCGGACCGATAAAGACCCAGAAAACCACCGGCATCACCGCCAGCGCCGCCAGGTAGGCGGCCACCGTGCCGGACAGGGTGTAGGCCGTTTCTCCTTCCAGAATCGCGGTGAAAGGAATGACCGCCACGGCGGGAGGGACGGCGGCGATGAGGACAAAGCCGATCCATACGTTGCGGTCGGCAATCAAAAGCGCTGCCGCACCGATAATCACGCTCCCCAGAACGCCGTACGTCATCGCCACACCGGCCAGCGACGGAACGATCATCGCGCGGAAGCGGCGAAAGTAATCGCTGGGAACGCTCAGCGTCGCCAGGGTCATCGCCAAACCCAGCGCCGGCATCATCAGCTTTTCGGACCAGTGCGACGCCTGCGGCAGGACGATTCCCAAAGCGATGGCCAGAAATAAAATCACATTGCGGTTGGCAAGCCACTTCAGCATGAAAGCCTCTCCTTCGCCTCTAATCTTTAATGCAGAATGCGCCGCCGGACAACTGAAATGTGACCCGAGCGCAAAAGATATGTTTTTTTCACTCTTCACCGGCCGGCTGCATCGACTAATCGTCCCGCAGGAATTTGGTTTGTGTTCCCCGGTACCTGGCGAATTTTCTGAAATACCGGTCATTTTGTCTATTGACAATTTGCCCGCCTTGACTTATCCTACCGGCAACGCGGCAGGGGCCTGATTTGGCAACCGATGTCGATGGCCCGTGATCAAGTTTATTGCATCATGTCTGACTGTGGTGGTCAGACCATGAAGTAAACCAAAACTGATTAGGAGGAAAGTTTATGAAGAGAAGAATTCTGGGTTATGTGGCTGTGATGGCCACGGTGATTTGTCTGTGCGCTGCTCCTTCCTTTGCCGCAGACAATTTCAAAATCGGCGTCGGCTATCAGGGTTTGATCGCCGGCAATTACCTGAACGGCTTGTCCGGACGCGCCTGGTTCGGCCCGAACACCGCGATCGGCGCGGAAGCCAATGTTTTCTACGGCAGCATGAAGGGCGACGCGAGCATTTCAACGATTCCCGTGTCGGCCGAATTCGACGGCAAGCTGTGGATGATTGAACTCAAAGCCATGTATGCGTTCCTGGTCAGACAGAACAGCCGCTTCTATGCCGGCGCAAAATTTGCCTATGGTCAGTATGACGGCTCCGCCGGCGTATCCGGTATCGCCGCAAATCTCGACGGCAAAATGTACATCCCGGGCATCCTGGTCGGCGCGGAATGGAATTTCCCGTCCCTGCCCGAACTCGGCTTCAACTTTGAAGTCGGCTACAACTATGTGATCGACAAAAATTCCGGCACGTTTGCGTCTCTGCCCCAGGAACTGGATGTGGACCTCAAACTGCACGGCATCAATGTCGGCGCGGGCATCAAATACTACTTCTAGTCCGCCGCACAAAGAGTCATCTTCAATCCCTGTGGCCGCAAGGCCACGGGGATTTTTTTTGGCAATAATTTTCCTGATAAATTCGTCTGCCTGTGTTAATCTTTCGCAGCACGCACAAGGGAGGGACATCCGGACATTCGATGAGCGTTTGGGACAGAGAATCACTCTTCAAAAAAATATTTATCGTTTCCGACTGGGCCAACCGCTTTCGCCGGGGGGTGACAGTTCTGTCCGGGTTTACCTTCGCCCTGTGCGTCCTGCTCCTGGTCTGTCTGCTCCTTTTCGATTTCGGCTTCCGCCGGACGGCGGTTGACGAGGATGTCATTTTCCGGACCTATCAGCTGTTGTTTCTGCTTTTGTTTCTGGCCCGGCTGCTCATCGAGCTCATGGCGTTTCGGCCGGCAAAATGGTTTGCTGTGGCGTTTCGGATACTGGTTTTGCTCGCCGCCGCGCTCATTTTTGTTTTTCAGGCCGGTCTCTTTCCCCAGGCTTCGCCCGCCTGGGGAAATGCCCTCGGCGGGAAAAGCGCTCTGGTCTGGATTTCGCTTGCGCTCGCGCTCACGCAGACGCACCGCATCTCGCATTATCTCAACAGCATCAACGTTTCCGCTTCCTTTCTTTTCGCGGGCAGCTTTCTTACCATGATTCTGATCGGCAGCGGCCTGCTTCTGCTGCCCAACGCCACCGTTCAGCCTATCAGCTACTATGAGGCGTTCTTCACCGCCGCCAGCGCGGTTTGCGTGACCGGCATGATGATTCTCGATCCGTCAGCGGTGTTTTCCCCCCTGGGCAAAGGCATCCTGCTGGTTCTGGTTCAGATCGGCGGCCTGGGCATCATGACGTTCACCGGATTCTTCAGCTATCTTTTTCTGGGGTCGGCCTCCCTGAAAGACCGGTTTACCCTCAAGGATTTCTTTTCCGGCGAACAGCTGGAAGGTCTGTACAAACTGCTGCTGAAAATTCTCCTGTTGACCATTCTCGTGGAGGCGGCGGGAGCGGTCGTCATTTACCGGCTTCTGGAAGGCGACTGGGCCGATAAAACGCACAGCGCCGTTTTCCATTCCATCTCCGCCTTCTGCAACGCGGGCTTTTCACTTCCCCCCCACGGTGGACAGGCTGTGTATCTCCGGGCCAACGAACCGCTGCAACTTGTTATCTGCTTTCTGGTGATTCTCGGCGGCATCGGTTTTCCGCTCTTGCTTCATCTCTACACCTTCCTCAAGCATAAACTGAGGGCTTCGCTTCAGATGCTCTCCGGCAGAAAAATTCCCCGGGAAACGCTGCGGCCGGCTCTCGGCGATCACCTTGCATTGAACACGACAATTGTGTTATTAATCGGCGGAGCCGTCCTGTATTATGTTTTAGAGACCGGCGGAGCGCTCACGGAAACCTTTGTCCCCTCCCAGGGCGTCAAGGCCTTCGTGGCCAGCGTTAATGCGCGGACCTCCGGTTTCAACATGATGGATCTGACTCAGTGGTCCTACCCCACTCTCTTTCTGACGATGTTTCTGATGTGGGTGGGCGCTTCGCCCGGATCGACGGGGGGCGGCATCAAGACCACCACGCTGTCCATCGCCGTCCGGACGGTGATCAACTTCCTTCGGGGAAGAAACAGGCTGGAAATCGGCAATCGGGAAATCGGCGCGGCGACGATCATCCGGGTGTTCGCCATCATTTTCCTTTCGCTGATTTTTGTTTTCTGCGCTTTTATGCTGCTTTTGATTTTCGAACCGGGCAGAAATCCGGTTCACCTGCTGTTTGAATGTTTTGCCGCTTTTTCCACCACCGGTCTGTCCGTCGCCAACACGGCGACGCTGGGCACGCCCAGCCAGGTCGTGCTCCTGATTCTGATGTTCGTCGGTCGTATCGGCCCGGTCATTTTATTATCGGGGTTGCTTTTAACAAAAACCGGCCGTCTGTACCGCCTGCCGGTAGAGGAAATAAAGATTAATTGACATGAGATACATCGTTATCGGTTTGGGATTTTTCGGTTCATCGCTGGCGGCCAAGCTGACGTCGCTGGGGCATGAAGTGATCGGGATCGACCGGCGCGCAGAGCGGGCGGACGAACTCAAGGACAAGATAACCAACGTCCTGATCATGGACTGCACCAAGCAAAATACCCTGCAATCGCTGCCGCTGTCGGATGTGGACGCCGTCATCGTCGCGATCGGCGAAGACATCGGCTCGTCGATCCTGATCATCTCGATGCTGAAAAGACTGAAAGTGAACAGAATCATCGGACGGGCCATCAATCCCATGCACCAGCACATTCTCAGCGAACTGGGAATCGAGGAAATCACCCATCCCGAAGAAGACACCGCCACGGAACTGGCCACCATGCTGATGCTGAAAAACACGGTCAATACGATGATGCTCAACGAACGGATCATCGTTGCCGAGTTGAAGGTTCCAGAAGTCTATATCGGCCACACGCTGGAGGCGATCAATCCGGAAAACCGCTTCGGCATCCGGCCCGTGGCCGTGAAAATCGCTCCGGCGGAAAAAGGCCTGACCGCCCTGTTTAACCGGGACTTTCAGGTGGACCTGTCCTGCGACCCGCACCGTCCGCTCGCGGAAAAAGACCGGCTCATCGTCATCGGCAGGCTCGACGACATCAAGCGCTTCGTGGACTGACCGGGAGAATGACGCCATGACCTACTATGTTCTGATCGCCTTCTGCGTCATTATTCTGCTCGCCTACATCTTCGACGTAACGGCCAAGCACACGAAAATCCCCGGCGTCATCCTCCTGATTCTGACCGGCATGGCCATCAATTACCTGGCGGACTTCCTGAAGATCAGCATTCCGAACATGTCCGGTTTGCTGCCCGTCATGGGAACGCTGGGGCTGATCCTGATCGTCCTGGAGGGCAGCCTGGACCTGACCGTCAGCCGGGACAAAGGCCGCTTGATTATCGGCTCCGTATCCTCCGCCATTCTGCTGTTTACCGTTTTGACCGGAATTTTCACCTACATTGCCGTGAACTTTCTCCACTACGATCTCCAGGCGGCCGTCATCAACATCATTCCGCTCGCCGTGATCAGCAGCGCCGTCGCCATTCCGTCGGCGGCCGGGCTCCAGCCGTCCGACCGGGAATTCGTCACGTATGAAAGCTCCCTGTCGGATATTGTCGGCATCCTCATCTTCGATTTCATCTTGCTCAGCAGCGGATCGCTCGCGTCCGGCGCCCTGCGGTTTGTGGCCGAGCTTGTGCTGACGCTCCTGGCCTCCATTTTGTTCAGCGCCGGCCTGGCCTTGCTGCTGCACAAGATCTCCCATCATGTGAAATATGTCATCATCATGACCGCCATCATCCTGGTTTATGCGCTGGCCAAGCTCATTCATCTGCCTTCGCTGCTCGTCGTTCTGATCTTCGGGTTGGTCATGAACAACAATGTTCTTCTGCAGAACAGGTTTTCACGGCAGATCATCAATTTCGAAGAATTCAACGCGGAGCTCTCCTCCTTTAAAAACATTGTGGCGGAGCTGACGTTCGTCATCCGCTGCTTCTTTTTTATTCTTTTCGGATTCTACACGAGCGTCGCGGACCTCCTGAATCTGAACAATCTGCTCTTTTCCGTGTCCATTACGGCCGCCATTTTCATTCTGCGGGCGCTTTACTTTAAAATTATCCTGCGCGCGCCGCTCAATCCTCTGGTCTATTTCGCCCCCCGCGGGCTCATCACCATCTTGCTTTTCCTCAGCATCCCGTCTGCGATGCTGTTGCCTTTCATGAATGTCGGAGTGGTCACCCAGGTCATCTTCCTGACGATTCTGATGATGACCTTCGGCAATATGATCTTTCGCCGGGCCGCGCCCGGCGCGCAAAATAAACAAGAACAGGAGTCCTTGTAACAAGACATATGCTTTCCATCCTGGGAATAGATATCGGTTCGGTTGCGCTGTCTGTTGTCGTCATCGATAACGGCGGCGCCGTCACCGCGTCCTTTTATCAGTTTCACCGCGGCGCCATCGCTGAAACCCTGCGCGCCATGCTCGCGGCCGTCGACATCCGCACGATCGGCGGCGTTGCCATGACGATGTCCGGGCCGGACATTCTGCACGATGTCCCGCGCTATGACACCCAAATCGCCATGATCGCCGCGGTAAAAAAATACCACGCCGGAGCGGGCAGCATTCTGTTCATCGGCGGCGAGAACTTCGGCCTCATTACCTTCAGCAAGGAAGGCGACTATGAACGGTTCCGGTCAAACTCGTCGTGCGCCGCCGGCACGGGCAGTTTTCTCGACCAGCAGGCCAAACGCCTCAATTTGAAAAGCATCGAAACCCTCACGACGGTCGCCTTCTGCAACCAGAGCAACACGCCGAAAATCGCCACGCGCTGTGCGGTATTTGCCAAAACGGATCTGATCCACGCCCAGCAGGAAGGCTATTCCATCGGACAAATCAGCGACGGCCTGTGCGAGGGGCTCGCCAAAAACGTCATCGACACGCTGATGCCCGACGCGGGCGTCCGCGCGCCGCTGGTCCTCGCGGGCGGCGTTTCCATGAACGCCGCCGTGGTCAAGCATTTCCGCAATCTTCTCAAAACCGAGCCCGTCATCGGCGAATACAGCCATCTTTACGGCGCGATCGGCGCGGCGCTGCTTTTTCTGGAAGAATCAACGCCGGCTCCGCTGAACGCGACGTCGTGGGACGATCTGTTTGTCCGGGAAACGAAAGAAAAGACTTACGGCTATCCGCCCCTGTCGCTGTCGCTTTCGACCTATCCGGATTTTGCCGCCGGGGAAAACTGGCTGCACCAGCCGGCCGGCGGGCACGCCGCCGTCGAAGTGGACGTTTACCGGCCACTGGAAAGAAAGCAGTCCGTCTATCTGGGAATCGACATCGGCTCCACGAGCACCAAGGCGGTGGTCATCAACGAACAAAACGGCGTTCTGGCCGGTTTTTATACGCAGACTGCGGGCGCGCCGGTGCGGGCGCTGCAGGCGGTCTTCGAAGCGCTCGACGCCGTCGCCTGCAAACACGCCTGCGAACTCGTCTTCAACGGCGTGGGCACCACCGGCTCGGGCCGCAAGTTCATCGGCCGGATCATCGACGCCGATCTGATCATCGACGAAATCACCGCACATGCCCGCGCCGCCTACGAACTCAACAACGACGCAGACACGATCATCGAAATCGGCGGCCAGGACGCCAAGTTCACCACCCTGAAAAACGGCATGGTGACGTCCTCCATCATGAACAACGTCTGCGCCGCGGGCACCGGCAGCTTCATCGAGGAGCAGGCCGTCAAGCTGGGCGTTGCTCTCGCCGACTACGCCGGGCGGGCGTTGAACACCCCCGCGCCCGTTTCGAGCGACCGCTGCACCGTCTTCATGGAGCGCGACATCAACAACTATCTCACGGAAGGGTATTCGGTCGATGAAGTGCTGGCCAGCGTCCTGCATTCCGTCTGCGAAAACTATCTGGCGAAGGTCGCCGTCGAAGCCGGCATCGGCGACAATATCTGCTTTCAGGGCGCCACGGCCCGCAACAAGGCGCTGGTGGCGGCGTTCGAACACCGGTTGAGAAAACCCATCTTCGTCTCCCGGTTCTGCCACCTGACCGGCGCGCTGGGCAGCGCGCTGATCCTTTCGGAAAACGCCTGCCGCAGCTCCGCGTTCCGGGGGCTGTCGCTCTACCGCGAAACGATCCCCGTAGAAAACGAAGTCTGCGAACTGTGCCACAACAACTGCAAGATCAACAAAGTCACGGTCCAGGGAGAAACCGTGGCCTTCGGTTTTCTGTGCGGCCGGGACTACGACACCAAACACTACGTCGGCACGGGCAAAAAGCGCTACGACCTCATCAAGGAACGCGGCAAGGCCTTTCCTGCGGCAAAAAAAACTGCCGGCTTCAAGAAGACGGTCCGGATCGGCATTCCCAACGCCCTGTATCTGGCCGAGGAGATGCCGCTGTGGAAACATTTTTTCGCCACGCTCGGCGTGGAGGTCGTCACTTCGGAAAGCCTGAAGAACGCCATCAAGACCGGAAAAAAACATTCAGGAGCGGAATTCTGCGCGCCTATGAACGCCTTTTTCGGCCATGTGCATTATCTCGCGGACAAGTGCGACCACCTCTTTCTGCCCTTCTACCTGGAAGCCGCCAAGTCCAAAGACGAGGATTACCGGTACTCCTGCTACTACACGCAGTTTGCGGCCTCGATTGCCGCGGGCATCAAGAGCCTGCGTCTGAAAAACAAGCCCGTGATGCCGGTCATCGATCATCATTCGTTCCAGTCGCGCATTGAACTGTTCGCCCTCCTGAAGGCGATTTTGAACACCGGCTACTGGGAAATCTACAACGCCTACGAGGCAGCGCTCTCTTATTACAACGAGGGCCGCAGCAACCTGATCAACATCTACCATCGGGAGAAGCCCGCGGAGGATGCGATCGGCGTGGCGCTTTTGGGGCGGCCGTATGCCATCATGCAGAACTCCATGAACAAAGGCATTCCCGACATTTTCAGCGCGCTNNCCGCTGCTGAAGCGGATGCACTGGAACCACGCCGCGCGGATTCTGAAAGCCGCGCTCTTCATTGCCCGCACGCGCGGCCTTTATCCGGTTTACGTAACCTCTTTCAAGTGCAGCCCCGATTCCTTTACACTGGAATACTTCAAGCGGATCATGGACAAGTACGGCAAGCCCTATCTGATTCTGGAGCTGGACGAACACGATTCCAACGTCGGCTACGAAACCCGCATCGAAGCCGCCGTGCGCTCTTTCAGCAACCACCACTTCAGCCGCGAACCGCGCCAGATCTCATCGCGGCTGCTGCCGCTCAATTCCGAAAGCACCTCCCGGATCAAGGACAAGACCCTGCTCTTCCCCTCCTTCGATCCCATCAACTCCAAGCTCCTGGAAGCCGTGTTCATCCGGGAAGGTGTGGATGCGCGCATGGTGCCGCTCACGGAAAAAACCGTTCAGCGCGGCCTGCGGACCAACAGCGGCCAGTGCCTGCCGGTAAACCTGATCGCGCAAAGCTACATGGACTACATCGAGGAAAATCTGCTCGATCCGGCTCAGACCGTCGGCTGGATCTTCGACAGCCACGTCGCCTGCAACATCCGCCTGTATCCCGAAATGATCAAGGGCATTCTGGAGGCGGCCGGGCACGGCATGGAAAAAGTGGACGTCTACATCGGCAACATGTCGCTGTCCGACGTCTCCCTGCAGGCGTCGATTGAAGCCTACTTCGCGCACATGTTCGGCGGCATGCTGCGGAAAATGGGCTGCCGGATCCGGCCCTATGAAAAGGAAAAGGGGCTGACCGACAAAGTCCTCGCCCAGTCCCTCACGATCCTTTACAACACCTTTTTAGGCGGCCGCAGCAAGGATGACGATGTCAACAAAGTCATCAGCCTGTTTAAAAAAATCGAAACGGTTCCCGGACGGCGCCCCAAGGTCGCCATCTTCGGCGATCTCTACGCCCGCGACAACGACGTCTTCAATCAGGACCTGATCCACGACATCGAGGCGTACGGCGGTGAAGTCATCACCACGCCGTTCAGCGAATTCGCCAAACTGATCGCCAGCCCTTACATGCGCCGGTGGTTCCGGGAAGGCGAATACATGGACGTTCTGGTCACCAAAACGCTGATCACGCTCATCAACCAGCTCGACAAAAGCTATTACAAGATCTTCAACGAAGTGCTCGGAGAACCGCCGCTGAATACCGACATCGACTACAAGAAAATTTACGACACGTTCCACGTGACCGTTCAGCACTATGGGGAATCCGCCGACAACCTGATCAAGATCTCCGCGCTGATGCAGCATTGCCCCGATCTTTCTCTCTTCGTGCAGACCAATCCGGCGTTTTGCTGCGCGGGTCTCGTCACCGAAGCCATGGCGGCGCGCATCGAGGAATACACCGGCGTTCCCGTGGTCACGCTCAATTACGACGGCACGGGCAAAAACATCAATTCGCGGGTGAGCCCGTACATCAAATTCCCGCGCCGGAAAGCGCCGGCCGGGACGGCCCGGTAGCCTTTCGCCTCCGGCCTTCCCGGGGGAACGACGTTGACATCCGTCCGCTTCTCCTGTATGGGACGACAGCGGACGCAATCTCATCTTCCGGAGAAAGGGACAGACCGTGACCGACCCGAGCGCGCCACCCCGAACCAAACCGGCCAACCTGATCTATGACGTCGATGAAAGCCCCGGCCCTGGCGCCCTGCTGATGCAGGGGGTTCAGCACATCTTCATCATCACCATCGCCTTCGTTTTTCCCGTCCTCATCGTCGACGCCATCGGCGGCGCCGACCACGACGCCCGGCACCTCATCTCCATGACCATGCTGATCTCCGGAATCGCCACGATTCTCCAGGGGCTCAATCGGGGGCCGGTCGGCTCCGGCTACCTGTGCCCGATGCTGAACGGACCCGCCTTTCTGTCCGCGTCCATCATGGCCGGAAAGGCCGGCGGTCTGCCGCTCATTTTCGGCATGACCATGATCGCGGGCGTTTTCGAGGCATTCTTTTCCCGCGTGGCCGTCAAAATGCGGGCCTTTTTCCCGGCGGAAGTCACCGGCACCATCGTCACCATGGTCGGCATCGAGGTCATTCCCTTTGCCATGAAAAGATTCGTCGGCATCGACGCAGCGCACGCTTCCCCCGACCTCACGGAGTCGGCCATTGCGCTTGCAACGCTCCTCACCATGATCGGCCTCACCGTCTGGGGCAGGGGAAAAATCCGCCTGTACTCCGTGCTTCTCGGCATGCTGATCGGCTACGCGCTGTCTTTCTTCCTGGGCGTCTTCGGCGCCGACGAAGTGCGGCACTTCAGCGATTCGCCCTGGCTGTCCTGGCCCGCGCCCGGCTCCTACGGCCTGTCGTTCAGCGCGCTGCTGATCGTTCCCTTCGTCGTCGCCGCCCTTTCGTCCGCGCTGAAAACGATGGGCGACCTCACGACCTGCCAGAAAATCAACGACGCCGGCTGGAAGCGCCCGGATATGAAATCGATCAGCCGGGGCATCCTGGCAAGCGCCTGCGGCAACATCCTCTCCGGTCTCGGCGGCGCGCTGGGCCAGTCCCCGTCCTCGAGCAACATCGGCCTGTCCATTGCCACCGGCGCTACGAGCCGGACCATCGCCTACGCCACCGGCGGCATTCTCATCGCCCTGGCCTTCCTGCCCAAAGCCGCGGCAATTTTCGTCATCATGCCGACGCCGGTCATGGGCGCAAGCCTGGTTTTCGCCGTCAGTTTCATGATCCTCGCCGGCATCCAGATCATGCTGTCGCGCATGATCGACGCGCGCAAGACCTTTGTGATCGGAACCTCCATCGTGTTCGGTCTGAGCGTGGATTTCATTCCGGGCCTCTACGCCGGCCTGCCCGCCGCCGTTAAACCTTTTTTCCAGTCTTCTCTTTCGCTGGCGACGCTGTCCGCCATTGTGCTGAACCTGATCATGAGAATCGGCATCGCCAGGACGGCGACCCTGGAGCTTGTGCCCGGCGTCGACAGCTCGGACAAGGTCTTTGCCTTCATGCACAGACAGGGCGGACTGTGGGGCGCCATGCCGGACGTGATCGCGCGGGCTTCAAACGCCATCAATGAAACGCTGGAAGCGGCCGAATACNNGAAATAACGTACCGGGGCGCGCCGATGATCATCCCGGACCGGGAACCGACCGAGGACGAAGTCCTGCAATCCCTCACCGGCATGGCCAAACTGTCTTTGTTTTTCATTCGTCAAAATGCCGACAAGGTGGAGTCCCATGTGAAAAACGGGCTTTGCCACATCCGACTGCACTACGTTCATTAATCGACTCCGGAAAGGATACGAATCAACGGATGACGCCAAAAAAAATACGGATGAAACGTCTTGGGATCGGATGTCTTTTTTTTCTTGCTGTGCTTTTGCCGGCCGTTCCCGCTCCGGCGGCGGACTGGTATGTGCGCGGCCAGGTGGGGTATGAAGCATCGCTTCCGGCGGATTTTACCGACACGGATTGCTCCTCGTCCCGGCCGCCGGCGCTCTTCGGCTGCGCCGCAGGCTGCGACGGGCAGCCGATCGGCGCCTACGGCGACTTCGGCCGCTTTCCGCTGGCGGAGGGGGCCTTCGGCCGCCAGATTTTACCCTGGCTGCGCGCGGATCTTTCGCTGGCTTACCGCTTCCGGATGGATTACGAAGGCAACGCCAATTTTCTTTCCGTCGGCTCATTCCAGCCCGTGTCAGCCCGGGCCGATTCCCTGTGCGGCATGGTCAATGTCTTCATCGACATCAGCGGTTTTCTGGCCGAAAGAAAATTGTGGCGTTTTCAGCCGTATGTCGGCGGCGGCCTTGGTTTGTCGCACAACCGCATCGAGCCGGTAACGTTTCTGTTTCCCCAGAATCCCGGCCGCCACAAACTCAGCGTCACCCCTTCCGGCGAACAGACGAATCTGGCCTTCATGCTGGCGTTCGGCACGGGCGTCATCCTGACCGAACGGCTCCGACTGGATGTCAGCTACCGTTATTTCGATCTCGGGCGTGTGGAAACCACGCCGGGGCAGATGATCATGGATATCGTCCCGGCCGGCATCGCCGTCAACAGCATTGAAACGCGTCTGAAAACGCACGGTCTGGCAGTCGGGCTGCGCTGGCATTTTTAGCCGCCGGCCTGCGCCGCAAAACGCCCGGTTTCCCGCGACACCCGCACGGCGGCCAACCGCCGTCGGCTCTCAGCGCCGGAATGTCCGAAAGAGCGTCCGCACGCCTGCCCCGGCCAGGAGCATCAGACTTACAACCAGGAGCAAACTCCAGAAAAATCCAATCTGCAGCGCCAGCATGCTGAAGCCCACGGCGGGCAACAGCAGAATCCTCACTCCCGCGCGCGCCCAGGCCTTGCGGGCAATCCAATCGGCCAGAGGCGGGGATATCCTGTAGTACCACCGGACAAAGCTCCGTCCGGCGTCGCTCGGAAGAAGGCAGGCGTCCCGGAATTCCTGCAAGAGCGCCACACAGGGATGCAGATAGGAGCCGAAAGCCGCGGTCGCAATAAAGCACCGTCCGCCTCCGCCGCCTGTGCCCACGGTGACGCTGACGACGGCGCTCGCCGATAAACCGGCGCTGTTGGTGGCGGTTACCGTAATCGTATGAACGCCTGCCGGCAAATTCTCGGCGATCAGTTCGGCGCCGTACCCCAGTTCGCCGGCAATATCCGATGTCCAGCGGATACGGTCTTCGGGCAAGGCGCCGTCCTGCGGATCATAAACATCCGCGGTCAGCAGAACATCGTCTCCGGAAGAATAAACCGTTCCCCACGGCAGTTCATTGATCTTGACGTCCGGTTTCCTGAACGGCACCACAAACTCGGCGCTTTCGGCTTCGCCAAAGAGAACGCCGTCATAGGCGATAACACGGATTCTCGCGTGATTTCCGCCCGGAAGCTTGCTGAAGTCCTGTGTCCAGGACGCCGCCGTCAGTTCATCGGCCAAAACCTGCCATCCGGACGACGCGCTGGTTACATCCCGGTTGTACTCGACCGTATAAACGAGAGCGTTGCCGTCCGGATCGTTTCCCGTCCAGGTAATTCCATAGACGCCGGAGAGGGTTGCCGCCGACCGGGGCGCAACACCCGTCACCGCGGGGGAATTGCTGCTGACCGGTACGGAAGCCAGCACAGTCCCTTCTTTCACGATCTCAAACTTGACGGTTCCGGCGGGGAAATTGACGATTCCCTCGAAAGGCGCTTTCGTCAACGTCCGCGGCGGATGCACCATGAAGAACTGGACGGAAAACGCCGTCGAGGCCAGGATGGTCCCGTTGCCGGCGACAGCCCGCACCGCCAGCGCCCCGGTGGTATCGGTCAGGGTGACGCTGTCCACATAACTCTTCCAGGGAGACAACTCGACGGCATCGGCATCGGAAAGCATGCCGGAAAAAAAGACGAACCGCTGCGGCACCGCTGAAGGTCCCACAACCATGGATTTGGCTTTGAGGCCCGGTTCCTGAATCACCAGTCTCCGGTACAGCCAGTCATAGCAATCTTTCGTAATCCACATCTGCTTCTGCCAGGCGCCCCCTTCGCTCATGAAATCGGCCATTTCCGAAAGAAGGCCCCGTCCGTTGATTTCGAAAGGATGGTCGTCCGCGGCGACCTGCGCTCCATTGACCTGATCTCCATCCTTGTCCCTGAGGGTGCAGGGTTTCCTTCCCGCAGTGCAACTGGTAACGGTTTTTAATCCCTTATCCCAATCCAGTCCTTTAAATTTGTCCGGGGCGGGATTGACGCTGCAGCGAATGGAAGACAACTTTGCACTATCGTATGTATCGCCGATGCCGTATTGATGGGCCAGTTCGTGCGCAACCGTCCCGGGTGCGTCGTCGTCCGAGGCAACCGCCACGACAGCTCTCGTGCCGGTGTACGCATAGCCGGCCAGCGAATCGCCGTTATCCTGCTTCAGCGACTGGTTGATGAATCCCACGACAAAATCGTAACATCCCTTGCTTTGGGGATTCGTCTTGCATTTGACCGGAATCAGGTCCGCCAGAGCATTGGAAAGGTTCCACGTTCCGTCGCCTTTCGATTTCTGCAGGTTGTAATCTTCATCCGAAGCATCCAACGCTTCTTCCCGGATATCCCAAACCAGGTTCCCCTGAGCCAGCGGGTAGACCCGTTGCATGAACTCCCCCATATCCTTCCATTTTGTTCCTTTAACGGATACGATGCCGCGCGTCCCGTAATTGGCCCTGACGGCCACGGCCAGGACGCGGATTTTCATGCCGGTTTGAAATTCGTAAGACTCGAAAACATCGTCTGCGACGTCGTTGATAAAAGGTTGAAAGTCATAGGTTCCCGCCGCCCAGTTTCCGCAGGCCGCCATATTCCTGCACAGAAAATCGACCGTTTTGACTTTTCCCGATTTTTGTTGAGCATATATTTTGAAAGCCGGTTTTCCATCGACGGAAACCTGCACGTAGGTTGTGTTCTGATGGATTTCCGCCTCTTCGCTCAGGAAGGCCCGAATCACCGTATTTTTGCCGGCAACAAAATAGTGATGATCGTCTTTTTGCACGCCCAGGACCTGGTTGACTTCGATCCCGGTCACACTGACGCCATTCTGGGCGGGCGCCGTATCGGCGGACAGAACCGCGGCGAGCATCAGCAGAAAAATGAAGACCGCCCATGATTTCCCATTTCCCAAGCGTCGCTTTCCCTCGCACTGCCCTGCGCTGCCGCTCGTCTGTCGAAAAAAATTCATACGCCCTCCTGGCTGATTTGATGGACTTTTTAATAACACAAAAGCGTGTTTTTGTCAGTTCATCGGTAATGTTGCCGCCGGAAAAGTTCCGGTGACCGGCTCCCCGCAACGTCCCATAAAGCCGCAATGCTTTTACGAGAGAAGCGCCGGGCAGCGGAGCAACTCTTCTGTTTCCATAATCTTGTTGACAGACAAACGAACCGGGAGTTATTTAGTCTTTGTATCTGATTCCATTCATCAAAGGACCGGGGGCTTGTAGGAACATGAGTGAAAAAGGCACGCCGCTGAACCTGCTGATTCTGATCATGTGTTTTCTGGCAGCCTCCTGCGCCGGGGCCGGAATTTATGAAACATCGTCCGGCCGGGGGCCGCTCGTGGTGATGATTTCCGGCAAAACCGGCCCGGCGCTTTACGGAAAATTTGCCAGGCGCCTCGCCGACGCCGGCTACCGCGTCGCGCTTTACGACGGGAACGATTTTCCGCTTTCCGAGCCTCAGGCCTGCCGTTCCATGCTTCGGAAAATCGTCGCCGGCCAGCATTCGGTGGGAGCCGGCAAAGCGGCGGTGATCGGCTATTCCCTGGGAGGGGCCGTGGCGCTCAGCTGCGCCGCCTCCGAGGCGGATTTGATTGCCGGCGTTGTGGCCTACTATCCCGCCACCGCGCTGATGCCCGACCCTTCAGCCTGCGTCGAGGCGTGGAAGGTCCCGATCGTCGTCTTGCAGGGAGAAGAAGACCGGTACTTCAACTGCTGCCGGGTGGAAAAGATCCGGGCGCTTGAGGAAGACGCGCGCCAAAAAGGGCGGGCCATTGAGCTCACCGTCTATCCCGGGGCGGGTCACGGATTCAATCTGGGGCCGGCAAGCGATGAGTCCCTGGAACGCGATTCCTGGCAGAAAACGCTTGAGGCTCTAAAGAAATTTTCGCAATGAAGAACGGCTGTAAAACCTGCCTTTGGCGCACCACAAAAAAAGAGCCGGACTTTCATCCGGCTCCATTTTTATTTGGTAGCGGGGGTAGGATTTGAACCTACGACCTTTGGGTTATGAGCCCAACGAGCTACCAAGCTGCTCCACCCCGCGACAAGACTTTTTAAAACGGAACCCCTTAGACCATTATCTCTTTTTTTTGTCAAGGGCTTATTTGCCTTTTGGCGCGTCAACGTTCAGAAAACAAACACCGCGGCCGCAACAACCGTCGTGTACCAGTTGTTCTTGACGATCGTTGACTGCGTGATGTTGCGCGTGCTGACGATCTTTCCGCTGATTTTAAAAATTTCCTTTTTCTCGTCCCAGCTTTCATCGATGTTGAAATCGATGCCCAGCGTGGAGGCAAGCATGGCGGCGGCCAGATCTTCCGCATAGTCGCCCGTTTCCTTTTCCGTTCTGCCGAAGGCATGGTGTTCGCTGATGTAGCCGTAAGCCTTCTTGTCCGCGGGAATAGCGAGCCCTACGGATGCGGAAAGCAGCCGCCGGGGTTCGTTGCCGCAGCAGCGGCTCATGACGCAGTAGGTAATGGCGCCCGGCAGCAGTTCCTTGACGCCCTGCGCTCTGGAAATGACCTTGCAGCCGGGCGGAAAGATGCTGGACACCTGAACCAGATTGCACTTCTCAATGCCGGCGTCGCGCAGGGCCAATTCAAACGAGTGCAGTTCTTCCTTGTGGGCGCCGACGCCCTTGGTAAAAAATATTTTCTTGGGTACGTTTAAATTCAATGTCAATTCTCCATCCTTGAAATGAAATTGTATTGCGGTTATTTTTTCTTTTGGCCCGTCATGTAGCCCATCAGCCGGTAGATCAGTTTCGCCGCCATGAAATCCGGCGCCACAACGCCGGGCAGAGGCGCCAGCTCCACCACATCGAATCCGCGCACGTTGCAGCGTCCGGCCGCCGCTTTCAAAAGCTTCAGCACATCATGCCAGTAAAGCCCTCCCGGTTCGGGCGTGCCGGTTGCGGACATGATGGAGGGATCGAAGACATCCAGATCGATGGTGATGTAGACGTCGCCGCGCAGATGCCGGCAGACCGTCTCGACCCATTTGGGATTTTCAAAGACATCGTCCGCCGAATACGACAAGACCTTGCTTTGCGGCAGGTAATCCCCCTCTTCCTTGCTCATGGAGCGGATGCCCACCTGCACCAGCCGGCAGAAATCCGCCACCCGGCGGGCGACGCAGGCGTGATTGTAGGGCGTGCCCTGATAGCTGTCGCGCAAATCCGCATGCGCGTCGAGCTGCAACACCGTGAGATCCGGATACCGCTCGGCGACGGCCTGGACGGCGCCCAGGGTGATGCTGTGCTCGCCGCCCAGCATGACGGGAATCTTGTCCTGCGCGACGATGCGGCGAATTTTTTTACGGACTGCCTGGATCATCTGCCGGGGACCGCGCGCGTCCACGGCCACGGGCAGCGCGGTATGGATGCCGGCCAGGTAGGTTTCTTTTTTCAGCTCTTCATCGTAGAGCTCCATGTTGGTTGACGCTTCGATGATTGCGGCCGGCCCGCGGCGGCTGCCGGGCTGATAGGTCGAGGTCAGATCGTAGGGAACGGGAACAACGACAAACTGCGCATCGCGCAGCGGGCATTCCGGATATATTCCGCCAAAATTCATAATCTCTTACCCTCCCGACGATATCCGACGCCCGAAACACCTTATTAAGACCGCTCGGGGCGCTGCCGCAAACGGTCCTTCAAAAAAACGGAAAGCCGGCTCTTTTAAAGATCGGGTTTCCTAGCATAAACCGGCGAATCTGTCCAGTTTTTCTCCATCCCGACAGGAAAGCTTCTTATTGCGGGGGATAAAAGCTCAAAAAGAACCTTTTATCCTCGCAATAGAGGAAAGAATAGTGCGTAATCCAGTCGCCCAGCGTGACAAACGTTCTTTCCCGTCCCGCCGCGTTGAAGGTCTGCACGACCGGTTTATGGCAGTGCCCCAGAATCACGGCGTCATAGTTTTCCCGCCATTTTTCTTCGGCAAAGGTCTGCATTTTTTCCAGCAGATAGCCGCTGTTGTCACTGTTGAGGTTTTTGCTGGCCTGGGACGT
Source organism: Syntrophaceae bacterium UBA1411 (assembly GCA_002304995.1). Classification (GTDB taxonomy): domain Bacteria; phylum Desulfobacterota; class Syntrophia; order Syntrophales; family Smithellaceae; genus UBA8904. Next base: position 30,574 of record DBPV01000132.1, read on the forward strand.
CATATTCGCCAGCGTCCAGATCAGCGAGGAAGGAAGCAGGCGCTGGAAGGTGTAAAAAAAACGGCTGCGCAGAAATCGGCGGAACGCCAGATAGAGGCGGTCGGAGCGGTCCGCCGTGTCTCCGTGTGAAACGAGCGTCCGGAGCCCGTCGAGGTCGATTGCGGCCCATTCTTCAAACACTTCCATTCCCAGCACATCCTCAAAATAGTCCTTGAGGAAAAAATCATGGTTGCCTTCGCACAAATGGATGCGGACGCCGCTTTTCTGCAACTCCGCCAGTGCGCCGATGACCCACTGAAATTCGGGATGAATCGCGTCAGGGCGGCAAAACCAGAAATCGAAAAAATCGCCCAGAATATAAAGGTCGTCGATCGGCGCGTGTTCCCGGCCGAGTTCCGGCGCATCGACAATCGACCGAATCCGCCCCGCGCGCAAATCGGCGAGAAAGCGCAGCAGCTGGCCGTAGCGCTCGTCCGTGGAGCGTTTCAAGTGGGCGTCGGATAGAAAAACTGTTTTCATGCTCGGATCTCACCTGCCGTCATGCGGCCGTTATTAGCACAGCGCCGCGAGTGAAACCATGATTTTTTTCTCCGCATCTTCAAATGGAAAGCGCGAATTGATTCTTGTTTTGTAGAGTCTTTTTTGCTAGCTTCGGAATCCTGAAGAAAACAGCAGAAAAATGAAGCAACGGACGGATACGCTATGAATCATCAACGAACGGCCTTGAAACGCGCCAGGGAAGTGCTGAAAATCGAAGCGCAAAGCATCCTCTCCCTGATGGACAAAATCAACGGAAATTTTTCCCGGGCGGTGGATATGATCTACTCGTGCAAGGGACGGGTCATCGTCACGGGCATCGGCAAATCCGGCCTTATCGGACGGAAAATCTCCGCGACGCTCACCAGCACCGGAACGCAGGCGCTGTTTTTGCACCCCGTGGAAGGCATTCACGGCGATCTGGGCATCGTCACCAAGAAGGACATTCTGCTGGCGATCTCCAACAGCGGCGAAACGCGCGAACTGCTGCCGATCATCAGTTCGGTCCGGCATATCGGCGCGCCCATCATCTCTTTTACCGGAGTGCTTTCCTCCACGCTGAGCCGCAACAGCGACATCGTCATCGACGTCTCCGTGGAAAAGGAAGCCTGTCCGTTCGGTCTGGCGCCCACTTCCAGCTCCACCGCGACGCTGGCGATGGGAGACGCGCTGGCCATTGCTCTCATCGACCGGCGCAAATTCCGCGAAAAGGATTTTTACAAGTTTCATCCGGGCGGCAGTCTGGGCGCAAGGCTTCGCGCCACGGTCCGCGACGCCATGATCACCGGCGACCGCATTCCGCGGATCGTCACCGGAACGCCCGCCCGCCAGGCCATCACGGTGATCGACCGCATGAACGTCGGCTTTGTCCTGGTCACGGATAAAAAGAATCACCTGCTGGGCATTCTCACGGACGGCGATGTGCGGCGGCTGGTCAGCCGGGGAACCGCCTTCGATACCATGACCATCGACGAAATCATGACGGCTTCTCCCAAAACCATCGACGAAAAAGCCTCGCTGGCCGAATCCGTGGAGATCATGCAGAAGAGGGAGATTACGTCGCTCGCGGTGGTGAACGATAAAAAGGTTCTCAAAGGTTACGTCCATCTGCACGACATTTTCGGCCGGGGCGGCTCGGTCAACATTTCACTGACCTATTAGGAAACGCTTATGGCGCTTTATGAATTCGACGGCAAACGACCGCAGGTCCCTGCGGATTCTTTCGTCCACCCGGCCGCGACCCTGATCGGCGACGTGCGCCTCGGCCACGAATGCCTGATCGCACCCGGCGTTTCCATCCGCGCCGATTTCGGGCCGGTGATTATCGGCGACCGGTCAAGCGTTCAGGACAACGCGGTCATCCATGTGTACCCGGGTTCCGAAACCGTCATCGGAGACGACGTGACGGTGGCGCACGGCGTTATTTTACATGACGTGCACATTCATTCGCGCTGCATGATCGGCATCGGCGCCATCGTTCTTTTCAACGTCGTCTGCGAGGAGGATGTGTTCGTGTCGGTGGGATCGCTGGTCCCCCGGGGCATGCATATTCCCGCAGGCAAGATCGTCGCGGGCAATCCCGCCAAAATCACCCGTGACCTGACGGACAAAGACAAGGCCGCCGCCAGAGACGGCATCGAGGCCTACCGCTATCTCTGCCGGACGTACCTGGCCACGATGAAAACCATCGCCTGAGTTTTTCCGGGCGCTTGTTTCGCAATGTCCGGAAAAGCCTCATGGCTTTCTGGTCCGAAACATCCCGCTACGCGGGAGGCCCGACTTTCTTGGCCTTGATCAGCAACACCGTCGATAAGGCGCGGGGCATAACGACTGCGTCCAGCCACGCCAGTCCCGCATAAATCACGTTCAACCGTTTGAAGAGAACGATTAAAAATTCGCCGGGCGGCTTCTTTTCTTTTGCCGGGCTTTCTTTCAGGCGTAAATTCTGCAAAACGGATACGCCGGCAGTGACGAAGAGCATCGTCGCCTTTTCCAGAGGGCCCAGCACCTTTTGCACGTCCACGGGGTAAAAGCCCGTTTCCTCAAGCAGGGAAATCATTTCAGACAACTCGTAGCGCCGGTAATGATGAACAAAGCGGTCATCGTGGGCAAAGTAAAACCGGCGATGCGGAAAGGTGACCACCAGCGCCCCGCCGGTTTTTGTGACTCGGTTAATCTCTCTCAACGCCGCCCGGTCGTCCTCAATGTGTTCCAGCACCTCCGAACAGATCACGTGCGAAAAAGACTCTTTTTCGAAAGGCAGTCTCGCGGCATCGGCGACAACGCACCGGCCTTTGCCGTTCATCATCTGCTTCAGCATTGCCATTGCGGAAGGCGACACGTCCGAATAAACCATCCGCTCCCAGGAGGTCATGACGGGAGAAATGCCGCTGCCGGTCTCCAGGACCAGCTCCTTTTTTTCCCTGCGCATCGTGCGTTCAACGGCCCGTTTTCGCAAAAGATAGTTATAGAGATAATTTTTTAAAGAAACATACTGGCGATCCCCGAAAAAGTCATCGAAGCGATTTTTGCTTTCCGGCATCATGATTGGCTCTCCGGAAAAACCGGCGAGTGGAGCCATCCTGCCTTCGCCAACCGAAAGCGCAGCGCCGTGGCCAGGCACCCTATGCCGTATTGCACGCTGCGCCGAAAATTGATCGACGAGGCTTCGGCAAAATACTTGGTCGGACAACTGATCTCGGCAATCGTATACCCCAGCCAGACGATCTGCGCCAGCATCTGGTTGTCGAACACAAAGTCATCGGAATTCACGGTCAGGGGCAGCTTTTCCAGAAGTTCCCTCGAGAAAGCGCGATACCCCGTATGATACTCGGAGAGCTTTGCGCCCAGCAGAATATTTTCGGCAAGCGTAAGGAAGCGGTTGGAAAAATATTTCCAGCGGGGCATTCCGCCGGTCACGGCGTATCCACCCAGAATGCGCGATCCCAGAACGCAGTGGTACAGGCCGCTGGCAATCATGGAGGCCATGGCCGGGATCAGTTTCGGCGTGTACTGATAGTCGGGGTGGACCATGATGACAATGTCCCCGCCCTCCTCCAGCGCCAGTTTGTAACAGGTCTTCTGATTGGCGCCGTAGCCTTTATTTCGCTCATGAACATGAACCCGGGTTTTCGGCAACTGCCGGGC
>DBPV01000016.1 GCA_002304995.1 Syntrophaceae bacterium UBA1411
CCGGAAATCGCAGCGAGACTTTGCGGATTCAGCGTCCGGCTAACTTCATTGACCCCCGCTTCGGCGGCTGAAAAGGCTTTTCTTTCGCCGATCAGACGTGAGCTGATGCGGATATCCTGCGATGTCACGGTCAGGGCGAAAAAACCGACGGCAATCATAATCATCACGGCCATGATCGCTGCCAGCAGAGCAAAGCCGTCTTGCGACGTTAGGCGCTTCCTAAAAATTCGGCATGAATACGGCATGGTTCCTCACTAACACATCGGTTGAGTAAATCATTCTTTTTCGTTGTTGCGTGGCGGGATCGACGTCCTTGGTTTCGGCGGCAATATTGATGCGGATTCTCCGGATGGCCGGAACGTTGATGGTGCCCGTGAGCTCGGTCCCCGTCCGGTCAAAGTACTGAAACAAGGGAAGGGCCGAGGGAGTAACCGCGTTGTTGTATATCCGGGTCCCCGGCAAGTCCCCACCTAAAATCGCCTGGTTGCCCCCACAGGAAATGCTGCGACGAACGGCCTGGGTCGCGGCGTTATAGGAGTAAAAAATGAATTCATTGTCCGCGTCGCCGATAATTCCGTATGTGGGCGGAGAACCTTCCGGCCCCAGGTCCATGGCGATAAAAAGATTGTTGGCATCGGCGTAAAGGATACCGCGGTTGGCCACAGTCGGCGTGGGGACGGTAATAACGGCTTTCACGTTGCTACAGGCGTCTATGGCGCCAGTCGTTGTCGAATTGATCCACGTATCCCCTGACATGGATGGATTGAAAGAGGCCATGCGAATTTCGGAGGCCATGAAATCGAGCACCAGACGCGTATCCTGCTGGGTCACCACCCTTCTGCCCAGATTGGCCGACGTGCGCTGCGTCAAGACCATCACGCCGTAAACCCCCGCGACGATGATGAGACCGACGACGACGCCTACTAAAACTTCAACCAGTGTAAATCCGTTTTTTCTCATCGCATTATCTCTGCTGGTCATCCCTGTCTAAAAGTTATAATGCCGTGTGGCAATGATGGAGCTCCTGACGCCTGACGCCGGACCGCCCGGCCAGGTGACCTGAACGTGGACAATCCAGGCGTTGGTCGCTCCCGCCGCCGTATTGACAAATGTCCGCACCGTGAAAAAAGTATCGGCCGCAGACGCAGTCAACGCACCGTTAACGGTATATTTTGTCACAAAAGGATCCGTCGGCGTCAACGTAATGGAAATGTTCTGATTCATGATGGCATATTCCCGAGCTTCCAACTCCGACTGCATGAGGTAGGCTGCGCGTCCCATATAATCCGCCCGGGTGCCGACATTGAGTGAAATGCTCTGCATCGGCATCAGTGAAATAATGGCGATCGCCGTCAGCACAACGGCAATCAGCGATTCGATAACAGTGATGCCTTTGTCGTTATTCATCTTTGACATAAACCCTTCCCATTAACGTAGCCGTTATTCTGACGACCTTTCCTGATTGCGCGTGCTTTAACTTCAAATGGCCGCCGCTGGCAAGCGTGCCTCTGGGCTTCATATTGACTGTAGTATTCCCTCCGAAAGCCGGCGTTTCAAAAATTGAAACAGACCGATGACCGGCCCCGATTTGTTTTGTGGCAACGTCCACCCAACTGGCGCCGACCTGATTTTGAATCACGTATTGATTTGCTCCGGCGTCGAAGGTTATCCGGTATTCCCGGTTTTCCGCCACGGCTCTCTGAAGATATAACTTAATGTCGGAAGCTGTTTCCTGCGCGGCCTCCTGGAGATTGGCTCTATCCCGGTAGCTGTTGAATATCGGCACGGCAATCGCCAGGACGACCAGGAGGATCGCCATCACAACAATAAGTTCAACGATGCTGAATCCTCTGTCATATCTCATCAGACTGCGGCTCCTCTCATCCATGAGCCCCTTTTTCAACCCAAGGCGAGGGTGAATTATTCTCTGCTTCTTTTTATTCAAACCAAATTCTTCCGAATCAATACTAAAACGCCGTTTATTTTAAGAATATCGTAGCCGAGTTGCTGTTGCCTGTCAATGAATTCGCTCTTTGGCAGCATGCGTTCGCGAAACTCCTGCACTCCCTAGTCCTGTGGCTTTTCTTCAGTATCCAAGAACCAGAAAACGCATGAATACATCTCCCCAAAAGATGTAAGCCACCGCTGCGGCCGAAAGGAACGGCCCGAAAGGAACAGCGTATTTCATATCCTTTTTCTTGATGATCATGGCCGCAAGGCCCACGACCGCTCCCGCCAGAGAACTGAACAGCAGAATAAATATCAAAGCTTTCCATCCGAAAAAGCCGCCGATCATCGCCAGCAGCTTGATATCGCCGCCTCCCATCCCCTCGCGCTTGGCAATGAACTCATAAAACAGGGCGATGGCGAAAAGAATTCCCCCACCCACGACCAGGCCGATCAGAGCTTCATGCCAGGGAACCTTCACAATGAAGACGGCCGCCAGGAAGAAAACCGGGATGCCGGGCAGGGATAAGATATCCGGTATGATCTGATGATCGATGTCAATAAAGGTAATGACGATCAATACGGCCGTGAAAATGAAGAATACCAGAAAGTTGAGCGTCGGACCGAATTTCAGAAAAAGCGCGAGCGCCAGCAAGCCGCTGATCAGCTCGACCAGCGGATAGCGCCAGGAAATTTTCGCGCCGCAATCCCGGCATCTGGCCCGCAGCAGAATAAAGCTGATGATCGGAATATTATCGTAAAAACGGATGGGGTGCTGACAGGCCGGACATTGAGACAGAGGCTTGACGATGGACTTCCCGGCCGGAATCCGGAAAATGCAGACATTGAGAAAGCTTCCGATGGCAGCGCCGAAAATAAAGGCAAAAACACTGAAAATCATGACCAATCTCTTTCGTTGATTTTTTTCTTTTCCGGGATAATGCGCGGCTGGACTCTCGAACAGCCCGGCAGCCCTGCGACCCTATCCCATCCCAAAGACTTAGGCCAGTAACTTTGCGTCCCGCCCTTTCAGGAGGTTTGCCCTTCTCAAGCTTCGAGAAGCGATCCTACACCATTTCCTACAGAAGTCAATAAATTTATTGTGATTCCCGTCACCAATCCGATCGCTTAACCGCTTGCTTTCGACAGCAACCGTCCCGACAACTGAACAGTCCGGACAACAAATTCTTTGCAAAGGAACGGTCTTTTAGGGTAATCGTTTTGCATGAAAGACGACGACTACATGAAACTGGCTTTAAAACTGGCCGCCCGGGGGCGGGGCTATGCCAGCCCCAATCCGATGGTCGGTGCGGTCATTGTAAAAAACAACCGGATCATCGGCCGGGGGTATCATCACTGCTGCGGCGAGAACCACGCGGAAGTCAACGCGATAGCAAATGCAACAGAAAACGTTTCAGGATCAACGCTTTACGTAACGCTGGAACCTTGCTGTCACCACGGAAAAACGCCGCCTTGCACGGATAAAATCATTGCGCATAGAATCACCCGGGTCGTCATCGGCGCCACCGATTCCAATCCTCTGGTTTCCTGCCGGGGCATTTCCTGCCTCCAGGAAGCGGGCATTGCCGTCACCACCGGCGTTCTTGAAAAAGAAAGCCGCGATCTCAATGAGGTTTTCTTTCATTTTATGGAAAAGGGACGTCCGTTTGTCACAGTGAAGTACGCACAAAGCCTGGATGGCCGGATCGCCACAGCAACCGGTCAGTCGCAGTGGATCAGTTCTCCCGCCTCCCTGAAATTCGCCCATCAACTGCGGGCCCGGCATGATGCGATTCTGGTCGGAAGCAAAACCGTGCTTGCGGACAATCCGACACTCACCGTCCGGCACGTGCGCGGACGAAATCCCGTAAGAATCATTCTGGATTCCAAGCTGGTGACGCCGCGCGACGCCAACGTCATGCAAAACCTCTCCGAGGCGCCGACACTGATTGTCACGACCAGAGATTCCGCCGATCCTCGTTTTCAGGCTCTGTCTTCGGCGGGGGCCACGATGATAACGGTCGATGCCGACACGGACGGCCGCATCAATTTAAACAGCCTTTTCCAGCTTCTGGCCCGGCAAAAGATTTCGTCGGTTCTCATTGAAGGCGGCGCAAAAGTCATTACAGCGGCCTTAAAAAACGATCTCGTCGACCGTCTGGTCGTGGTCACGGCGCCCAAAATTCTCGGCCGGGGAATAGAAGCCGTCGGCGATTTGGGCATCCGCGATCTCGCCCAGGCCAGGGTCTTTTCGATTTGCAAAATATTGAAAAAAGGACCGGATTTTATTATCGACGCCCGTCCTGCGCCGTCAGAATCTGCCGGGCGGCCCTGATGCCGTCCAGCGCCGAGCTGATGATTCCTCCGGCATAGCCCGCACCTTCTCCACAGGGATAAAGGCCCTGCACGTTTTCGCTCTGGCCGTTGTCGCGACGGACGATGCGGACCGGCGACGACGTGCGCGTTTCCACGCCGATCAGATGAGCCTCGGCTGTCACAAATCCCGGCATTTTTCTGTCAAACATCCGGATTCCAGCCCGCAGCGCCCCGGCGACAAACGGAGGCAATATGTCGTCGAGACGCGCGGCCCGGACGCCGGGTAAAAAACTGGTCGGGCCGAGACTTGGCGATGATTTGTCCGCGATAAAGTCGGTCAGCCGCTGCGCGGGAGCCCGGTAGTCCCCTCCTCCCGCAGCAAATGCTTTTTCCTCCCAGGTCCGGCGAAAGACCAGGCCGCCCAGCGGATATCCGCAAGCGGCAAAATCTTCCGACCGCACATTGACGACGACGGCGCTGTTGGCCAATTCACCGCTGCGGCCCGAGTCGCTCATGCCGTTGGTGATCACCGTCCCGACTGCAGTGCTGCTCCCGATTACCTGCCCTCCCGGGCACATGCAAAAGCTGTAAACGGAACGGCCGGAATCACCGAGCGCCGCGGTGATAAAATATTCCGCCGGCGGCAGGCGTGGATCCTCCGCCCAGCGACCGTACTGGATACGGTTGATCAGGCGTTGCGGATGCTCCAGGCGCAGCCCCAGGGCAAAAGGCTTGGGCGTCATTTTGACGCCCCTTGCGTCAAGCAGACGATAGGTGTCGTCTGCACCCTGGCCGATCGCCACAACGACACAGTCGGTTTTGATCTCCTGTTCCCCATTATTGACAACGACGGCTTCGACCGTGTTTTGGCGGATGGCCACATCCGTCACTTGCGCGTCAAAGCGCACGGCGCAGCCCAGGTCGATAAGCTTTTGTCTCATCGTGATCAGGATCCGGCGCAACCGGTCCGTCCCGATATGCGGCTTGGCGTCGGTCAGAATGGAAGCCGGCGCTCCAAAATCCACCAGGATCCTCTTCACCCGGCCCGCACAGGGATTCTTGGTCCGGCTGGTCAGTTTGCCGTCGGAAAAAGTTCCCGCCCCTCCCTCACCGAAAAGCACATTGCTTTGCGGATTGAGGCGCCCCTCGCGCCAAAACGCCTCAACATCGCTAATCCGTCTTTCCACCGGCCCTCCCCTTTCCAGCAGAACCACCGGCATGCCCGCGAGGGAGAGGCTATAGGCCGCGAAAAGGCCGGACGGACCGGCGCCGACAACGACGACCGGATATCCGGCGGGCCGGACCGTCCGGGGAAATCCGATTTGCGGTTCCTCTTGCAGAGCCTGCAGCTGCATGCCGTCGGGAAGCGTTTGTGCCCGGGAGGCGGAATCGGACAAAACGATTTTGACGGCATACACAAAATACGGCTGTCTGTTGCGCCGGGCATCGAGGGCTTTTTTAAGGACGCTCAGGGCAACGATATCGTTTTCGGCAAGCCCCAGAGCGGCGGCCGCCTTGCCGGGAAGACAGTCCTCGGTCTCATCCAGAGCCAGCGGCAAACCGTTCAAACGAAAAGCGTTCATTATTTCTCCATTGCAAAAATAACTGAACTCATATAGGAAAACGGCGATTTTAAACCATTTTACCCTGAAAGCGGGAATTCTTATGCCGTGGTATGCCGTTCATACGAAAAGCCGCCATGAATACAAGGCCCACAACGGTTTGCTGCAAAAGCAGCTGACGTCGTTTCTACCGGAGATAGAAGTCTGGAGCAAGCGAAAAGACCGGAAAAAAAGAATCACCGTGCCGCTCTTTCCCGGTTATCTTTTCGTCCAGGCCGACCTGAGCAACGAAATCAAACTGGCCATTCTTAAAACGTTCGGCGTGGTGCGGATTCTGGGAAAAAAAGAAAATACGGAACCCCTGCCCGTGCCGGATGCGAAAATCCAGGCCATCCAAAGGCTCATCACGCATAAAGCGGAAATCTTTACGATGCAGTATCCGAAAGAGGGAGAACCCGCCACAATCATCGACGGTCCTTTTGCGGGCATTGAAGGCATCGTGGTCAAAAGCGATCCGGAAAAAGAGCTGTTTGTCGTCTCCATCGAATTGTTGCAGCGTTCCGTGGCCATCCGTCTGGAAGGATTCCAAATCCGGAAAGTCTGAACCCGCCGACCCGTTTCTTTAAAAAAACTTGACATTCTGAACATTATGCGCAAGATAGCAACCGCCGCCGGTCTTAAACCACGTGCAAAAACCAAAAAGGAAAGCGATTGTGAAAGGATTTATCAACATCACAAAAGACCTTTGCAAGGAATGTCATCTCTGTATTCATTTCTGTCCCAAAGGGCATATCATGCCGTCCAGCGAATATAACGTTCAGGGCTATCATCCTGTTTGCGTCAATGAAGCAAACGAGTGCAACGGCTGCGGAATCTGCGCCACCATGTGCCCGGACGTAGCGATTGAGGTTTACCGTGAATAAAGTATTGATGTCAGGAAATAACATCATCGGCGAAGCGGCCATCCGCGCGGGTTGTCGCTTTTACGCCGGTTATCCGATCACGCCCCAGAACGAACTGACCGAATACATGGCCGAACATATCCGCAGCGCCGAGGGAGGCGTCTTCATTCAGTCGGAAAGCGAAATCGCCGCCATCAACATGATCGCCGGCGCCAGCGCCGCAGGCCTCAGGGTCATGACGTCATCGTCCAGCCCGGGCATCTCCCTCAAACAGGAAGGCATTTCCTCCATGGCCGCCTGCGAACTGCCCGGCGTCATTGTCAACATCATGCGGGGCGGCCCCGGTCTGGGAAACATCCGGCCTGCCCAGGGCGACTATTTTCAGGCCACCCGCGGCGGGGGACACGGCGATTACCGGACGATCGTTCTGGGTCCGGCCACCGGCCAGGAACTGGCGGATCTGACAATGGATGCGTTTGATCTGGCGGACAAATACCGCACACCGGTGATGATCCTGGCCGACGGCATGATGGGTCAGATGATGGAACCGGTCATTTTCAAAAAACCCCATCCGCGCAACTATCCGGAGAAATTCATGCTGCGCGGCGCGGGCAACGGCAAAAGCAAATTCATCCGCGGACTGCTTCTGGACCCCATCGACAGCGAGGGACACAACTGGAAACTCGCGCGGAAATACGCGGTCATCGCCCAGAATGAAACGCTCAGGGAGGAGCACCTGACCCAGGATGCGGAAATGGTGATTGTCGCTTACGGCACGGCCGCGCGCATCGCCAAGGGCGCCATTAAAAGGCTGCGCGACCATGGTTTGAAAGTCGGCCTTTTCCGCCCCATCACTCTGTGGCCATTTCCGGAAATGAAGCTGCGGGCTCTTTCCGCCGGAATTAAAAATTTTCTGGTTTTTGAAATGAGCACCGGTCAGATGCTTGAAGACGTCCGTCTGGCGCTTCAGGGCTACGCCAACATCGACTTTCACGGACGTCCGGGCGGCGCGGTGCCGACGCCGGCGGAACTGGCCAACGTTGTAGCCAAATTTTACAGCAAGATAGATTGACGGGCGACCGTAATTTGAAGGATTCTCTCGATATGTCAAAAATCGTTTTTCAACATCCGCAGAGTCTGAAGCACAATATTTTTCACTATTGTCCGGGCTGCGGCCACAGCATCGTTCACCGCATCACCTGTGAAGTCATCGATGAAATGGGCATCCGGGGCATCACCATCGGCGTTCCGCCGGCCGGCTGCGCGGTTCTGGCCTACAATTACTTCGATGTCGATATGATTGAAGCCCCCCACGGCCGCGGACCGGCCATGGCCTCGGGCATCAAGCGCTCGCTGCCCGACCGCATCGTTTTTTCCTATCAGGGCGACGGCGACCTGGCCGCCATCGGCATGGCGGAGAGCTTTCACGCCGCCAACCGCGGGGAAAACATCACCGTGATTTTCATCAACAACGCCGTTTACGGCATGACGGGCGGCCAGATGGCGCCGACCACCATGCTGAACCAGAAAACCACCACCAGTCCGGCCGGCCGCCAGCAGCGGCTGGACGGCTATCCCGTCAAGGTCAGTGAAATTTTTTCCAAGATCGGCGGTGTTACCTACCTGGAAAGATGCTCGGTCAGTTCTCCGGCCGGCGTCAACAAAACCAAGAAGGCCATCAAGAAAGCATTTCAATGCCAGCTCGACGGACTGGGATTTTCCATGATCGAGGTGCTGTCCATGTGCCCGACCAACTGGAAAATGTCTTCGGTCGATTCCTGCAAATGGATCGACGATATTCTGGCCAAGGAGTTCCCGCCCGGCATCTACAAGGACGAGATCGCTGCGCTCAAGAAAGCTGCGGAGGTCCGGTCATGATCATCAAGGCTTTTTTCTCCGGCTTCGGCGGTCAGGGCGTTTTAATGATGGGCATCAGTCTGGCGAACGCCGCCATGAACAAAGGGCTGCACGTCACCTATCTTCCCGCTTACGGCGCGGAAATGCGGGGCGGAACGGCCAACTGCACCGTGGCGATGGGGGATGAGGAAATCGCCTCTCCCGTAGCCTCGGAACCGGATTACCTGATTGTCATGAGTTCGCCGGCCCTGTCTTCGTTTCAGAACAAGGTTACCTCGGGAGGAACGATCTTTATCAATTCATCGATAATCGAAGCCCGTCCCCTTCGCCAGGATGTCCAGAGCCTTTGCATTCCCTGTACCGACATGGCCCAGGAACTGGGCAACAGCCGCGCGACCAATATCGTCATGATGGGCGCCTTCGTTAAAAAATCTCGCATCGTGACGCCCGATATTTACTTAAAGAGTCTGGAGACGATCATGGGCAGCCGCAAGAAGTCCCTTGCGGAAATCAACCGCAAAGCCTTCGCCGCCGGATTCGACTATGTCAAGGATTAAGTAAGGATACACTATGGCCGTTAAACAAATCTCTGTTCTGTTAGACAACGTTCCCGGCTCTTTTGCCCAACTCACCCATACGCTCGATACGGAGGATATCGGCCGGATCGCCGTGTCGGCCGCCAGTATCGCACACGACAGCCGCGTGCGTCTTGTTGTCAACGATCCCGACCGGGCCGCGGCGCTTTTGAGCAGTTTCAATTTCAATTTCGAAGTCACGCCGGTGCTGGCCGCGGAAGTTCCCCTGCACGCGGGCGGCATCAATGCCATTCTGAACCCCCTGGCCAAAGCCGAGATCAATATTCTCTACCTGTACACCACCGTCAACCGCATCGGCAAAGAAACCATTGTTATCATCGGGGTGGACAAACTGGAAGAAGCCAGAGAGATCCTGACCGAAAACTGGATTCATTTGATCGAAGACGAAATATACGCCATTCCTTAATTCTTTAATCTTTCAGGAATCCGTCCATGCCGGTGTCCGCGGAAAAAGAAAAAGCGCTTGCCTTAAGAATGCAGGAGCTGGGGGTTTCCGAAAGCGACTTTGAAGAATCATTCGTCCGCTCTTCCGGCCCCGGCGGTCAAAAAGTCAACAAGAGTTCCTCGTGCGTCCATTTGGTCCATCTGCCCACAGGCCTTTCGGTCAAATGCCAGAAGGAAAGGTCGCAGACTTTAAACCGCTTTCTGGCCCGGCGTCTGCTTTTGGACAAAATCGAACAGTTGCAAAAAGGCTTTGCCGCCTCCGAAAAAGAAAAAATCGAGAAAATCCGGCGGCAAAAAAGGAAAAGAAGCAGGCGCGCCCAGGAAAAAATGCTCGCGGCCAAACACCGGCGAGCGGAAACAAAAGTGCTGCGCGGAAAAATCGTTACGGAAGAATAAGAAAAGGGAGAAGAAGTCCTTTGTTATTTGCTTCTTCTCCCTCTGTTTAAGATACCTGATTATCGGCGATTAGCCCAGGCCAACCAGTTTCACTAAAGGATTGGCGAACAGCATGACCAGAGAAATAACCAGAGCGTAAATGGCGACGGATTCGGTCATGGCCATACCAACCATCATGGTTAACATTACTTTACCCTGCGCTTCGGGGTTTCTGCCCACCGCATTGGACGCACCGCTTGTCGCCTGCCCCAAACCAAGGCCCGCACCGACCGCACCGATACCGATGGCAAAACCGGCGCCCAGAAGAGCGCAACCGATCACGATCGCTTTTGTGTAATCAACGCCGCCCGTTGCAGCGCCAGCCGCCGCTTCGGGACCCGCAGCCAGAACAAACGGAGCAGAAACAATCACCAACACCAGCGCCAGTACGGAATAAACCAAACTCTTCTTCATTGATATAGCCTCCTGAATTTTTTATTTTGACAACAATTGTGCCCGGAAGCGTTATGTATGCTTTGTTTTCCTTACTTCCTCCTTTCTTTTGAATTTAACGACTGCCGGTCATTTGAGGCTATTTTTAACGGTCGAGAAACCAATTGTCAAGAAAATTTTAAAAAAATTTTTACGTGCACGCCTTTCTTGATTTTATCCGGCAAGCAGGATAAGAACAATCCCCATGAAAACATTCACGATGCCGCAAAAAACGGCGGCCCGGATACTCCAGCGGGACATTCCGCTTTGCGCCAGACCTTTTGCGGCCATCGCCGAAGCCTGCGGTCTGGCCGGCGAAGAGCTCATCGACTGGATGAAAGTGTTGTCGCGCGAAGGCATTCTGCGCAAGTTCGGCGCCATCGTGCGGCATCAGAAAGCGGGATACGAAAAAAACGCGCTCGTGATGTGGGCCGTGCCGCCCGAGAAGATGGAAGAAACGGGCCGCCGCTTTGCGGCGTTGCCTTTTATTTCCCACTGCTATCAGCGGTCGCCCGCATTTCAGGGCCGCTATACCCTCTTCACCATGCTGCATTCGCGCCGCGAAACGCCTGCCGTCCTCATCGGGCGGATGGCCGAAGACGCGCAATGCCCGGATTTCCTGGTTCTGGAAAGTCTGCAGGAATACAAAAAAACATCACCGGAGTATTTTGAATGACCTCTGAAAAAATCGATCCGTTTGTCGCCGCCCGACAACTCATTCCCGGCGGCGTCAATTCGCCGGTGCGCGCCTGGAAATCGGTCGGCGGGAACCCTGTTTTCGTCTCCCGCGCCAGCGGCAGTAAAATTTTCGATACCGACGGCAAGGAATACATCGATTACGTCCTGTCCTGGGGCCCGATGATCCTGGGGCATGCCCATCCCGAAGTCACCGCGGCGATTTGCCGCGCCGCCGAACGGGGAACGAGCTTCGGCGCGCCCACCGAAGCCGAGACGGCCATGGCCCGTCTGATCGGCGAAGCGATCCCTTCGGTCGAGCGCGTGCGGATGACGAGCTCCGGCACCGAAGCCGCAATGACGGCCATCCGCCTGGCCCGCGGCTGCACGGGCCGCAGCGGAATCGTCAAATTCGACGGCTGCTACCACGGACACGCCGATTCACTCCTCATCAAAGCCGGCTCCGGCGTGGCCACCCTGGGCATTCCCGGCTCGCCCGGCATTCCCGAGGAACTCGCCCGGCTGACGATCAGCCTTCCCTACAACGACATCGGCGCTTTGGAAAGCGCCGTCGAGCGCTACGCCCCGCAACTCGCGGCGGTGATCGTCGAGCCGGTCGCGGGCAACATGGGCGTCGTGCTTCCTCAGGAAGGCTTTCTGAAAAGGCTCCGCGAACTCACCGAAAAAAACGGCATCGTGCTGATTTTCGATGAAGTGATCACGGGCTTCCGCTTTTCCTTCGGCGGCTACCAGAACCGGATCGGCATTGAACCGGACCTGACCTGCCTGGGCAAGATCATCGGCGGCGGTCTGCCGGTGGGCGCTCTGGGCGGTAAAAAGCAGTTCATGGAAAGACTGGCGCCGGAAGGCGACGTCTACCAGGCCGGAACCCTTTCCGGCAATCCGCTGGCCATGAGCGCCGGCATTGCGACGCTCAGCCTTCTGCGCGCCCGGGCAGACGCGTTTTCCTCTCTGGCGGACCGGGCCGCCGGGCTGGGCCGGGAGATGATCAAACTGTTTGCGGCGCGGGGCATTCCTGTCTGCCTTAACCGGATGGATTCGATGTTCACGCTCTTTTTCCAGGAAGGCCCCGTCAACGACTTTGCCGGCGCGCTCCAATCGGACACCGCCCTTTATGCCCGCTTTTTTCACGGCATGATCCGAAACGGCGTCTGGCTGGCACCGTCGCAATTCGAAGCGGGTTTTTTATCCTTCAGCCATTCACCGGAAGATATGGAACGGACTCTGGACGCCTGCGCCAGGACGATTCAAGACCTCTAGCCGCATTGACAAGCACGGGTCAATACGATAAGAATTTTTTTCGCCGGCTCCAACCGGACATGAAAGGGAGATTATGAAAAAAGCGTTTATCACAGGCATTACCGGACAGGACGGTTCCTACCTGGCCGAATTTCTTCTGGACAAGGGCTATGAGGTGCACGGTCTGATCCGCCGGTCCAGCACTTTCAACACGGACCGCATCGACCATCTTTACCGCGACTTTCACGATCCGGATGCCCGGCTGTTTCTGCACTACGGCGATCTGAGCGTTTCCGGTCAGATCATGGATCTGCTCTCCGCGATCAATCCCGATGAAATTTATCACTTGGGCGCCCAAAGCCACGTCCGCGTCAGCTTTGACATGCCCGAGTATACCTGCGACATCACCGGCCTGGGAACCCTGCGACTCCTGGAATCCATCCGCAAAACCGGCATCAAAGCAAAATTTTACCAGGCCTCGTCGAGCGAAATGTTCGGCGCCGCCCCGCCGCCGCAAAACGAAAAAACGCCTTTCCAGCCGCGCAGCCCTTACGCGGCGGCTAAAGTCTTTGCCTATCACATCGTCCGGAATTATCGCGACGCCTACGGCATTTTTGCCGTAAACGGCATTCTGTTCAACCATGAATCGCCGCGCCGCGGCGAAACGTTCGTTACACGGAAAATCACCCGCGCGGCGACGCAGATCAAGTTGGGGCTCAAGGACAAACTCTACCTGGGCAATCTGGAGGCCCAGCGCGACTGGGGATTCGCCGGCGATTTCGTGGAAGCCATGTGGCTGATGCTGCAAGCGGACAAGCCGGACGACTTCGCGATCTGCACCGGCGAAACCCATTCCGTCCGCGAGTTCGCCGAAAAAGTTTTCAGCAAGCTGGGACTGGACTATGCCCGCCACGTGGCGATCGATCCCCGTTACTTCCGGCCGACGGAAGTGGACGTGCTTCTGGGAGACGCCTCGAAGGCCCGAAAAGTGCTCAACTGGCGGCCGAAAGTCACATTCGATCAGTTGGTGGACATGATGATCGCAGCGGACCTGGAACTGGCCAAAAAGGAAAAAACGCTTCTGGACGCAGGCTTTCCCTGCAACAATACGGAACGGATCGGCTGATCCGGAAAACTTCCAAGGAGACGCATTTTGCTTAAAAATAAAAGAGTCACCGTCACGGGCGGCAAGGGATTTCTGGGACGCCACCTGATCGACAAACTGGCAGGCTACGGCTGCCGCAGCATTGAGATCGCCGATCTTCCCGAGTACAATCTGACAGACCCCGGCGCTATCCGCCGCATGTACGAGACGACGAGACCGGATGTCGTCATTCATCTGGCGGCGAAAGTGGGAGGCATCGGCTTCAATCAGGAAAAACCCGCCGAACTTTTTTACGACAACCTCATCATGGGCGCGCAGCTGATGCATGAAGCCTATCTGCACAACATCGACAAATTCGTGGCGCTGGGCACGATTTGCGCTTATCCCAAGTTCACGCCTGTTCCTTTCCGGGAGGACGACATCTGGAACGGTTATCCGGAGGAAACCAACGCCCCTTACGGCCTGGCCAAGAAAATGATGCTGGTGCAGTCCCAGGCTTATCGCCGGCAGTACGGATTTCATTCCATTTTTCTGCTGCCGGTCAATCTGTACGGTCCGGGCGACAATTTCAACCCCCGCTCTTCCCATGTGATTCCGGCGCTGATCAAGAAGTGTTTCGACGCGCTTGACGCGGGCTCGGACACGCTGGAGGTCTGGGGCACGGGTTCGGCGACGCGGGAATTTTTTTACGTCGAAGACGCGGCGGACGCCATCTGCCTGGCGGCGGACCGCTACGACAAGAGCGACCCCGTCAATATTGGAGCAGGCTTTGAAATTTCCATCCGGGACCTGACACAACTCATCTGCCGCCTGGCCGGTTTTTCAGGCAAAATTGTCTGGGATCCCTCCAAGCCGGACGGTCAGCCGCGCCGGATGCTGGAAACGAGCCGGGCGGCAAAAGAGTTCGGTTTTACGGCAAAAACGGACCTGGCGACCGGCCTGGCCAAAACGATCGAATGGTACAGGAAAAACCGTCATCCTTTGAAATAAATGATGAACGACGGTCATATTTTTGATTGACTTTGTCGTCGTTGCGTGTTAAGGAGCGCATCACCAAATGGATAGCGAAACCAAAAAATTAGGCATCCAGATGGCTTATGCCAGCAGCATCGGCATTGCAATGGTCCTGGCGATTTTTGGTTGTCTGCTTCTGGGCAGCTATCTGGACAAGAAATTTGATTCCGGTCACGTCTTCACCATCGTCTTCCTGCTGATCGGAATCTCGGCCGGTTTCCGCAACATTTATGTGTTGATCAAAAGGAATTTCCGGGACGAAGAAACCATCATCAAGAGCTTGAAAAGTGAACAGCATCGCCAAAGACCCGCTCCAAAAAAGACTTGAAATCGCCAACTGGATTATTCTGGCGATCCTGTTTATTCCTTCCTTCATTTTTGCACCGACGAAGTTTTACCTGGGCGTCCTTCTGGGCGGATTCATCAGCATTTTGAATTTCTACGGCATGGAGCTGGGATTGCGGGGCCTGTTCAGAAATCCGGCCGGCAACGTCAAACGCCCGACCCTCGTCAAGTACTATATCCGCCTCGCGCTCACCGCGGTGGTTTTGTTTTTTCTCATTACCGCCGGAACCGTCGATATTATCGGCCTGATTATCGGACTTTCCGTGGTGGTGATCAACATCGTCTTCACGATGATCGTCGCCCTGGCAAAAAAAAACTTTATTGAGGAGGTTGGTTAGATACGCATGGAACCCCTAATTTTCTTCCACACATCTTTGTTCAAGGATGTCGGCATTAACATGACCATTGTTTTCAATACGTTGTTCATTGTCGCGCTTCTGTCCATCCTTTCCTTTCTGGCCACGCGCAGGCTTCAGGTCTATCCGGGGCGCCTGCAAAATGTGATGGAAGTCATCGTTGACGGTCTGCACGGACTGCTCGTCGACACCATGGGACATCACGGCAAGAAGTTCTTTCCGCTGATTGCGACGATCGGCCTTTTCATTCTCACCTCCAACCTGATCGGCATCATTCCCGGCTTTGAATCGCCGACGGCCAACATCAACACGAACGCGGCCATGGCGCTGGTCGTCTTCTTCATGACCCACGTCGTGGGCGTCATGACCCACGGCATCAAGTACCTCAAGCAGTTTTTGGGACCCGTCTGGTGGCTGATTCCGCTGATGCTGCCCATTGAAATCATCAGCCATCTGTCCCGGCCCCTGTCCCTGACCTTCCGGCTCTTCGGCAACATCGCCGGCGAAGACATCGTTCTTCTGGTCGTTCTGCTCCTGGTGCCGCTGATCGTTCCGTTGCCCATCATGTTCCTGATGATTTTCACCTCTGTGGTTCAGACGCTGGTCTTCATGCTGCTGGCCATGATGTACATCGGCGGCGCGATGGAAGAAGGTCATTAATTCAAGTCTTTTTCAGAAACAATCCAAAGGCGGTTCGCGGCAATTGGGCGGGCCGCCTTTTTCTTTTCCGGCCTTCTCCAATCAAAGTCTCCGGCTCAGGGAAAATGAAAAAAGTCTTACCGAAGGCTTGACGATCGTGATCAATCGTACTATTGACTCTGCGAACGATTTTAACAAGGGAGTTTTTATGCACACGCTGGGAATCAACATCGGCTCCTCGAACATCAAGGCAGCCCTGCTCGATGGAGATCGTCTGGTCTGGAGCGCGGTCGAACCGCATGAAGGCAACTTTCAAGATACACTGAAAAGAGTTCTGGACGGCCGTCACGTGCCGGCGGACGTTCCAACGCTCGTAACCGGAACGGAAGGCCGGCACCTGCTGAACATCAACAGCGTCATCGAACCGCTCTGCATCGAAGAGGCGCTTGCGAAATTCAACCGGCACATCGACGCGCTGGTCTCTCTGGGCGGCGAGGATCTCGTCGTTTACACGATCGACCAGAACAATAAAATCATCACCAGTTTTTCCGGCAACAAGTGCGCGTCCGGAACCGGCGAATTCTTCAAGCAGCAGCTGGCGCGGATGAACATGACCCTGGGCGACATCCTGAAAATCCCCGAGGACAGCCGCGTGCTCACGCTCTCATCGCGCTGCTCGGTATTCATGAAGAGCGACTGCACCCACCGGTTGAACAAAGGCGAAGCCAGAACCGGCGACATCGTTTTATCGCTGAGCGACGTCATGGCCATTAAAGTCGTCGATTTTCTCAAGCGGGCCAGAATCGACAAGGGCACAGTTCTGCTCGTCGGCGGAGTGACCCAGAATCCCTTCATTCTCCGTTTTATCCGCGAGCGCCTGCCCCAGATCGAGTTTCTCGTTCCCGGCGAGGCGCCCTATTTCGAGGCTTACGGCGCGGCGCTGCTGGCCGGCGCCTCCGGAAGCCCTCTGCCGGTCCTGGACCGGCTCTTCAAAAGCAGCCGGATTCAATTTAAAAGATTTCAAAACCTCGCGAGCGCCCAGGGCCGGGTCACCTACCTGCCGTCGCAAAAAGGCAAGGTCGTCGCCGACCGCGAATACATCCTCGGCGTGGACGGAGGCTCCACGACGACGAAAGCCTGCCTGATCGACATGGAGACCGACGAAGTGACGGCCGCCTTTTACGGCCGCACGCACGGCGATCCGGTCAATGCGCTTAAAAACTGTCTGCGGGAAATCAAAAAGCAGATCCGCGCCGACATCGGCGACGGGCAGATCCGCATTACGCTGGCCTCCACCACCGGTTCCTCGCGCGAAATTCTCGGCGTATTTCTGGAAACGCCGGCCGTTTACAATGAAATCATCGCTCATGCCGTCGGCACGTCCTTTTATCGCGACGACATCGACACCATTTTCGAAATCGGCGGCCAGGACGCCAAGTACGTTTCGCTCAAGAACAAAGTTCCCATCGATTATGCCATGAACGAAGCCTGCTCGGCGGGCACGGGTTCCTTCCTCGAGGAATCGGCCCAGGGCGACCTGAACATTCCCGAGGCGTCCCTGATCGGCGACATCGCCCTGGCGGCCGAAGCGCCGCTCAAATTCGGCGAGCACTGCTCCGCGTTCATCAATTCCGACATCCGCAACGCCATTCAGCAGGGCGCGTCGCGCGAAGACATCACGGCCGGCATCGTTACCTCCATCGTTTCCAACTATCTCAACCGCGTGGTGGGCAACCGGACCATCGGCCGCAACATCGTCCTGCAGGGCGGCGTCGCCAAAAACAAGGCCGTGCCCCTGGCGTTTGCGATGCTCCTGAACAAGGACATTCTGGTGCCGCCCGATCCCGAGCTGATGGGCTGTTTCGGCGTGGGCATTTTAGCCAAGCAGAAACTGGCGGAAGGCTTTCTTTCCAAGACCGCCTATGACCTGGACGCGATTCTGGCGACGACCATCGTTTACGAAAAGGAATTTCAGTGCAAGGCCTGCGACAATTTCTGTCCGATCCGCATTCTCAACGTCAACGGCCACAAATACATGTTCGGCGGCCGGTGCAACAAATACGCGAACATCCGCAAAAAGAAAGTCTTCGACGAAGACGCCGTGGTCGACTATATAGAAAAGCGCAACGACATTTTATTCCACACATGCGCGCCCGATCCCGCCACGCTGGTGAAGCAGAAGGATTTTGTGGTCGGCATTCCCCGCTGCTTCTCCATTTACACGCTCTGGCCGCTGTATTCCTGGTTCTTCCATACGCTGGGCATCGAAACGTTCGTTTCCCGGGAAATCTCGCACGAGGGCACGGCGCGCGTGGAGAGCAGCTACTGCTTCCCTGCGGAAATCGCGCACGGCGCGGTGCAGGACATTTTCGACCGCCGTCTCGATTACATCTTCCTGCCGCATTTCCGCGACATGGAAAGCTATGAAAAAAACGCGCCGGCCAATTTCTGCCCGATTACCCAGAGTCTCCCCTACTACATCCGGAAGGCCTTTCCGGAAATTCCGGAAGAGAAGTACCTGTCGCCGGTCGTGAGCTTCATGTACGGCACGGAAAAAGCCGCCGAACCCTTCATCGCCATGGCGGCGGCGCTGGGCATCGGCGAAGGCGAGGCGAAAAAAGCCTTTGACCTGGCATATGAAAAGCAGATGGAATGCTTCGCGAAGTTCACCGAACTGGGCCGGCAGGCGCTGGCGGAGGCGCGTCTTGCCGAGCGTCCGGTCATCGCCCTTCTGGGCCGCCCCTACAACTCCTTCACCGCGGACGCCAACATGGGCATTCCCCGGAAATACACCTCCCGGGGATATTCCATCGTCCCCTTCGACATCCTTCCGTTCGCGGACGAAGCGATTTATCCCAACATGTACTGGTACTACGGCCAGCAGGACATGAAAGCCGGCGCGCTGCTCAAGGACGAAGACAATATTTTCGTCACCTACATTTCCAATTTTTCCTGCGCGCCCGATTCTTTCATGCTGCACTACATCAAGTGGATCATGGGCACCAAGCCTTTTCTGATTCTGGAGCTGGATTCGCACACCGCGGACGCCGGCGTGGACACGCGCATCGAGGCGTTTCTGGACATTATCGAAGGCTACCGGTCCAAGCTCACCGACCTCCGGGAGGAGCGCTACGACAACGGCTTGCGGTTCATCAACAACCGCGGCGAGGCGATTCACATCCGCAACACGCAGACCGGAGAAAAAATCCCGATCAAAAACAATCCGCGCGTCAAACTGCTGTTGTCCAACATGGGCAGGCTTTCGGCGGAGCTCGTCGGGGCAACGCTGCGCGGTCTGGGCATCAACGCGCAGGCCATGCCGGTTCCGGACGTTTACACGCTCCAGATGGCGCGCAACCACGCCTCCGGCAAGGAATGCCTGCCGTCGCACCTGGTTCTGGGCAGCGCGCTTAAATACCTGGCCTCCGACCAGTACCGCAAGGATGAAATCTACATTTTGTTCGTTCCCACGACGACCGGCCCCTGCCGGACCGGCCAGTACTTCGTTTTTTACGAAAACCTGTTCAAGGACCTGCGCCTGGAAAACGTCGTGGTCTTTACGATGGATTCGGACAATTCCTACACCGAACTGGGTCCGCAGTTCACGAAGTACGCCTGGTGGGCGGCGATCATCGGCGATTACATGAAAGACGTGGAAACCTCGCTGCGCACCTGCGCCGCCGATCCCGCCCAGGCCATGAGGATCTACGATCAGATCTGGCAGAAGATGCTCGGCGTGGCCGAACAGGACATCACCGGGGTGCTGCCGGTTTTGAAGGACATCGCCCAAACCATCTCGCAAATCCCGCTCGCCAGAAAAATGGAGGACTGCCCGAAAGTGCTGATCGTCGGAGAAATTTACGTCCGGCGCGACGATTTCGCCGTCGACGAGCTGATTCAGCAGTTCAGCCGCCACGGCATCATCGGCAAGGTGTCCAACGTGGCCGAATGGTTTTACTACTGCGACTATGTCCGCCACTACGAACTCAAAAAAAGGCTCAAGCTGCTGCCCTGGTACCGGCGCGTCTTTGCCCGGGAGTTCCGGGACATCATCGACTGGCGCATCGAGCACATCTACAAGAAGCACGTGGAGAAGAACGTCCGCGACACGCTCAGCACGACGGGGCTCGTGCCGCATACGCCGCACGACATGCAGGCCATCATGAAAAATACGGAAAAGCACTTCGTAAGCCCGGAGCTGTATTCCGAGATCAGCATCTCCAGCGGCGTGGCCGCCACCGCCATGATGGACGGCTATTCGGGCATCGTCAACATTTCTCCATTTGCCTGTCTGATCGGCCGCGTGATCGAAGGCCTCTTCACTCCCTGGGCCAGGGAACGGAAATACCCGACCATTTCGATTGAAATCGACGGCAACCTCCTGCCGCCCAATGTGCTTTCCAAACTGGAAATCTTCATGCTCAACGTGAAAAGGTTCCGCGGCCTGGGGGACATCTCCACGATGGTGGAAACCCAGGGCGCAAAAGCCGTTTCCGTCGACCGAAAAATCATCCGTTAAAAAAAAAGCGGGCACCGGGCCCGCTTTTTTTAGCCGCTGCCTAGATTTTCTTCGGCGGCTTCAGAAGCACCGCCGCCAGAAGGATGCCCACTGCCGCCAGAACGGCCGTGGGATAGAAGGCGTAGGTGTAGGTTCCGAAAACGTCCTTGGCCTGACCGGAAATGATTCCGCCCACAATCGCCCCCAGACCGTAGGCAAAAAACACCACCCCGTAATTGCGGGCGTAATGCTTCATGCCGAAAAAAGCGGCCGTCGCCGTCGGCGCGATCGCGAGCCAGCCGCCCAGACACAGCCAGAAGCCGATGAAGCTCACGGTGTATAGCCTCGTGTCCCCTTCTCCGGCGACAATCATGATGACGGACACCACCAGAATGAGCAGCAGATTCAGCAGCGCGGCGTTGCGCGGCGTAATTTTATCCGTGAGAAAGCCGAAAAGCGGCCGTCCCAGCGCGTTGAAAATCGCAAACACGCCGACCAGCGTGGCCGCCGTCTCGCCGGATATTTTGATAATCTCATTGCCGACCGGTTTGGAAATGCCGATGGCCATCAGGCCGGCGATGGAGCCGATGATGAAACATAAAAACAATCCCCAGTAGGTTCCGGTTTTCACCATATCCCCGGGAGCAAAGTCCACGGCCGCCGCCGCACCCGCGGGCGGCCGCCAGCCGGCCGGAACCCACCCCGCGGCGGGAAAGCGAAACGGCAGGCTCAAGACGACGAGAATCACGCCGAAAGCCACGCCGAAGGACATGAACGTCGAAGACAGGCCGACCGTCGGAATCAGGGCGTTTGCGATCTTGCCCGTAATGAGCGCCGATCCGCCGAATCCCGCCAGCATCAAACCGACCGCCAGCCCTTTTTTATCCGGAAACCATTTGGCGCCCATGGAAACCGGACAGCCGTAAACCAAACCGACGCCCGATCCGGCAATGACGCCGTAGGTCAGGGTCAGCACCCAGATGTTCGGCGCAAAACCGGACAGAAGCCAGCCCAGACCGACAATCACGCCACCCGTCACACCCAGCTTGCGCGGCCCCAGCTTCTCCATGACACGCCCGCCGAAAAACATTAAAACAGCGAAAAAAGCCAGAAAAACCATGAAAGGCAGGTTGGCCTGGAAAGCCGACACATCCGGAAAAGCGTCGCGAACCGGTTTGAGAAAAATGCTGTACGCATAAACCGCTCCCAGACACACATTCATGATTAATCCCAAAATCACGAACAACCATCTGCCGCTTGCCGCCGGCAAGCCCAACACCTTGGCGTCCAAATCCATGAAGTCCCTCCCTTTTGAAAATAAATAATTTTTTGATTTTCGCCTTTTATCGATGAATAATTCCAGAGTCAATATAAATATTCGGAAAAAATTTTCAAAATCGACAAAATAATTTTTTTTGTGATAGAAATATTTTATGATGCTTTGCGGCGAAAGGAATGAACCGGATGAAAAGTGCAGTTACGGGAATTGTTCTGGCGGGCGGAAAAAACAGCCGGATGGGCGTGAACAAGGCCTTTCTGGAAATCAACGGAACCCGCCTGATCGACAACATCCTCGGAATCTACCGGAGGGTGTTTGCTGAAATTCTCATCGTCACCAACGATCCCCTCTCTTATCTGGAGTTTGACGACGCCTCCGTCGTCACGGACATTTACAAAGGCAAGGGACCGCTCGGCGGCGTTTACACGGGACTGTTTTACGCCAAATACCCGTACGCCTTCGCCTGCCCCTGCGACATGCCGCATTTGAACGAAGCCTTTATTGCCTACCTGATCGGGCGCACCGGCCGCCACGATGTGATTGTCCCGGAAACCCGCGACGGCTACCAGCCCCTGCACGCAATTTATTCGCGCGCCTGCCTGCCGTCCATGAAAAAACTGCTGCTCGCGGACAGGCTGAAAATGACCGGCTTTTACCGCGACATGCGCGTCCTGGCCATAGGCGAAGAGCAGATCCGTCCCTACAATGCCGACGGGCTTTTGTTCCACAACCTCAACACGCCGCAGGATGTCGCGGACGCGCAGCATCCGCCCCGGACCGCTTGAGGCGTCGCCATCGTTTCTTACCCTCCGCTCAAATTCACCGGTTTTTGGCGGGATCTGCGCTGCTTTCGGCCTGCGCCAATTTTGCATTTGACATCATTAAAATAAATGAGAGAATGAAAGCCATGATGGACACGGCAAAAAGGAGAGATGTATGGAAATAAAAAAATTGCTCGCCCAGGCAAAAAAAGAAGGCCGGACGGCTCTCACGGAAGCGGAAGCCAAGCAGGTGCTGAATCTTTACGGCGTCCCCGTCATCAGTGAAACCGTCGCCTGCACGGCCGAAGAAGCGGCCCAAGCGGCTCAGGCCTTCGGATTTCCTGTGGTCGTCAAGGGGCTGGGAAATAAGTTAACGCACAAAACGGAAAGGGGACTCGTCCACCTGAACCTCAAAACCGCCGAGGCCGTGCGCGAGTCGGCCGGGGCCATCGCCGCCGCGGCGGGAAACGATTTGGAAGGCTATCTCGTCGCCCCCATGATCCAGGGGAAACGCGAGTTTGTCGCCGGCCTGTTCTGCGATCCGCAGTTCGGCCCGATCGTCATGTTCGGTCTGGGCGGCATCTTCACGGAATCCATCGGCGACGTCGTTTTCCGCGTGGCGCCCCTCGATGAACGCGAAGCGGAATCAATGCTCGACGAAATCCGCGCCGCCAGACTGCTCGGCCCCTTCCGGGGCGAGGCGCCCGTCTGCCGCGAGGAAATCGTTAAAACGCTGGTCGCCCTTTCGCGTCTGGCGCTGGACTGGGAAACCATCACGGAAGTGGATATCAATCCGCTCCTGGTCAAAGCGGACGGCCATGTGGTCGCCGTCGATGCTCTGATCATTCTCGGAGAAAGGCCGCTGGAGGTCGCGGCGCGGCCGCCCGTCGATCCCCGGGAAATCGGGCAGATGTTCTATCCCAAATCGGTGGCCTTTGTCGGCGCGTCGGCCCAGCTCGGGAAATGGGGCAACATGCTGCTTACCAACGTGCTGGCCGGCGGCTACGAAGGAGACGTGTATCTGGTCAATCCCAAAGCCGACATGATCGCCGGACGCAAGGTTTACAGAACGGTTGGCGATATCCCCGGGCAGGTCGATCTGGCCGTCGTCACGGTGCCGGCGATTCAATCTTTAAAACTGATTCCGGAGCTCAAGGCCAAGGGCATCCGCTATATGCTCTTGATCTCTTCCGGATTCGGCGAAGTCGGCCCCGAGGGCCGCGAGCTGGAAAAAAAGCTCATCCGTACGGCGGCCGAAGCCGGCGTTTCCGTACTCGGTCCCAACACGATGGGAATCTGCAATCCCCACATCAAATTTTACTGCATCGGATCGCCCTGCTGGCCGAAAGCGGGATCGATCGGATTGTTGTCCCAGTCGGGCAATCTGGGAACGCAGCTCATGGCCTTTGCCGAAGCGGAAGGCATCGGCATCCGCTCCTTCTGCGGATCAGGCAATGAAGCGATGATTACCATCGAGGACTATCTGCGCACCTCCGCCCTCGACGAGGTCACCAAATCCATCATTCTTTACGTCGAAAGCATCAAGGACGGAAAGAGGTTCTTTAAAACGGCGCAAAGCGTGTCGCGCAAAAAGCCCGTCGTCGTTCTCAAGGGCGGCCGGACGTCCGCGGGCAGCCGCGCTGCGGCAAGCCACACGGGCGCCATGGCCTCCAACATCAAAATCCTCAACGCCGCCTGCCGCCAGGCGGGCATCGTTCTGGCCGATCAGCCCATGGATCTGCTCGACCTTTCCGCCGCCTTTTCCTCCCTGCCCCTTCCCCGGGGCAAACGGGTCGCCATCATGACGCTGGGCGGCGGATGGGGCGTGGTGACCACCGACCTTTGCGTCGAAAACGGCCTGGAGATTCCGCATCTGACGCCCGACGTGATCGCCCGGATCGATCAGATCCTGCCGCCTTTCTGGAGCAAGGAAAATCCGGTGGACCTCGTGGGCGAAATGGGCGCGGACGTTCCCGTGAAGGTTCTGGAAATCCTCGCCCGCTGGGACCAGTGCGACGCCATTATTCATCTGGGCGTTGTGGGCCGGCTTCGCCTGATCAACACGATGATCCAGGCGGCGCGCGATTCCGGGCAGGAAATCCAGCAGGAATTTTATGAAATGGGGATCAAACTGTACCAGGATTCAGAGGCGGACGTCTTCAAATACAGCGCGGAACTGATGATGAAGTACCAAAAGCCCATCCTGGGCGTTTTTCTCGACGACGTTCACAGCAAAACCATCACCGAGGTCCCCGGATCTCCTTACAGCGGCATCGCCTTCCTGACGCCGGAGCGCGCCGTCAAGGTGCTTTCCAAGATGGTTTCCTACAATCACTGGCTGGAGCGGGAAGGCATCTGATTGCGAAAAGAAGAAAGCGGGAGACCCTTTGCGGCTCCCGCTTTCTTACCCGCCGGTATGCGGCCGCTCACGTCTTTCTTGCGGACATCCTGAAAAATGTCTTGACAACGATTGAGCATTTGATTAGTAGCCATCGAGTATTTACTCAACAAGGAGCGCCCCGGTATTTTTCAGGCCTTCCAACAGCGCCTGTCCGGGAAATGGATGAGCGACAACCGGCAAAACATCATCGACGCAACGGAGCGCCTGCTCCAGACGCAGGGCCTGGCCAGGCTCACCACGCGCGACATCGCCCGCGAAGCGAAAGTCACCGAAGGGCTCATTTATCATCACTTCAAGGACAAGGTGGAACTCGTCCACGAAGCGGTTGAACGGCGCTTCGCCGAAACCAAAAATCTCTTGCAGAATCTCCCGCTTCAGGTCGGAACCCGCACGCTTGATGAAGTCCTGGAAGATGTCGTTTATGCGATTTACCGTTCCCACTACGAAGTCATCATTCTGATCTGCGCGCTCTTTACGGATCATCAGCTGCGCGGACGCATGATGGAAATCATGAAAGAAAAAAATATCGGCCCGGAAAAAACCATCGAAGGCCTGAATGTCTTTCTGGCGGCGGAGCAGCGGTTGGGCAGGCTCTCCGCCGCCGTCGATTCCAACGTGGCCGCCAGATGCCTGTGGATGATCGCCCTGCAATCGGCCATGGAAGATCGCTTGTTGGGCCGCAATCCGTCGCCGGTGCAAATCCGCCGCAGCATTCATGCCTTTGTTCAAACCCTGATGAAGGGATTTGCGCCGGCAGCGAGCGCAGGGGAAACGAAAAAGGAAAAAAGCTGATTCTTTATATCTTTTTTACAGAGAGGTTCATCGATGAAGAGGCACGCATTCCGGCAATGGAATTTGGCAGCATCATTTTTAGTTATTTTTCTTCTTCTGGGCGGTTGCGGTAATTCCAATCCGGGCGGCCAGCCTCCGCCGCCGGAAGTCGCTTATACCACGGTTGAACAAAAGCCGGTGGTGATGACCACCGAACTGCCGGGGCGGACGTCCGCGTACCTGGTTGCCGAGGTCCGTCCCCAGGTGGGCGGCATCATCCAGAAACGCCTCTTTACGGAAGGCGCCGAAGTCAAAGCCGGCCAGGCGCTTTTTCAGATCGATCCCGCCCTGTACCAGGCGGCCTTTGAAAACGCGAAAGCCGCGCTTGCCCGCTCCGAAGCGCAGCTGTCCTCCATCCAGCTCAAGGAAAAACGCCTCAAGGAGCTTTGGGCCGAACGCGCAGTCAGCCAGCAGGATTACGACGACGCCTCCGCCACCCTCAAGCAAGTTCAGGCAGACATCCAGTACGGCAAGGCGACCGTGGAAACCGCCCGCATCAATCTTAAATACACGACCATCGCCGCGCCGATTTCGGGCCGCATCGGAAAGTCGAGCGTGACGGAAGGCGCGCTGGTCACAGCCGGACAGCCGGTCGCCCTGGCGACCATCCAGCAGTTGAATCCGATGTATGTGGATGTCACCCAGTCCACGACCGATATTCTCCGCCTGCGCCGTTTGTTTCAGGAGGGGCGTCTGAACGAGAACGGTTCGCATCAGCGCAGAGTCCGCCTTCTTCTGGACGACGGCACTGAGTATGCAGAGAAAGGAAATCTTCAGTTCCGCGACGTCAGCGTCGATCCGACGACCGGTTCGGTAATGCTGCGCATCGTGTTTCCCAATCCGAAAAATATTCTGCTTCCGGGCATGTATGTCCGGACGGTGGTGCAGGAAGGCATCAACAGACAGGCCATCCTCATCCCCCAGCAGGCCGTCTCACGCGATCCCAAGGGAAATCCTCTGACGCTCGTGGTGAATGCGGCGGGCCAGGCTGAACAAAGACAGCTCACGATCGAACGGGCCGTCGGCAACGACTGGCTGATTTCCTCAGGCCTGAACGCCGGCGACCGCGTAATTGTGGAAGGAGCGCTGAAGGTGAAGCCGGGCATTCCCGTGAAAGCCGTTCCGTTTGATCCTCTGGGAAAAAATAATAATCCGGCCGCTTCGGCCGGCAACAAACGCGGAGGCCGTTGATGCTTTCCAAATTCTTTCTGGATCGACCGGTCTTCGCCTGGGTCATCGCGATCGTGATCATGTCGGTGGGCATCCTGGCCATTTACAACCTGCCCATTTCCCAGTATCCCCAGATGGCTCCGCCCACCATCGCCATTTCCGCCTCCTATCCCGGCTCCTCGGCCGAGACGGTGGAAAACAGCGTCACCCAGGTCATCGAGCAGAAGATGACCGGTCTGGACAACATGATCTACATGTCCGCCTCCAGCGATTCGGCGGGCGGCTCCCGACTGGAGCTCACCTTTGCCCCGGGAACCGATCCGGACATTGCCTGGTCCAAAGTGCAAAACAAAGTGCAGTCCGCCCTGTCGAGCCTGCCCGACGTCGTGCAAAGCCAGGGCGTCCAGGTGATGAAATCCACGCGCAACTATCTGATGTTCGTCGGACTCATTTCGGAAGACGGTTCGATGGACGGCACCGATCTGCGCGACTACGCCAAATCCAACCTGGAGCGGATTCTGGCGCGTGTGCCCGGCGTCGGCGAGGTGGAAGTCTTCGGCGGCGGCTACGCCATGCGCGTGTGGCTTAATCCGGAAAAGCTCACGGACTACCGTCTGACGGTGGACGATGTGCTTGCCGCGCTGAAAGCCTACAACGTCGAGGTTTCCGCCGGACAGTTCGGCGGCGCGCCCGCCGTCCCAGGCCAGCGCCTGAACGCCTCTATTGTCGTTCAGAACATGCTTTCCACTCCGGACGAATTTGACAGCATCCCTCTGCGAACCAATCCGGACGGCTCCATCGTCCGCATCAAGGATGTGGGGCGAAGTGAACTGGGCACGGAAATTTACGACATTCAGGTCGCCAACAACGGCCGGCCGTCGGCCGGAATCGCCATCCGCCAGAGCCCCGGTGCCAACGCGCTGGACACGGCCGATGCGGTCAAAGCGAAAATGGCGGAGATGAGCCGCTTTTTCCCCGCCGGCATGAAAGTCGTCTATCCGAACGATTCCACGGTTTTTATCAAGGTCTCCATCAACGAAGTGATCAAGACGCTCGTGATTGCGATTGTGCTGGTCTTTTTAGTCATGCTGCTTTTCCTGGGCAACATGCGCGCCACGCTGATTCCGACAATCGCCGTTCCCGTGGTCATCCTGGGAACGTTCGCCATTCTGGGGCTTTTTGGATTTACCATCAACATGCTCACCATGTTTGCGATGGTGCTGGCCATCGGCCTTTTGGTCGACGACGCCATCGTCGTCGTCGAAAACGTGGAGCGGATCATGAGCGAAGAAGGCCTGCCTCCGAAGGAAGCCACGGCCAAATCGATGGAGCAGATCACCAGCGCTCTCGTCGGCATCGGCCTGGTGCTCTCCGCGGTCTTCGGCCCCATGGCCTTTTTCCCGGGGTCGACCGGCGTCATTTACCGCCAGTTTTCCATCACGATCATTTCCGCCATGCTCCTTTCGGTGGTCGTCGCCCTGATTCTGACGCCCGTTTTGTGCGCCGCACTTCTCAAGCCCGTCCGGGCCGGACATCAGCCGGCCGAGAGCGCCGCCTTTTTTGCCAGGCCGTTTTTCCTGTGGTTTGACCGTGTTTTTTTCAGCCTGAGGGACCGCTATGTCGGACTGGTCGGCCACTCGCTGTCCCGCAAAAAAAGGTATCTGGCCGTCTTTCTCCTGATCGGTGTGGTCATGGGCGTTTTATTTTTACGCATGCCCACCGCCTATCTGCCGGATGAAGACCAGGGAACGCTGCTGGCCCAGGTGATCATGCCCACCGGCGCCACACTGGAGCAGACCGCGGAGATTACCAAACAAATCGAAAAGTATTTTCAGGAAAACGAAAAAGAGGCGGTGGAGATGGTCATGACCATTACGGGCGTAGGATTCTCCGGCCGGTCGCAAAACAACGGCATGGTGTTCATCCGGCTCAAGGACTGGCACCTGCGCGACCGGGCCGATCTGAAAGCCGCGGCAATCGCCAAAAGAGCCATGGGCGCCCTTTCCACCATCCGCAATGCCATGGTTTTTACGTTCCAGCCGCCGGCCGTCATCGAACTCGGCACATCGATCGGTTTCGACTTTCAGCTTCTGGACCGGGGCAGCCTGGGGCATCAGGCCCTGATGGACGGCCAGTACCAGCTTTTGGGCCTCGTGGCCTCCGATCCGCGTGTAGCCAAGGTCCGCCCCAACAGCATGCCGGACGTTCCGGAATACCGCATCGACGTGGACTGGGAAAAAGCCGGCGCCCTGGGCGTGCCGATTTCATCGATTCACCGCACGCTTTCCGCCGCCTTCGGCAGCGCCTACGTCAACGACTTTGTCCAGGGCGGGCGCGTGAAAAGGGTGTACATTCAGGCCGACGCGGCTTACCGCATGCTGCCCAAGGATCTCGAAAAGCTCTACGTCCGCAACACGCAGGGCAAGATGGTGCCCTTTTCGTCCTTCGCCAAGGGACGCTGGACGTCGGGCGCTCCCCGTCTCACGCGCTTCAACGGATTTCCCTCCATCAATATCTGGGGCGAACCGGCGCCGGGCCGGAGTTCGGGCCAGGCCATGCAGGCCATGGAAGAAGCGGTGGCCAAGCTGCCCCAGGGGTTCGGCTTCGACTGGAGCGGCCTTTCCTACCAGGAAAGAATGGCCAGCTCCCAGGCGCCGCTTTTGTACGCGTTTTCGATCTTCGTCATCTTCCTGTGCCTCGCGGCTCTTTATGAAAGCTGGACCATTCCCATTTCAATTCTGCTGGTGCTGCCGCTGGGCGTCATCGGCGGCATCATCGCCTCGAGCCTGCGGGGACTGGCCAACGACGTTTATTTTCAGATCGGGCTTTTGACCACGCTGGGGCTCACGACAAAAAACGCCATTCTGATCGTTCAGTTCGCCAAGGGCGGCCTGGAAAAAGGCATGGGGCTTCTGGAAGCGACGCTGGAAGGGGCGAAGCTGCGCTTCCGCCCCATCATGATGACGTCGCTTGCTTTCGGCTTCGGCGTTCTGCCCCTGGCCATCACCACCGGCGCGGGCGCAGGCGCACAAAACGCCATCGGCACCAGCGTGCTGGGCGGCATGATCACCGCGACACTGCTGGTGGTCATTTTCGCGCCGCTGTTCTTCGTGCTGGTCGAAAAGCTCTTCGGCCGGCAGCACAAGCAGGCGGGTCAAAACGGCGACGGAAAATCTTTTTTCAACGGGGGGATTAAAAAACTCTTTGCCCGGCGGCGGCCTTCATCCGCCCCAAAAAATACCCCGCCGGAGGAGGTCCGCTGACATGAACAAGAAACGTCTCCTTTGGATTTGGCTTGTCGTCTGCATCCTCTGCGGCTGCACAATGGCGCCCAAATACGAACGCCCGGAAGCTCCCGTTCCCGCGCAATGGCCGGCGGGAAAAGCCTATCCCGCGCTGCCGGCCGGAGCGCCGGAAAAGACTGAGCCTCTGCCCTGGCAGGAATTTATTTCCGACAGCCGCCTGCAGGAGCTCATCAGGACGGCGCTCGCCAACAACCGCGATTTGCGCCTGGCCGCCCTCAACGTGGAAAAAGCGCGGGCTTACTACGGCATCGGCCGGGTTTCTCTGCTGCCCACGGTCAACGCCACCGGCACCTGGTACCAGGAACGGATTCCCGCCGATCTGTCTGCTTCCGGCAGCGCTTACACCGCTGAAAAATACAGCGTCAACCTCGGCATCACCTCCTGGGAAATCGACTTTTTCGGCCGCATCCGCAGCCTCAAAGACAACGCCCTGGAAGAGTACCTGGCCTCCGGGCAGGCGCTTCGTGGATCCCGGATTCTGCTCG
Organism: Syntrophaceae bacterium UBA1411; assembly: GCA_002304995.1. GTDB lineage: Bacteria > Desulfobacterota > Syntrophia > Syntrophales > Smithellaceae > UBA8904. The sequence continues at coordinate 30,616 of DBPV01000016.1, forward strand.
TTTCCACCGTGGCACAGGCCTATCTGGCCCTGGCCGCCGATCGCGAAGCGCTGGCGCTCGTCACAGAGACCCTCAAAACGCAGGAAGCCGCTTTTCAGCTGATTGCGAAACGGTACAACGCCGGCATGGCCTCCGAACTGGACCTGAAGCGATCCCAGAGCCAGGTCGAAGCGGCCCGCGGCGACGTCGCACGCTACACGCAGCTTGTCGCGCAGGACCAAAACGCCCTCAATCTGCTGGCCGGTGCGCCCGTTGCGCCCCGGCTGCTGCCCGAAAATCTGCGCAGCGTCGGCCTGCCGCGGGATATTTCCGCGCAGCTTTCCTCGGAACCGCTGCTTGAACGCCCGGACGTCCTGGCTGCCGAGCATCGCCTCAAAGCGACCAACGCCAATATCGGCGCGGCCCGCGCCGCCTTCTTCCCCCGGATTACGCTCACCACCTCCGTGGGAACGGCCAGCGCCGAGCTGTCCGGCCTTTTCAAATCCGGCTCCGGCGTGTGGAGTTTCACGCCGCAAATCACCATGCCGATTTTTGACGCCCGCACCTGGTACGCCTACGATGTCGCCAAGCTGGACAAGGAAATCGCCGTTGCCCAGTATGAAAAATCCATCCAGACGGCTTTTCGGGAAGTCGCCGACACGCTGGCGGAAAAAGGCATGATCTCCGAACGCGTCGCAGCCCAGGAGGCGCTGGTGGAGGCGCTCGCCACAGCCTACCGTCTGTCCGAGTTCCGCTACACGAAGGGCATCGACAGCTATCTGGCCGTGCTCGACGCGCAGCGGTCGCTTTACGCCGCCCAGCAGGGGCTCATTTTGCTCAAGCTCGGCCGCATCAATAATCTCATTACGCTTTATAAAACACTGGGCGGGGCTGTGCAGTAACCGCTTCGGATACAGAGGCTATTTGCGCACCGGCATGGGCTGAACCCATCGTTTATGGTCGCCGTCGTAGTACCACTTGTCGGGAAAACCGCGGCGGCGGATGAAGGTCGGATTCTCCGCCCAGCGCAGCATTTCCCGGTAGGCGGCGTGAATTTTCCGGAAGGTGACGGCCTGCCCCCCCGCATCGGGATGGTGAATCTTGACCTGCCGGCGGTAGGCGTTCCTGATGATCCGCATCAGATCGCGCGATCCCAGATCCGCCCTCGAAATATCGAGCAGCGTGAGATTTTCCGGTCTGACCGTCGCGGCCTTGACGAGGCGCGGTCTGGCCAATCCTTCCGAGATGGCCAAGCGCTCGGCCATTTCCAAAACATGGCGCGACGCCAGGTAGTTTTTGGCCGTCCGTTTTTCCACGTCCCACCAGGCGCTGCCCAGGCTGTTCGTCATCCGGCCGAAATCGTCGGCGGGCCGCCCTCCCTTGGTGCGTGCCGCCGTAAACCGGAAGACCTCCCGGAGGCCGTGGGGCACGACATCCAGTATCACCGCGGAAGGCGTGAAGTAAAAAGTCGCGTAGCGGGTGTTCAGGGCCTGGAGCAAACCCGTCCGCGTGTTGAGCTTCTGGCGCAGGTGCTGACGGCACCGGACGGAACAGTAGCGGCGCTTGCCGATGTTTTCCGTGGTCCCGCAGGCCAGACAGGCGTTCGGCTTTTTGCCTTTCGGTGAAGTTTTGGTCAGAGCTAACATGGTGAAATGAAAAGACAGCCGGTTTCAGACCGCAGTCTTAAGCCGGCTGTCCCTTTTACCCTCCGCATCCGTTATCGGCCGGCCGCCAGATACCCTTTGGCCAGCGCCTTGTTGACATGCAGGACGCCTTTGTTCATGTCCTTCATCGGATAGTCGGCGGTGATGGCGGGCAGCGCGTCCGCATCGGCCTGGGTTTTGACCACCGAGCCGGCCGGCACATAGTGCCCGTCCGCGACCTTCACGCCCATCAGGATGACACCCGGTTCGATCACGCAGTTTTTTCCGACGAAAGATTTGAACACCAGCACTTTCATGCCGACGAACGTATCGTCCATGACGGCGGCGGGTCCGTGAATCTGCACCTGGTGCGCAAGCGACACGCGGCTGCCGACGTAGACGGCATACTTCTTACCGTCGACCTCGACCTGGTTTTTTTCCACAGGCTTGCCGTCCAGCTCTGTTTCCAGCGCATGAATGACCACGCCGTCCTGGACATTGGAATCGTCTCCGACAAAAAGCGGCTGGCCTTCATCGCCGCGCACGCAGGCCGTCGGCGCCACCATGACGTTTTTGCCCAGAATCACGTTGCCGATGACCGCCGCCAGCGGATGCACGTACGTGCCTTCTCCGATCACCGGATCGCAGACCTGCGCGCTGAAGTCCGTTTTGACATTTTTCTCAATCATACTCTCCTCCGTATTCAGGATATTTTTGATGCCTGTTGAGCCGAATATTTTGCCTTTTCTCTCCGGGTCAGTTCGCGCCACACCTCCACCGCTTTCTTTTGCGTTTCGGCCACAGCGGAGGAATTGTCGATCACGATGTCCGCCAGCTGCGCTTTTTCGCCGATCGGCATCTGGCAGGACAGGCGCAGCCCGGCTTCCTCGCGGCCAAGCGCGTTGCGGGCCATCAGGCGCGTAATCTGCAAGGCCGGCGCGATCATGACCAGAACCGTCAGATCAAAAAGGTGCTGCATGCCGCCTTCGAACAGCAGCGGCACATCCGAAAAAACGATCGCGTGGGGATCGCGCGCGCGGATGGCCTCCAGACGGCGCCACCACTCTTCGAAAACGCGCGGATGGACGATGCTGTTGAGCTTTTTGAGCTTGGCCGCGTCGTTGAAAACCACCGTTCCCAGCTTGCCGCGGTCGATGGTTTGATCCGGACGCAGAATGTCCGCCCCGAAGGAGCGCACCACTTCCTCCCAGGCCGGCTTTCGCGGCTCCTGGACTTCGTGGGCCAGTTTGTCGAAGTCGATCAGATGTCCGCCCAGCGCCACGAACATGTCCGCGACGGTGGATTTTCCGCAGGCGATGCCGCCCGTTAAACCGACATTCAGCATGGGCTATTTCTTATTGAGATCGTAAATAAAGCGCAGGCCGTCCAGCGTGAGCATCTCTTCAATCTTTTCGATGGTCCGGGTTTCCGGAGCAACGACCCGCGCGAGTCCGCCCGTGGCGATCACCAGCGGATTGGTCCTGACCTCCGCCTTCATCCGTTCGACGATGCCGTCCACCAGCCCCGCATAGCCGAACATGATCCCCGCCTGCATGGCGCTGATCGTGTCTTTCGTGATGACGGTTTTGGGCCGGCTGAATTCTACGCGCGGCAGTTTGGAGGCCCGTTTGAAGAGCGCTTCGCTGGAAATCACGATGCCCGGCGCAATGCATCCGCCCATATACTCGCCTTTGGGCGAAACGTAGTCGAACGTGGTCGCCGTTCCGAAATCCACGATGATCGACTCCCGACGGTACTTGGCGTAGGCGGCAACCGCGTTCACGATCCGGTCCGCCCCCACTTCCTTGGGATTATCGTAAAAGATCGGCATGCCGGTCTTGATGCCTGGGCCGACAATCAGCGGTTTAAGGTTGAAATATTTCATGCACAGCGGCTCGAGAATGTTGAGCATCGGCGGCACCACGCAGGAAATGATGATGTCCGTGACGGCCTTGATTTCCTTGGCCTTCATCCGGCTGGACTGGTAAAGGTTGGAAATCAGCACGCCGTACTCGTCGATCGTATGATCGATTTCCGTGCGGATCCGCCAGTCGTGAACCAGCGTCTCTCCGTCAAAAAGGCCCAGGACTGTATTGGTGTTCCCCACATCAATCACTAGCAGCATACGTCACCTCTTGAGAATGGTCGCGTCCCCCGCGGACACTTTTCTTGCGGCGCCTTCCGGCGTTTCCAGGATCAGGGACCCGTCGTCATCCAGCCCCGCGGCCCGTCCGCTGAGCGTCTCGTCTCCGAACCGGACCGCGACGTTTTGACCGATCATCGGCGCCCGGGAAAGCCAGGCCTGCCGGACCGCCTCGAAACCGCAAGTCAGGAGGCTTTTATACCATTTTGTCAAATTTTCATACAGGCGATTTAACAAATCCTCCCGGGAAATATCCCGGCCCGTTTCCAGGAAAAGCGACGTGGCGATGCTGCGGATTTCCTCCGGAAACTGCTCGGGCCGCCAGTTGACGTTCACACCGATGCCGACCACGACAAAATCAATGTCCGCTCCGGCGAGCTTCATCTGCGCCAGAATGCCGCAAATCTTCTTGCCCCCGATCTGAACGTCGTTGGGCCATTTGAGGGCCGCGCGGCCGGGGCAGTAGGGCTCGAGCGTTTCGGCGGCGGCGACGCCCGCGGCAATCGAAATCTGCGGCGCGCGGGCGGCGGCAAAGCGGGGTCGCAAAAGGACGGAGGTGTAAATGTTCGCGCCTGGCGGCGAATGCCAGAGGCGCGCGAGGCGCCCCTTCCCCGCCGACTGGGCATCGGCGACCAGCACCGTTCCTTCCGGCGCGCCCTGGAGACCGAGGCGGAAAGCCTCGTCGTTCGTCGAGCCGATTTGCGGATAGCAATGGAGCGCGTGGCCGATAAATTGACCGGCAAGTTTCCGTTTCAGATATTCGGAGTTCAGGTTCATGGCCAAGGTATCGGTTCAGGGTTTACGAAGCAAGAGCTTTCCGCCGGCATTCGCTCTCCGGTTTGAACGCCTACCGGCGGTCGCCCTGCACCAGCAGGGAGATGTCCGCGGCGCGCACGGAATGCGTCAACTCTCCGACAGAGATCCAGTCCACGCCGGTGGCGGCGATGGCGCGAACGCGCCGGAGGGTGACATTGCCGGAAGCTTCCACAAGAGCGCGCCCGGCGATCAGGCCGACGGCTTTTTTCATGGCCGGGCAGGTCATGTTGTCGAGCATGATGATGTCGACGCCGCAGGAGAGGGCCTCTGCGACCTCGCGCAGATTCTTGGTTTCCACCTCGATGCGCGCCGGCTTTTTCAGGTATTTGCGCTGCGCCGCCACGGCGACGGCAATGCCGCCCGCGGCTTCGATGTGATTGTCCTTGATGAGCACGGCATCGTAAAGTCCGAAGCGGTGATTGGTGCCCCCGCCCAGACGCACCGCCATCTTGTCGAGGAGCCTCAGCCCCGGAACGGTTTTGCGCGTATCGAGAATTTCGGCCTTCGTTTTGCGCACGGCCGCCGCGTAGCGGGCCGTCTGCGTGGCAATGCCGCTCATGCGCTGAAACAGATTCAGCGCCGTGCGCTCGGCCTGCAAAATAGCCGACAGGGGGCCTTCCACCTCGGCGATCACCGTTCCTTTTCGGACCCGGCTGCCGTCCGCTGTCCGTTTGGTCACCCGGATTTTTTTATCCAGCGTCTGAAAAACCGCGGCGAAAACGTCCAGTCCCGCGACGACAAAATCTCCCTTGGCCACGGCAAGCGCCCGGCCCGTCCGGCGGGGAGGAACCGTGGCCTGTGTGGTCATATCACCCGGCCCGATATCCTCGGCAAGCGCGGCTTTAATAATGCCTTTAATCTGCGAAGAAACCATTATCCGGCAATGTCTTTCAATTTCTTCAGCGCCCCTTCGAGCGCCGTAAATTTTTCCTGAAACTCCCTGAGCTTCGCCTCTTCCTTGGCGATCACCTCCGGCGCCGCCTTGGCCCGGAAATCCCGGTTGGATAGCTTGCGCGAACTCTGTTCGAGATCTTTGGACACCTTGGCGATCTCCTTTTCCAGGCGCGCCTTCTCCCCCGCGATATCGACGAGGCCGGCCAGCGGCACGAAAATTCTCATGGCGCCGACTACGCCCGTGGCGACCCCTTTGGGCTCCGCGAGGCTTACGTCCACCGTCAGGGATTCGCAATTGGCCAGATTGACGATGTAGTCCTTGCCCCGTTCGACGGCCTGCCGATTGGCCTCGTCGCCGGCGGACACCAGCACCGTCAACTTGTGCGACGGCGGAATTCTCATTTCGCCGCGGATGTTGCGGACGGCGGTAATGATGTCCATAAGCATTTCCATTTCCTTTTCGGCTTCCTTCTCGTTCCAGTCTTCCCGGACCATAGGAAAGCGGCTCACCATGATGGAATGCTCATCGCTGCCCGTAAGCGCCTGCCAGAGTTCCTCGGTAACAAACGGCATGAAGGGGTGCAGAAGCTGAAGCAGCGCGCCGAAAACTTCCCGCAGCGTGCGCTGCGCCGCTTGCTTCTGTTCGGGGCCGACGCGGCCGTAAAGCGCGGGCTTGCTCACTTCCAGATACCAGTCGCAGTACTCGTGCCAGATGAAATTGTAAATGGCGGCCGCCGCGTCGTTGAAGCGGTATTCGTCGAGGCTCCGGGTCACGTCGGCGATCGCCTCGTTGAGTTTGGCCTTGATCCACTTGTCGGGCAGCGAATCCGGAACGTCGAGCGGCGCGCCGGGATCGTCGTCCGCCAGGCCGGCCAGCGAAAGCTTCGCCGCGTTCCAGATCTTGTTGACGAAAAACTTGTAGCCTTCGATGCGCTCGGGCGACATGCGCACGTCGCGTCCCTGGGCGGTGTAGGCGGCGAGCGTGAAGCGGAACGCATCGGTGCCGTACCGGTCGATCATGACCAGCGGATCGATGCTGTTCCCCTTGGACTTGCTCATCTTTTCGCCTTTTTCATCGCGGACCAGCGCGTGCAGGTAGACATCCTTGAAAGGCACATCCTTCATGACGTACAGGCCCATCATCATCATGCGGGCCACCCAGAAAAAGAGAATGTCGAAACCGGTGATGAGCAGCGACGTCGGATAGAAAGTCTTGAGGGCTTCCGTCCTTTTGGGCCAGCCCAGCGTGGTGAACGGCCACAGGGCCGAACTGAACCAGGTGTCGAGGACGTCCTCATCCTGCCTGAGCGAGGCCCCGTCGCAGATCGGACACTTGTCGGGATCGACCGTGGACACGATGACCTTGCCGCAGGTACCGCAGTACCAGACGGGAATGCGGTGTCCCCACCAGAGCTGTCGCGAGATGCACCAGTCGCGGATGTTGTTCATCCATTCGAAATAGGTGGCCTCCCAGGTGGCGGGCACGATACGCGTCTTCTTTTTCGAAACGGCGGCGATGGCCTTGGCCGCAAGCGGCTTGATCTTCACGAACCACTGTTTGGAAACCATCGGCTCGATATCCGTTTTGCAGCGGTAGCACTGGCCGACATTGTGCGCATAGGGCTCCGTGCCGACGAGATAGCCTTCCTTTTCGAGATCGGCGACGACATTGTCGCGCGCTTCGTAACGGTCCTGCCCCCTGTATTTTCCGCCGTATTCGTTGATCAGGCCCTGGCCGTCGATGACCGAAATGATTTCCAGGTTGTGGCGCTGGGCCATGGCAAAATCGTTGGGATCGGAGCCGGGGGTGATCTTCACCGCTCCGGAGCCGAATTCCATCGTCACGTAATCGTCGGCGATGATCGGAATCGGCTTGTTCACCAGAGGCAGAATGACCATTTTGCCGATCTTGTCCTTGTAGCGCGGATCATCCGGATGCACCGCCACCGCCGTATCGCCGAGCATGGTTTCCGGCCGCGTCGTGGCGACGACGATGTCGCCCGAGCCGTCGGCGAACGGATAGCGGATGTTCCACAGATTGCTCTGCTCCTGCTTGAATTCCACCTCCAGGTCGGATATGGCGGTATGGCAGCGCGGACACCAGTTGACGATATAGTCTCCCTGGTAAATCATGTCTTCGTTGTAGAGGCGGACAAACACCTCGCGCACCGCCTGGGAAAGCCCCTCGTCCATGGTGAAGCGCTCGCGGTCCCAGTCGCAGGAACAGCCCAGGCGCTTGAGCTGGTTGATGATGACGCCTCCGTACTGCTCCTTCCACTCCCAGACGCGGGCGATGAATTTTTCCCTTCCCAGATCGTGCCGGGATAGCCCCTCCTTGCGGAGCTGCTGCTCCACCACGTTTTGCGTCGCGATGCCCGCATGGTCCATGCCCGGCATCCACAGTGTGTTGTAGCCCTGCATCCTCTTGAAGCGGATGATGATGTCCTGCAGCGTATTGTTGAGCGCATGGCCCATGTGCAGCATGCCGGTCACATTGGGAGGCGGAATGACGATGGAAAAAGGAAGCGCCTCGCTGGAATCCTGCGCGTGGAAAAACTTGTTCTCGAGCCAGTAATCGTACAGTCTTTTTTCGGCCTCGGCCGGTTCAAATGCTTTGCCTAACTCTTTCGGTGACATGAAAATCAACTCTCCCCTCTATAAATACACAAAAGGGCTTGCGCCCTTTTGGTTTCCTCTTGCCTGTTTCGTTTGCCGGACTCTCACCCGCGGGGGCGGGCGGCCGACCGTCCGACCCCGCGGTTTGTCGCCGTCAAACGATATTTAGTTGAACTTCAATTCTTCCTTCAGTTTGCGGATAATCAACAGGGCATCCACGCCGGCCACGGGTTTGAGCGGCGCAAATTCTCCGGTGGTCATATCCTTCGTTTCCATAATCGACCGGGAGGTCACCACCATGACGGCGTTGAAATACGGCAGATCCGCCCGCAGATCGGGGAAAGGCGATTTCGCGCCGATGAACTTGGTAGCGAGCGCGTTGTCGCCCGTCACCTTGATCAGAACGTCTTCCAGCATCATGGCGTAAGCCGCGCGGGTGATCAGCTCTTCGGGATGGTAATTGCCGTCGGGATAAATTTCCAGGCCGCGCACGCCGATATCCAGGATGCCTTCAATGTCAGCCTTCAGGGGGTGATCCGCGATATCCTTGGCCGTCACTTTGACTTTCTGGGCTTCCCTGGCGGCCTTTTCTGGATCTTTGAAAGAGGTATCGAACGTCTTGGGCGTCCGTTTTTTGTACAACACGTCGATTTTCAATTCTTCCATGAAGAGCGCCGCGGCGTCCGCGCGGTTAATGCGCTCCACCAGAGCGATCTGCTTGCCCGTCACGGAGCCGGGCAGCGCCCGCTGCACCTTCTGGATGAAGTTCCATTCCGCGTCGGCCTGGGCAACGTAATCGGTTTTCAGCTCGAGAACCTTGGTGAAAAGTTTCCCCGCCGCGTCAAAGTCGCAGGCCTGCTTGTAGGCAATCCCCATGAAATAGTAAGCGGCGGAGTGCTTCGGATCGATTTTGACCGCCGCATCGAATTCGCCGGCGGCCAGGTCGAGCCATTTCTTTTCCTGTTTGCCCTGCGTGTAATAGCGGATCAAGGCCACCTTGTTCGCCAGCGTCTCTTCATCCGCCTTCGCATATTTGGCGCCTTTTCCCAGCGCGTCCGCCGCGCCCCGGTAGTCCGGCGGCGTCATGCAGGTTTTAACCAATCCGATGCCCGTGTGGGCCCGGGAATACTTGGGATCGAGCTGCAAAGCCAGTTCAAATTCCCGCTGGGCGTCGGCATACTTTTCCTGATCGAAAAGTTTCATTCCGGTAAAAACATGATGCTCGGGCGTATCGAGCTGACTGACCGGAATCCGCGCCTTGGGACCGCAGGCGACGATCAGCATAACAGCCGCAAACAGGAGGATCAGTGAAAATACCTTCTTTTTGGATTGGCCGTTCAACATATGGTGCTCCTTTCTTTTTTCAAAAGGTTCGTCTTCAGAATGTCGTCTCCAAGCTTAAACAGCGTTTATAACTAGCGTCTGCGCCGGCTTAAGTCAAGTCAATATTCAGAGAATATCTGTCGCCGGCCGGCGCGGAATTTCTCCGCTTCACCGGAAGCGCGACCGGAAATTCCCGACCTCGCGGCGGATATCGTCGATTTGTCGGGGACTGTACCAGACGATCTCCCGATCCGCGGCAAACCAGGTCATCTGCCGCTTCGCGTACCGCCAGGTCTCCCGGTTCATCTGTGCGAGCGCTTCGTCCAGCGCGCACCTGCCCTGCACAAAAGCGATCATCTGCTTGTAGCCCAAAGACTGCATGGATTTGAGCTTTTCGCTGTAGCCCCTGTCCAGCAGTCCCCGGACTTCCGCGACGAGACCCGCTTCGACCATCCGCGCGGTTCTGTCGAAAATCCTCTGTTTGAGTTCGTCCCGTTCAATGCGCAGACCGATTTTCAGCGCCTCGTAGGGACAGTCGGCAAACGCGTGCCGGTCTTGCAGGACGACGATGGACTGGCCGCTCTGCTCGAAGACCTCCAGCGCGCGGATCACGCGCACCGAATCGTTGGGATTGAGCCTGGCCGCCGCGGCCGGGTCTTTCTCGCACAAAAGCCGGTACACATGGGCCCGGCCGAAGCGATCCCGCAGGTTTTGATAATGACGGCGGATCGCTTCGTCGACGGGCGGCGTGGCGATGATGCCCCGCAAAAGCGCCCGGATGTAAAGGCCGGTTCCGCCCACGACGAAGACCGTTTTGCCTTCCTGACGCAGGCGGGCAATCTGCGCCCTCGCCGCGTCGGCGTAGAGCGCGGCATTGAATTCTTCATCCGGATCCGCCACGTCGATCAGGTGGTGCCGGACGCGCTTTCGCTCTTCCGCAGTCGGCTTGGCCGTTCCGATATCCATGAAGCGGTATACCTGCATGGAATCGGCGCTGACGATTTCGCCGCCGCAGGCGCGGGCCAGTTCGACGGCCAGACGGGTTTTCCCGGTGGCCGTGGGCGAGCCCAAAACAACCAGCGGAATCCGAACCGGCTTAGCGGCGTTTAAAAAGTCGTTCGATTTCATACAAGGAAAAATGCACACTGACCGGCCGGCCGTGCGGACAGGTGGCGTTAAAAGGCGTCTGCTCCAGATCCCGGCACAGGGTCGCCACTTCCTCGCCGCAAAGAGACGTGTTGGCCTTGATGGCGGCGCGGCAGGCCAGCGATGCCAGAATTTTCTCCTTGCGGCAGGCAAGCGACAGCTTCGCCTCGCCGGCCAGTTGATCGGCCAGGTCGGAAATGAGATCGGCCGGCGGCACGCCGATCAGATCGGCGGGCAGCGCCTTCACCACCAGGGCGTCACGGCCGAAGATTTCCAGTTCCAGACCGATGTTGGAAAGCAGCTCCAGCGCATCGGCAAACAAAGCGATCTGCGCGGGAGGAAGGCTCACCACCTCCGGCATCAACAGGGGTTGGCTCGCGCCGCGCGAGGCGGCCGACGCCTTCAGGCGCTCCAGAATAATGCGTTCATGCGCGGCATGCTGATCGATAAGCGTCAGTCCGTCGGAACCGCCGAAGGCCAGGTAGGTTCCGGCAAACTGCCCCAGATAGCCGCGGTCGGCAAACGTGATCCGCGGCGCATCGGGCTTTGCCTGCGCCGCTTCGGTCGCCGGAAGCGTGCTTTCCGACCGCCTGAGCCAGTCTGTCTCGATCGCCTGCTGCAGGTTCCGCCGCGTATAGACTTCGGCCGGCCTTTCCCGGAGCGGCGCCGTTTCTCTGGGCTTCCAGAATCCGGAAGCGGCGGATGACGATTCGCGCGGCGCCAGACGGTAGGCGACCGCGTCGGGCGCCGTGCGGGCAGCGGCGAGCGCCTGCGCGACGGTTGTGGCGACCAGATCGTAAATTTCGCGGGAATTCTTAAAGCGGACTTCCAGCTTGGCCGGATGAACGTTGACATCGACATCTTCGCCCGGCAGGTCCAGAAACAGCACGGCGGCCGGATAGCGGCGCGGCTCGATCACCTGCCGGTACGCGGCAAGCACCGCGTGGCCGAGCGAGGCGTCGCGGATAAAGCGGGAGTTGACGAACAGAAAAATGCCCTTTGCATTCGATCGGGTAAAATCCGGCGTCGACACGAATCCGCGCAGCCGGACCGGCCCCCGCTGCCCGCCGATTTCCCGGCTGCGGCCGACAAAGTCCTGTCCCAGAACCATGGCGATGCGCCGGGAAACGTCTTTTGCGGCGGGCGCGGCAAAGACCTCGCGGCCGTCGGCGACGACAGAAAAACGAACATGCGGATGCACCAGCGCGAGCCGGGTGACCGCATCGAGGCAGGCGCTCTGTTCGGTGGCTTCCGTTTTCAGAAATTTGCGGCGGGCCGGCACATTGGCAAAGAGTTTCGTTACCGTGATCTGCGTGCCGGGCGGCAGGCCGGCGGGCGCGATTTCAGAAATGAACCCCGCTTCGACGGCGGCTTTCGTTCCGGCGAGATCTTCCGGCCGGCGCGTGAGCAGGTCCACGCGCGCCACGGACGCGATGCTCGCCATCGCCTCGCCGCGAAAGCCGAACGACGCGATCCGGCCCAGATCGTCGATTCGGGAAATTTTGCTGGTGGCGTGACGTTCAAAAACCAGCGCCACGTCGTCGCGCAGAATGCCGGAGCCGTTGTCCGTCACCCGGATGGACTCACAGCCGCCGCGGACCAGTTCAATGCGGATGTCGCCCGCGCCGGCATCGAGAGCGTTTTCAACGAGCTCCTTGACGATCGACGCCGGTCTTTCCACCACTTCTCCGGCGGCAATCTGGTTGGCCACCTCCTCGGATAAGACGGCAATGCGTTTGGACACGGTCATTTTCCTTGTCAACGACGCGGGAAAGAACAGGCACGGACATATTCTTCCCCGGATGCAGTAAAAAGCCGCAGCCACAAAAAAGTGACTGCGGCCGTTTGTTTTAGTCGATGGCGCCGGCTAATCCAGAACGATCATCACCCGGCATTTTTTCATGAACGAGGCGTTTTCCGCCGAAGCGTTTATCTGCGCGGCGTCGGCGTTGCTGATCACCAGGTCGGATTTGCCCATGCCGCCCGTCTTGAGCGCCTTGACCGTCACGGGATTGGCCGTGACGCGGGCATTGCCCTGCGCGGCGGCGAGGTCGCGCGCGTAGCCGCTCATCCCCTGCTGAACGGCGTATTCGCGGTCCACGTTGGCGGATCCGTAAATTTCCTTGCCGTTTTCATCGTAAATGCGCGGCGACATGGCCGGACGCGCGCCGATGCCGCGGGCGTCAACCACCAGACCCGTGTAGACCACCGGAGCCGGCGGCGCGGGCGGCGCTGCTACGGTTGGCGCCGGGGCTGCAGGAGCGGGAGCCGCCGGAGCAGGAGCCGCGGGCGTCTGAGGCGCCTGAGGCTCGGAAGGCGGCGGAGGCGGAAGCTGTTTACGTTTTTCGATGGCCAGCGGCACCAGGACCTGCGAGAGGTTCCCGTAAAGCGGCATTCTCAGGCGAACTTCCACCGTGCCGTCGGACATGTATTTCTGGTCCACCACCTGGGCGCCTTTGATCAGGCCTTCAACCTGCGTGTTGACGACGTCGCTCTCCACGGTGAAATCCCGGACCGTC
>DBPV01000069.1:0-45239 GCA_002304995.1 Syntrophaceae bacterium UBA1411
ATCATTCTCCGGTGGTCGTCAACTTGTTTTACCGGGACATCGGTTTTTTAACCCCCAAAGCCGCTCCAAAAAAATTTAAGGGATGGGAAAGTCTGCCCGGTCAAGACATTCGGTTCGTCAACCGGCAGCGCGGATCGGGCATCCGGATTTTCCTGGATTACGAGCTCAAAAGCCGGAACATTTCCAGCGGAAACATTGCCGGTTACGACAATGAAGTCTACACCCACTTTGAAGTGGGGTTGGCGCTGATCTCCGGCGAAGCGGACGTCGGCATCGCCTCGGCCGCCGTGGCCAAAATTCTGGACCTGAACTTTTTGCCGCTGACCGGCGAGCGCTTTGACATGATTCTGGACAGAGACACGTTTTTCCGACCGGAACTGCAGGCATTCATGGAGACGCTGAAGTCGGATGCGTTTAAAAAACGCGTCGGGAAAATCGGCAGCTACCGTTTTAATGATGTCGGAAAAATCCTTCATTCATGAAAATCAAAAATGAGGAAAGGAGTGTTTAGATGAGAGGAGTTATTTGTAAAGGCATGGTGCTGCTTTTGTTGCTGTGGGCGTCTTTGGCCATGGCCGCAGACGGAGACAAGTTTGTTTTCCTGTCCAGCACGATCGGTCCGATCGATTCGGGAATCGTTGGAACGCTGGAGGATCAGTTTGAAAAAGAAACGGGCATTCGCGTCCGTCACGTCGGCGCGGGAACCGGCGCCGCACTGAAAATAGCAACAAAAGGCCAGATTGATCTGGTGATGGCCCATGCAAAATCACTGGAGGAGAAATTCATTGCCGACGGCTTCGGGACGGAAAGAATTCCCCTGATGTACAACGATTTCGTGATTGTCGGACATCCGGACGATCTTGCCGGCATCCGGGGCATGACGTCGGTCGGGGCCGCGTTGAAAAGGATTCAGGACAGAGGCATGAAGTTTATCAGCCGCGGCGACAAATCAGGAACGCATGTGGCGGAAATGGAGCTTTGGAAGAAAGCCGGGATCAAACCGCAGGGCGCCTGGTACATCATTTACGAAAAGGGTGCGGAAGGAAACGTCTCGACGCTGAAGTACACGAATCAGCAGTCGGCATATACCGTGATCGACCGGGCCACTTATCTGTCTTTGAAAAATTCCATTCAACTGGTCGTTCTCGTGGAAGGCGACGAAGCTCTGCTGAATTTTATTTCGCTGATCCCGGTGAATCCGGCCAAGTTTCCCGGAGTCAACCATAAGGATACGATGACGTTCGTCCAATGGCTGACCTCTCCGGAAAAGGGACAGTTGATTATCCGTGATTTCGGAAAAGACAAATACGGATCGGCATTGTTTTTCCCCAATTCCCGCCAATGGCAGGAAACCCACAAGAAATAACGAAAAAGGAGTTTTATGATGAAAATGTTCAAAAACAGCAAGACCGTTGCAGTTCTGATCGCTGCTTTTCTGCTTTTCGCTCTGGGAGCCTCGGATGTCTTGGCGGCCAAGACCGAGCCCAAGCAGAAAAACATCATTCTGGCAACCACCACGAGCACGCAGGATTCTGGTCTGCTTGACGTGCTGATCCCCATCTTTGAAAAAGAAACCGGTTATTTTGTGAAGACGATCGCCGTCGGTTCCGGCCAGGCCATGGCCATGGGACAGAAGGGCGAAGCGGACGTTCTTCTGGTTCATTCCCCCGACGCCGAAAAGAAATTCATGGCGGAAGGGAACGGCGTCAACCGCAGGCTCGTGATGCACAATGACTTTATCATTGTCGGGCCGCCGGCCGATCCGGCAAGGATCAAGGGCCTGAAGTCCTCCGCCGAAGCGTTGAAGACGATCGCCAAAGCAGGGGCGCTCTTTTCGTCCCGCGGCGACAATTCCGGCACGCATGCCAAGGAAAAGACCCTCTGGAAACAGACGGGGATCAGCCCCGCCGGGCAGAAGTGGTACCAGGAAACGGGACTGGGCATGGGTCAGACCCTGAGCATCGCAGCAGAAAAGAAAGGCTACACGCTGGCGGACCGCGGCACCTACCTGGCTTTGAAGAAAAATCTGGGCCTGGACATTCTGGTTGAAGGAGATGCAGCGCTGCTCAACATTTACCACGTGATTGAAATCAACAGCGCCAAATGGCCGAAAGTCAATGCCGACGGCGGCAAGGCTTTTGCCGACTTCATGGTATCCAAGAAAACCCAGGGGATCATCAAAACGTTCGGCGTCGATAAGTTCGGATCGCCGCTCTTCTTCCCCGATGCGGGGAAAAAGGTGGAAGATTTGGGAAAATAATGTAAAAGGGTCGGGCGTCCGGCCGGACAGGCAGCGGACGCCCGTCATGAAGAAGAAAGTTTACAATGGAGTTGATCGTCCAGGGGATCGTTAAGGCTTTTGAACTGCTCATCAGCTTTGATCCGGAAGTTCTCGGCATTACCTGGCTGTCCCTGAAAATATCGGGGACAGCCACCTTCATCAGCCTTTTCTTCGGCGTTTCCATCGGAACGACAGTGGCGCTTACCACCTTTCCGGGGAAAAGACTGGTCATCAGTTTGATCAATACCGGCATGGGACTTCCTCCCGTCGTTGTCGGTCTGTTTGTTACGATCATGATCTGGCGCAGCGGACCTCTCGGATTTCTTGAAATTCTCTATACGCCTTACGCCATGATCATCGCTCAGGCTATCATCGCCACGCCGATCGTCATGGGCATATCGCTTGCATCCATTCAAAATCTTCCGCCCAACCTTCGTCTGCAGATCCTGTCGCTGGGCGCGAGCCGGATGCAGATGGTGTGGGTTCTGATCAAGGAATCCAAACTGCCTTTGCTCGCGGCCGTCATGGCGGGTTTCGGCGGCGTTATTTCCGAAGTCGGCGCGTCCATCATGGTGGGTGGAAACATCAAAGGCTATTCGCGCGTGCTTACGACCGCCACGGTCATGGAAACCGGAAAGGGGAATTTCGACATCGCCATTGCTCTGGGGATTATTCTCCTCATTCTTGCTTTTCTGGTTAATCTTCTCCTGACGCATATTCAGCAAAGGCAGCAGCTGCGATGAACCATATTCTCACCGTCCAGAATTTACTTGTCCGGCGGGGCGGCGTGACCGTCCTGGACATCGAACAAATGAGCGTTGAAACCAGCCGGATTCTGGCGTTGATCGGCCCCAACGGCGCGGGAAAGTCGACGCTTCTGCTGACCATGGCGGGGCTGCTGAAGCCCGACCGGGGGGGGATTCTCTACCGCGGCGTTGCAGTCGATACCTCCGCGCGGCGGTCGGAAATGCGCAAAAGCGTTTCCGTCGTGTTCCAGGAGCCGCTCCTGCTCAATACGTCTGTCTATAAAAACGTCGCACTGGGTTTGAAATTCCGGCATCTGACCAACGGCGATATCCGGAAAAACGTCGAAGACGCCCTGGCTTACTTCGGCATCAGCCCTCTGGCCAAGCGCTCGGCGAAAACGCTTTCAGGCGGGGAGGCCAAAAGGGTGTCGCTGGCGCGCGCCTTTGCCCTGAAACCGGAGCTGATTTTGCTCGACGAGGCGTTCAACTCTCTGGATCCGCCGACGCGCGAAACGCTGATCGACGACTTGCGGCACATTCTCGAAGAAACGAAAATCACGGCCGTCCTGGCGCTGCATGACCGTGAGGAAACGCTGCGCCTGGCCCAGGATGTCGTCGTACTGGCCGACGGCGGCATGATCCAGTCGGGAACGACCGCACAGGTCTTCAACCGGCCGGCGTCCGAATTCGTGGCCGGCTTTGTCGGCACGGAAACCATTCTCGAAGGCACGGTGCAAATGAACCGGGACAATTTGCTGGAAATTGCCGTCGGGGACAAAATGCTCGAAGCGGTGGGCGACTTCGCGCCGGGACAAACGGTTTTCTGCTGCGTCCGGCCCGAAAACATCACCGTTTCCGCCGACCCGCTGAAGAAGGTCAGCGCCCGCAATGTGTTCGAGGCGAAAATTCAGAAAATCGTCCGCCAGGCGTTTTTTTATAAAATGATTCTGGACTGCGGCTTCCCTGTCGTCGCCTACATCACTGTTTCATCCTGCGAAGATCTGGGCCTGTGCGAAGGGACCTCCGTCACCGTTTCCTTCAAGGCCACGGCCGTTCACGTCATGGCCCGCGACCACTAATCCGCTGCGACAAAAGGATTGGTTTATTGTGGAGATTGGATTATAGTCCTTCTCTCCGCAGGGGACTAATGAGAAAGAAGGTGACGATTATTTTCAACTACAGTCTTTATTTGCAGAAAATCGCCGCGGGACAGCAAGGGCTTAATCCCTTTCTCGATCATTTCGGCGTGACGGTCGGTGAATTGAAAGACGGCCGCGCGTGCCTGCGGATGCCGGTTCGCCCGGAATATCTGCAGGGGGCGAAAACCATGCAGGGCGGGCTGATCGTGGCCCTGGCCGACGAAGCGATCGCCCATGCGATGATGACGCAGCTTAAATCCGGCGAAGGCCTTACCACCATCGAGCTCAAAAGCAATTTCCTTGCCGGCATTGACAAGGGACACTTGACCGCCCGGGCCAGTGTCTTCAGGAAGGGCGGCAGCCTGATGATCGGCGATTGCCTGGTGACGGACGATGCGGAAAAAAACATCTGCCGGGTGTCCGCCACATTTCTGCTTTTGAAGAAAAAATGACGACGGAGGAAGAATATGACGCTTACGATTGCATCAACCGTTTCCCTCAACAACGGGATCGCCATGCCCCGGTTCGGCCTGGGGACCTTTCTCTCCGGACCGGGAAGCCAGACAAAAAATGCCGTGCGCTGGGCGCTGGAAGCAGGGTACCGCCACATCGACACCGCCAGAATTTATGACAACGAAAAGGACGTCGGAGAAGCGCTCGGCGACAGCGGCATTCCCCGAAAAGAGGTTTTTCTGACCACCAAAGTGTGGAACGACGATCAGGGATATGAAGCGACCCTCAAGGCCTTTGAGGCAAGTCTGGGCAGACTCCAAACGGATTATGTGGACCTGTACCTGGTTCACTGGCCGGTGCCGGTTCTGCGCAACGAAACCTGGCGGGCGCTGGTCACTCTGCAGGAATCGGGCAGGGTCCGCGCCATCGGCGTGAGCAATTTCATGATCCGTCATCTCGATGAACTCCTCTCGACAACAAAGGTCGTGCCGGTCGTCAATCAGATTGAAACGAGTCCTTTCATTCAGCGCCGGCCGCTGGTCGACTACTGCCGCCGCCACGGCATCGTTGTGGAATCCTACAGTACGTTGAGTCGCGGAAAACGTCTGGATGACGAGCGACTGGCTGTCCTGGGAAAAAAATACGGCAAGACGGTCCCGCAAATCATTCTGCGCTGGGCGTTACAAAGCGCGATAGTGATCATTCCAAAATCCGTCCACCGGGAGCGGATCATCGAAAACGCGGCCATTTTTGACTTTGAGATTTCCACCGCCGATATGGCAGCGATCGATGCTTTGGATGAAAATTGCTCCATCATGCCCGCGCCTTGGGAGCCGGAAACCTCGGCGATGTGGCGCTAGTCCATTTCTATCGCCGGTCGGGAAACGGGCTAACGCGGCATTCAAAATAAAAAGCCCCCTGCCTTGTCGTGCAGGGGGCTTTTCTCATTTTGGTCATTTGATTATTCGGATACGAAACTCACGTCAACGCGACGGTTAAGGCTGCGCCCTTCGGCCGTATCGTTGGATGCAACGGGCTGCGTATCGCCCAGGGCTTTCACTTCGATCTTGATGTCATTGCCCAGACCCATTTGATTCAGGGCGGCAACAACCTTGCTCGAGCGCTCGATCGACAAAAGCAGGTTGCCCGATTTGCTTCCGGCAGACGTATCGGAGTGTCCGTCAACGATCAGAACGCCTTTCTTTCCTTTGACCTTGGAAAAGAATCTGCTCAATTTGGCCCGCTGCAGGGAGCTCAGGCTTGCGCTGCCGGCTTCGAAGTAGAGGGATTCGGAAAGTCCGGTTGATGATGCCTCAACCTTTCTGGCCGGTGCCGTCGATTTTACCGGTTCCGGCATTTTAGCTGCCGACGCGACGGGGGCCACCGCTCCCTTCTTGAGAGCGGGCGGCGCGGGCAGTGCTTTACCCTGAGCGGGCGATTCCGCCGGGGCGGCTTTTGCCTGCTTGGCCGCCAGGGCTCTTTTTTCCGCACAGGCTTTTCTCGATGCGTACTTGACGCCTTCCGGGAGTTTCACCTGACCGGTTTCGGCCTTGCCCGCCGGCGTCTCGACTGCTGCCGGTTGAGCCGCTTCTGTTGTTGCCGCAGGCGCAGCGGCGGCGGCCGGCGCGGCGACGGTGCTGCGGACGATGACGACTCTGCTGTCCGGGGTATCTTTGCTCGACGACCACAGCTCGTTGTCTTCTTCAATATAAAACTTCCAGTCCACTTGCTGTCCCTGAGGCTCGGACACCCATGCGCAGCAGGTTTTATTGACCAAAGCCGGCTGTGTCGCGGGCGCTTTCGGCTGGGCCTTCTCTTCCTGCAGACCGTTCAGCTCATCGCGGGAAGGGAGACGCCAGTCGGAATATCCGCCGATGGCGAGGCTTTTAACGGTGGGAACGACACTCGCGGCCGTGATGTCGGCAACCGGATGAATATACCACTGCAAGTCTGTTTTGGTGTCAATGACCGTTCCGTCTTTCAACTGATGAAACCGGACTTTGATCGGTTCGCTTAAAACCAGGTTCTGTCCTTCTTCGAGCGTTTTGATTTTTTTGGTGACTTTCGATCTCCATTTATCGGACAGAATCGCTATGGTGTAATCGGAAAGAGGAGCAAGACCCGATAACTTGAAGGCGCCGTCCGGACCGGTTTTGGTTTCAAACTGTTCGTATCCCTGCGTCGGCTGGACCTGCTTGAAGACCATGGAAACGCCCGGCACAGGCTTTCCCTTGCCGTCGACAATCTTGCCTTCCACACCGGCCGTCTTGTCGCCGCAACCGAATAAAAACATGCTGATCAAAATAACAAATAATGAGCGATGCAAGATTTTCATGATGAATACTCCTTATTCAAGGTTGATTTGAACAACATTTTTTACAGTGCCTGATTGAAATTTGCGTAAACATTGCATAATACTAAAAATTATTCAATAAAAAAAATTGGAAAGACACGCCGGCAAGATGCCCGTCACAAAAGGAACTCCTTGATTCGACGGTTCCGGCACGCCTTCTTCAAAAAAAGTTCTATCCTCGTTTATGCTCCCCGCAGAATGAGGATTACGCTCTGCCGACGCGCTGAAATGATCCCCATTCCGCCTGTTGACGTCTTAGACGTCCAGCAGGCCCTCCACCTCGCGCCGGATGTCTTCAAGGCGCTTCGCGGATGAAGCTTCGAAGCGCAGGACGATCACCGGCTGGGTATTGGAACAGCGCACCAGCGCCCAGCCGTCCGGGAAGGGGACACGGACGCCGTCGATATCGATCATGCCCGGCGTCTGGCGGTAGTGCGCTTTGATCTTGGCGACGACCGCGCTTTTTTTATCGTCCGGACAGTCCACCCGAATTTCCGGCGTGGCGAAGGTTTTCGGCACATCTGCGAGCAGCTCACTTAAGGAATAATCCGTCCGGGAGAGGATTTCCAGGAGCCGCAGCGCGGCGTAAATGGCGTCGTCATAGCCGAAATAACGGTCGGCGAAAAAAAGGTGGCCGCTCATTTCTCCGCCCAGGAGCGCACTTTCTTCCTTCATCTTCGCCTTGATCAGCGAATGTCCGGCTTTCCACATGAGCGGACGGCCGCCGGCCTGCCGGATGCCGTCGTATAAAACCTGAGAGCACTTGACTTCGCCGATGACGGTCGCTCCGGGGGATTCCTTCAAAATATATCTGGCAAACAAAAGCAGCAGTTTGTCGCCCCAGATGATTTCGCCGGTGTTGCTGATGACACCGAGGCGGTCGGCATCTCCGTCGAAAGCAATGCCCAGGTCTGCTTTTGTTTCGGCAACGGTTCTGATCAGAACCTGGAGATTCTCCTCAACCGTCGGGTCGGGAAAATGGTTCGGGAAGCGGCCGTCCGGATCGCAGTAAATACAGGTGACCGCGCAGCCCATCCGTTCCAGAAGGGGCAGGGCGAATTTCCCGCCGACGCCGTTGCCGGCATCGAGAACGACGTTCATTTTTTTGGAGAGCCGTACATTGTCGAAAAGATAGTTGGAATAGGCCAGGGCGATGTCCCGGGACTGCGCCTTTCCCGAACCACTTGCGTAAGCGTCCGCCTCCATGATTTTCCGCAATTCCTGTATCTGCGGGCCGTAAATGGAGTCATAGCCGACACAGATCTTGAAGCCGTTGAATTCCGGCGGATTGTGGCTGCCCGTGATCATGACGCCGCCGCCCGCGTCGCAGTGGCGAATGGCGAAGTAAAGCATCGGCGTCGCGCAAAGACCGATGTCGATCGTGTCGATTCCCGCGGCATTGAGGCCCCGGATCAGGTAGCGCTGATAATCGGCGGAGCTCAGACGGCAATCACGCCCCACCGTCATGACCTGTACTTTATTTTGCAGCGCATAGGTGCCGATGGCGCGGCCGAGATCAACAATGAAGTCTTCATTCAAATCCTGATCGACAACGCCCCGGACGTCGTATTCGCGAAAAACATGGGGATTCATAAACTGCTCCTGCAAAGGTATTGTGGCGTCGAATACGCCTCTTGCGAGGCGAATATTGTTCTAACGGATTGCACGGGGCCTGTCAATGAGCAAAGACTTCCGGAACGCCGATTAACGAAGCAGCTGCAGGATGTCCGGCGCCTGGGGAAAAACCGCGTCTGCCCCGGCGCGAAGAAAATCTTCTTTTTGAAAACGGCCCGTGAGCACGCCGGCTGTCGCCGTCCCGGCGTTGTGGCCGGTGGCAATGTCGATCGGGTGGTCGCCGATCATGACGGAAGCGCCGGCCTGTCCGCCCAACCGGGAC
Organism: Syntrophaceae bacterium UBA1411; assembly: GCA_002304995.1. Taxonomy (GTDB): domain Bacteria; phylum Desulfobacterota; class Syntrophia; order Syntrophales; family Smithellaceae; genus UBA8904. The sequence goes on from DBPV01000069.1 coordinate 8,870, forward strand.
AGAGCCTGCGTAATTTGCTCGGGGTGCGGCTTGACGCGCGTCACATCCTCGCGGCAGACGACCACGCAGCAGTGCGCGTCAATGTCCGGAAAAACCGTCCGCACGGCCCGGGCGCAGTTGCGCGTAATGATTCCCGCACGGATGCAGCGCTCGTTAAGCGTGGAAAGCAGGCGCCGGGTCTCTGCAAACAACTCGCCTTCCCGCGCCGCTCTGACTTCGATGTCTTCCAGGATGCCGAACGCTTCTGCCTTAAAGCGCTGCGGGTCATTTCCGCAGAGCCGGCCAGCCGCTTCGTCGATGAGTTCCAAAACGAACGTCTCGCAAAGCGTTCCGGGATCGATGCCGTAGCGGGCGATCAGCTCCCGGATCACGCTGCGCATCCGTTCGAAATCGATGTTCAGCTTGGCAAAGGTTCCGTCAAAATCGAAAATGACCGTATCGATCCTGTGATGGTTCAAAGACAGATAGCTCATCTCATGAACGCTTTCCCGTTGTGTAGTTGGGCGACAGCACTCTGCTGACCGTGCGGGCAGGCGAGATGTCCGGAAAGGCTTCCGGATAAACCAGCTTGAGAAATCCGGTCAGGATATGAAAGGTCGCTCCCCACAGAATATCGTTTTGGCCGTTTCCGTCAGGGATGACGAGCCCGGGGAATTTCACGCTGTAGCGCGGATCGGCGCTGCCCTGATCCGATTCGATTTCCACCAGGGCGTAAGACGAACTTTGGAAAAAATAGCTCAGGGGAATTTCCAGAACCTTCTCCACTTCGCCGCTCAACTGAAAAGCGTAGGGTTCTTTGACCAGAGCGACGAGAGGGAAAATCGTCCGGGCGAAATACGTAAGCGAATAAGAGGGCAGGGCGCCCAGATACGCCACATTGAGGGGGCTCAGGCCGATTTCCTCCCAGGCCTCGCGCAGCGCGTTCATCAGAAAGAGGCGGATCAGTCCGAGCGTCTGTTCGTCCCTGGCGGAAAGCGCGTCGAGCGGCCGGCCGTCTGCGGCGCGGATGATCTGTGTTTTCAGCAATATGTGGCCGAGCATTTCATCGGTCCTGCGCTCCAGCATTCCACCCGGGCAGCTGATGTCTCCGGCCTGGGCGACGGCTTCCGAACGCTTGATCAATTGGAATACATATTCGGAATTCCGGTAGCACAACAAAACCACAACCCCGGCCTCGAGGTGCCGTCCGCCGGGGGACTGGACCAGTGAAGCATGCTTCGGGGCGTAATCGAGCGGCGCGTCTTCCAGCCGCCGCAGCACGTGTAGCGGAAACGCTTTTTGCTGCCCAAGCAGTGTCAGGTCCGTTTTCATCATCCTCCAATGGCCTCGGCAATCCGGTCGTTGTACCAGCGGCAGTAAGGGAAAAAATCGATAAAGCCGCAATGGCCGCCAAACTTCTGCCGGGACACGGTGAGAAAACGGTTGCCGGCGAGCGGCAGGAAATCCTCCGCCGGAATGACCGGATCATCCTCCGAGATGAAGATCCGGACCGGCACATTCAAATCCCGGAAGGATTTTTCGGAGAGCGTATACAGGTTGAAATAGTCCCGGTAGGAAGGAAATTCCGGAAAATAGGTCATCATCTTCTCCGTCAGTTCCAGACAGGTGCGACAGCGCAGCATTTTGTTGAAGTTATACGTGTGGGGAAAAAGACGCTGTTTCTTTTTGAGCGAGCGACGCCATTTTTTAAGAAAGTATTTCCGGTACAATCCCGATCCGCCGTCGATGGCCAGCGTCGTCTTGTAGGGATCGAGCGGGGGGCTTATGGCAAAGACCTGCCTGAGACCGCGGATCGGCTTTTCGGAATGACGAACGGCGATGCGCAGGGCAAAGTTGGCGCCCAGAGAAAAGCCCATCAGATAGACGGGATCTGCACCGGCATCCAAGGCCAGCGCGTTTACCGCGTCACATGTTTCGTCCAGGAGCGCGCCGTGAAAAAGGCCTTCATTGAGGTGATGCGATTCGCCGTGATCGCGCAAGTTCAGGCGGGACACGGAAAAACCCCGCCGGTAAAAATAAGCGCCGGCCGCCAGAACGTAGGCCGACGAGGAAGAGCCTTCCCAGCCGTGCAAAATGACGATCAGCCCGCGGGAGGCCGGAGGGGATGAAACATAAGCCAGAAGACGCGACCCGCTGGACGTCTCGAGAATTCTTTCCCGGGCGTGCTCGAGAAGAAAACGATGCGGTCCGATCAGCACACGGGCGGAGGCCATGACGGATTGAAGATGCCGGTTTTTCAGAAAAGACCGGGGCAGAAAAACTCTGTTTTCAATGGATTCGGCGATCATGGATTTCTTTGGAAAACCCCGCCCTCAAAAAAGGGCGGGGTCGGAAATTCTGGTGGCGGTGCAGGGAATTGAACCCCGGACACTACGGATATGAGCCGTATGCTCTGACCAACTGAGCTACACCNNCTAACCAGCTGAGCTACACCGCCTTTATGGGAAAATTTTGTTTCCCCCGATTTCAATCTTGTGGGGCGACCGCGCCGGTTTTGCTTTTGGCGACGTCGCCCGGACGCTATACCGAAGAGCGGAGCGTTTGTCAATAGCTATTGCGGCATGTCCAGCTCATAGACGACAATAACGCTCCGGTCGGTCAACGCCGCGCCGGTGGATTGTACGAGCGCGAGGACGATTTCCGGCCGGCCGTCGTTGTCGATATCCTTGAAACAGTAATCGGCGACATAGCCGTTGATTTTTTTGGTTCGCCAGTTTTCCGCCATTCCGAGCCCGTCCCATTCCAGGTTGTAAATTTCACTGGACGTGAAAAGCTTGAGATTTTTAAAGATCCGTCCCACGGCGGACAAATTCTTGACAATGATGAGCTCTTTCTTGCCGTCTTTGTTGGTGTCGAAGGTCAGGATGCGCAAATTGGCAAAGGCGCTCGTCTCCAGATTGGCGTCGCTGGGCTTCTGCTTGTCGATATTGGCAATGTAATTGTTGCTGCCGCCGTAAGTCGTATCGCTTCTCCAGATCAGCTCATCCGGCGAGAAACCGAAGGAGAGGATCCGGGTCATCGGTTTATGCGTGGGCGTGATAATGCAGAGATAATCCAGCTCGTCGAGTGCAATGATTTTTTCGCTGGCGCCGGCGCCGAGCGAATCCATGGTCAGGCCGTACACCGACAATCCCAGGGGAATTTTCATTTTATCGGCGGATACGTAAGCGCCGTTTCGCCACACGATCTCATAAATCTGTGTCTCGAATACCTTGTCCATGCCGTACGTCTGCCCCAGCAACAGCGGCATGTCCGGCGTCGTATCGATTACGCGCAGAAAATACCGGATGTCCGAGGCAATGGTTTTGTAGTCCCCGTCTTTATATTCCAGGACAAAAGACACCAGCAGCCGGTCGTTGAGGGCTGTGACGAGGATTTCCGGAATGCCGTTTTTATTGATGTCCGCCACATCGACGGAAATGTAGTTCAGGTAGGCCCCGCCTTTGATGGTCTTGAGCAGTTTCATGTTTTCCTGCTCTTTCAGATAGATAAAGACGTTGTTCTTGTCGATCACCACCACTTCGTTTTTGCCGTCTTTGTTGACGTCGCCGATCGCCATTCCTTTGAATTCCGTTTTCACCATTTGACTCATCCAGAAGCCCCGGCGCTTCACGGGATCTGTGGAGTCGATGAATTCCGGATTGATCATGGAGGTGAGCGTCCCTTTGCGGCCGCCTTTCTTCATTCCGGCAATGATCTGGGCCTCGCGGGAGATGCCGGGCGCGGGCGGAGGAGCCACCGCCGGAGTTGCGGGCGGCGCGCCGACGACGGACGGAACGGAGGCAGGGGCGGCGGCCGGCGCCGTTCCGAGAATGTGCGTGACGATGCGCTGGGAAAAGTCATTGATTTTCGGAATCACTTCGTCGAGCGTCTGGGACTGGGAGAAGATGCCGACATCCGATTTCCCCCCCGAGATGTCGATCAGTTTGCCGTCAATGCTGATACTCGATCCGATTTTGGTGATGCTGCCCCAGACGACATAATCGGATTTCAACTGCTGGCCGATTTTGTGTGCGTCCGACAGGTTCAGTTCCTTGGCCCCTGATTTTTTTACAATGTCCTGAACGACCTCCGCGCCGGTTACTTCGATTTTGTCAGGCACGGCGATCCGGCTGGTCAGCATTTGTCCGACCCCCTGACGGACATAGTCCATGTTTTCCGCGCTGTGTATTGAGAAGGGCAATACCGTTACCGTGTACTTTTCCTTGGTCCAGGCCGTGAGAGCCGTAAGCAACACCGCGAGCAGACAAACGAACAGCAAAAAACTTTTCTTCATTTTGTTCTCCCGTTTAAAGTCTTATCGTTACTGAGAGGGGTTTTCTAGCATTTAAAAAACGATTATTCAAGGCGTTTTGATTCCCCCGTCCCTATGCCGGAAGGACGTAGAACAAAACGGCGAAGAAATGACAGATGCTGCCGGCCAGAACAAACAAATGCCAGATGGCATGATTGAAGGGCAGTTTTTTCCACGCATAAAAAATGACTCCCAGAGAATAGGCCAGGCCCCCCGCCACCAGAAAAATCAAGCCGCCCGCAGGCAGGGCTGCCATAAGCGGTTTAATGGCCAGAATAATGATCCACCCCATAAGAACGTAAGCGATTGTGGAGACGATCTTAAAGCGGTGGATGAAGAAAAGCTTGAAAAGCACCCCCAGCAGAGCCAAAAACCAGATGACGCCAAAAAGAGTCCATCCGAGCGCGCCGCGCAGCGTGACCAGCAGGAAAGGCGTGTAGGTTCCCGCAATCAGCAGGTAGATACAGCAATGATCGAAGATTTTGAGAATCCTTTTTACCCGGGGGTAAGGAATGCCGTGGTAAAGCGTCGAAGCGGTGTACAAGAGAATCAGCGTCACTCCGAAAATCGCGCAGCTCACGACGTGAACGGCGCTGCCGGAAAGACTGGCAAACACAACCATGAGGACCAGAGCGGCGATGCTCAATAATATGCCCGCCCCGTGTGTGACGCTGTTGATGATTTCTTCGATAAAGCTGTAGGAGGACTCCTGCGTACCGACCATAAGCGAACCTTCATTTTTTGATTTTCATACGTGCAGAATCCTCGTTTGTCAACCGTTTCGTTTGGAAAAACACGATTGTAACTGCGGACTTTTTCTTGACAACCCGACGGGATGCGGATAAAAACCGGAAAAACGACGCAGCAGCAAGGGGAGTCGGACCATGAGATCGTACGTTGTTGTTTCCACCATGGGGCAGGACCGTCCCGGCCTGGCCAGGGAAATCACGGAATTTTTTACGGCGCGCGGCATCAATATCGAGCGTTCCCGCGGCTGCGTCCTGGGCAATGAATTCGGCATGATCATTCTGACGTCGGGAAAAACGGAGGACATCGAACGCCTGATCGGCGATCTGGACAGCCTGCGCGCAAAAACGAAGCTGGATATCCACGTCCGAAAAACCAAAGCGCCCGGCCATCGCGATGTCGCGCCTTCCATCCCCTACAAACTCATCGCCATCTCCATTGATCATCCGGGCATCATCCACCAGATCTGCAAGGCCCTGCAGAGCCGAAAGGTCAACATCGACGACATTTCCACCAACGTGGACAACAATCCGGTCACCGGCGCCAACACCTTCCAGATGGTCTGCCGCTTTTCCCTGCCGCCGGCCGTGAAAATTTTCGACCTGAAAAACGATTTCAACCGCATCAGCGACGAATACAACATCGATATCCGTTTTGACGCCATCCTCAACAAATAACGCCATGCCGAAAAGCAAAACACTGAGCCGGGAAATCCATCTGAAGCCGATCGTCGACATTGCCGCCTTGGTCGGCCTGGGCGAGGACGATCTGGAACTTTACGGACGTTACAAGGCCAAAGTGCGTCTGGAGGCGATCCAAAAACGCGAAAGGCGCAAAAACAGCGCTCTCATCCTGGTTTCGGCCATGACCCCGACGCCGGCCGGTGAAGGAAAGACCACCGTGTCCATCGGACTGGCGCAGGCGCTGGCCCGGATCGGCAAGTCCGTCATGGCGGCGCTGCGCGAACCCTCGCTGGGGCCGGTTTTCGGCCTCAAGGGCGGCGCGACGGGAGGAGGGCTTTCCCGCGTTCATCCGGCGGACGACATCAATCTGCATTTCACCAACGACTTTCCGGCGGTGGAAAGCGCGCACAACCTGCTGTCGGCCGTGCTGGACAATTCTGTCTTCCACGGCAATCCGCTGAACATCGATCCCCGCAAAGTGACCTGGCGACGCGTCCTGGACATGAACGACCGTTCGCTGCGGGACATCGTCATCGGCCTGGGCGGAACCGCCAACGGCGTGCCCCGGGAAACCGGATTCGACATCGTTCCGTCGAGCGAGATCATGGCCATCCTCTGCCTGTCGCGGTCTTATGAAGAGCTCAAAGAAAAGATCCGCCGCACGCTGGTCGGCTTCACGTACGACGACCGGCCGGTCGTCGCCGGCGATCTGCGCGTGGAGGGCGCCATGGCCGCGCTTCTGAAATACGCGCTGTGGCCCAATCTGGCGCAGACCACCGAGGGCGTGCCGGCCGTCATTCACGGCGGGCCCTTCGCCAACATCGCCCAGGGCACCAACAGCATCATTGGAACGGACCTGGCGCTCAGGCTGGCGGATTATGTCGTCACCGAGGCGGGTTTCGGCTTTGATCTGGGCGCGGAAAAGTATTTCGACATCGTCGCCCCTTACGGCGGATTGAATCCGCGGATCGTCGTGCTGGTCGCCACCGTCCGGGCCCTGAAATACCACGCCGGCATACTCCGGGAGGCGCTGGAGCGTCCCAATCCGCGCGCGGCCGTCCTGGGCATGGCCAATCTGCGCAAGCATTATGAAAACATCGACAAATTTCAGGTGCCCTGCATCATTGCGCTCAACCGTTTCCCGTCGGATTCGGAAGAAGAAATCCGCGCAGTCGTGAAGGCGGCGGAAGACCAGGGAATGAACATCGCTCCCGTGGACATTTTCCGGCTGGGCGGTGCAGGCGGCGTCGATCTGGCCGGGAAAACGGTAGAGCTGATCGCCCGGGCTCCGGGGAAATTCAAACCCCTCTATGACTGGAAGCTGCCGGTGGAGGATAAAATCTTCAAGGTAGCCAGTGAAATTTACGGCGCCGTCTCGATCGACTACCGGCCGCAGGCCAGACGGCATCTCGACCTCATCCGCAAAACCGGCTACGACAAACTGCCGGTCTGCATCGCCAAAACCCAGCAGTCGCTGTCCGACAATCCCGGCCTCCTGGGGCTGCCCAGCGATTTTATCGTCACCGTGCGTGAGATCAAAATCGCCTCCGGCGCGGGATTTCTGATTCCCATCACGGGCGAGATCCTCCGGATGCCCGGTCTTTCCAGGACGCCGGCGGCCCTGAATATCGACATTGACGACGCCGGACGCATCACCGGCATCGGCTGAACGCCGGCTTTGATAATTTCTTGACAGCTTTTTTTCCTTTCATGTATGATGTTTGCAGATAAGGTGATGTTGGAAACCAACCCTCAAAAAGGCTGTTGCAGAGAAACTCCATCTCTTAATCATACTTATTTCAGGCGTGCGGAGTGCCTTCAGGGCACTGAAAGTTAACTTGTAAATTTGAAACACAAAGAGGTACCCACTTGCATATGGACAAAGCAGTATTGACATACGACACCCTGACACACGAAATGCCGATCATCGAAGGAAGCGAAGGGGAAAAAGCCGTCGATATCTCCAAGCTGAGACAGGCCACCGGCCTCATCACGCTGGATGTCGGCTATCAAAACACCGGCTCCTGCACCTCCACGATCACCTTTATCGACGGCGACCGCGGGATTTTGCGCTACCGGGGCATCCCCATCGAAGAGCTGGCGGAAAAGGCCAGCTTTTCCGAGGTCGCCTACCTGCTGATTTACGGCAATCTCCCGAATCGTGAGGAACAGCAGGCCTTCTCGCAGCGCCTGACGCAGAATTCCATGATTCATGAAGAGATGCTGCGGTTCTTTGACGGATTTCCGCCGACCGCCCATCCCATGGCCATTCTGGCCACCATGGTGAACTCCATGTCCGTCTACTACACGGACTATTACACGGAGGATTTTCAGGCCGATACCTTCGATCTCATGGCCGCCTCGCTGATTTCCAGAATCCGCACCATAGCGGCGTATTCGTATAAACACAGCATCGGTCAGCCGCATGTTTATCCCAAGCGCGATTTGAAGTATGCGTCCAATTTTCTTTACATGATGTTCGACTCCCCGGTCAATCCGTACATTCCGGACCCGGATATCGAAAGAGCCCTTTCCACGCTGCTCATCCTGCATGCCGATCACGAGCAGAACTGCAGCACGTCCACCGTGCGGCTGGTGGGCAGCAGCATGGCCAATCTGTACGCGTCGATCTGCGCGGGTATCTGCGCGCTGTGGGGACCGCTGCACGGCGGCGCCAATCAGAAGGTGATTGAGATGCTCGAAGAGATCAACAGAAACAAACTCTCCATTCAAAGCTGCATTGAATCGGCCAAGGACAAGACCAGCAAGTTCCGCCTGTTCGGTTTCGGACACCGGGTTTACAAGAATTACGATCCGCGGGCCAAGATTCTGAAAAAGTACTGCGAAACCATCTTCAGGAAAAATAATTACCAGGATCCGCTCATCAACATCGCCATGGAGCTTGAAGACGCGGCGCTCAAAGACGACTTCTTTGTCGACCGGAAGCTCTATCCCAACGTCGATTTTTACAGCGGCATTCTGTACCGGATGATCGGCATTCCGACCAACATGTTCACGGTCATGTTCGCCATCGGCAGGCTTCCGGGAATGATCGCCCAGTGGAAGGAAATGCACGATACCGACCCGCTGAAAATCGGACGTCCGCGCCAGATCTACATGGGCAACACTCTGCGGCATTACGCTCCCATGGAAGAGCGCTAGCGCTCCGGAGGCAACCGCAGGGGAAAGAAAAAATATTTTTCTTGACTTTTCGGGGCGATTCGCTTTATAGAGCGGCCCACATGAGGAAGGATCATGATTAAAAAACACACAACGAACCAGGCAGCTTTCTTTTTCTTTTACTTTTTTAGCTTTAACGGCTTCAAGGTCTGCCTGGACGTGTCATGACCGATTTTGCAAGGGGAATGAAACCGTGGGCAGATGAAAATCTGCCCACGGTTTTTTTTTGTTTTAACTTTAACAAAAGGGGGACGGACGATGAAAAAATGGGGAAGAATGGTACTGGCGCTTTGCGCCGCATTGCTGCTCGCGGCGGGACCGGCGGCGGCCCAGACCAAAACGATCAAGGTCGGTGCGGCGATCAATCTCACCGGCCCGGCGTCCAGCTGGGGCAAATTCCATGAAAAGGGACAGCGGGACTATTTCCAGTACGTCAACGATGTCAAAGGCGGCGTGGCGGGCCACAAGATTTCCATGATTACCGTCGATACGGCCTATAAGGTGCCGGAAGCGCAGGCAGCCGTCCGGAAATTCGTCATGCAGGACAAGGTCGATATGATTGCCACCTGGGGCGCCGGAGAAGGGCTCGCGGCCAAGCCGATCATTCAGGAATACAAGGTGCCGACCATCAACTACTCCACCAGCTGGGAAATTCTCGAAAAACCGATCGATTACATGTATCTGCCTTTCGGAAGCTACAAGATGGACTGCTACGCCGTGCTGGAGTATATCAAGGCCATCCATCCGGGCAAGGACGCGCCCAAGGTCGGACTCCTCACCTACAACAACGCCTACGGGCGCTCCATTCATGCCCCCAGCAAGGAATATGCGGCCAGACTGGGGCTTGATCTGGTCGCTATTGAAGAATTCCCGCCGCGGACGGTTGATCTCAATACGGAGCTTTTGCGTTTGCAGAAAGCCGGCGCCGCCTACATCTTCATCCAGATGCTGCCTTCCGCCATCATCACCGCTTTCAAAAGCGCCGACCGCATCAAGTACAATCCGCTGTTTCTGGGAACCTGGACGTCCACGGATCCCGATTTCTTCAAAATGGGTAAAGGCCTGATCCGCGACCGCCTCGTCATGCAGTTTCCCGGCGGACTGCCTTCAGACAAAGCCAAGGGAATGGAAATCATGATGGAGCTGTGGAAGCGCTACAAATCCGTCCAGTCCTTTGATGCGGCTTACTGGGAAGGCGTCGTGGTCGGCATGATCATGGAAAGAGCCTTCCTGCGCGCCTATGAGAAATCCAAAGCCATCAATCCGGCAACGATCAACGCCGCTCTGGAATCCATGAACAAGGAAGATTTCGGCGGACTGGTCCCGCCGGTGAGTTACAGCAAAACCAATCACGAAGGATCTTTCACCGCGCGCATGGTCAAGGTGAGGGAAGACGGAACCTATATTCCCTTGACAAATTTCTATATTCCGGGGAAAGACAGGATCAAACTGGTAAAAAAATAAGCGACATGCGGGAATGCCGGTTTTCCGGCATTCCCGCCGCGACAAGGGTTTTACGGAAGTTCGCAGCTGAGGTAACCATGAAAGCATTCCGCAGCCGGCCGTCGATCATGAGCAACCGGCCTGACGAAGACAAAAAAGCCGAACTGGAAATCTGCAACCTGCGCCTGAGTTTCGGCGGAGTGGTGGCGGTCAGGGACGTCGATCTGACCGTGCACACCGGCGAGCTGATGGCGGTGATCGGTCCCAACGGGGCCGGGAAAACCAGCCTCCTCAACTGCATCACCGGCTTTTACCGGCCGCAGCAGGGAAAGATTATCTTCAACGGCAGGGACATCACGCACCTCCATACCCATCAGCTTGTCGGCGTAGGCGTCGGACGGACGTTTCAGAATATCGAACTGTTTCCCGGCATGACGGTGCTTGCCAACATGACGCTCGCCCGGCACATACATTGCCGTTACAGTTTTTGGCGCTCCTGTCTCTTTTCGCCGAAAGTCCGCGAGGAGGAGATCCGCCATCGTCAGGTCCTCGAGGAAATTATCGATTTTCTGGAAATGCAGTCGATCCGCAAGCAGACGGTCGGGTCTCTGCCCTACGGGATGATGAAGCGCGTGGAACTGGGCCGCGCGCTGGCCCTGGAGCCCCGGCTGCTCATTCTGGACGAGCCTTTCGCCGGCATGAATCTCGAGGAAAAGGAAGATATGGTGCGGTTCCTGCTTGAGCTCAACGGCCGCTGGGGGCTGACCATGATTCTGGTCGAACATGACATGTCCATTGTCATGAGCATCTCCCGGCGCGTGATGGTGCTGAATTTCGGCGAAAAACTGGGGGAGGGCACTCCCGAGGAAATCAACGCCGATCCCGAAGTGATCAAGGCATATCTGGGCGACGCCCGGACCATGGACTAAAAGGCGCAAAACAGTGAACAAGGGCAATCCTGAGCATACAAAAAAGAACGCGGTCACGCTGCCGCAGCTGCTCGCACAAAATGCCGCTAGGTACGGCGACACGAAAACAGCGATCCGCGAAAAGGCTTACGGGATCTGGCAGAAATACACCTGGAGCGATTATTATACGTATGTCAAAGAAACCGCGGCCGGTTTTGCCGCACTGGATATGAAGCGGGGAGACAATCTGTGCATGGTCGTCAACAATTCGCCGGAGTGGCTCTTTTCCGAACTGGCCGCCCATGCGCTGGGCGCGACCACATTGAACCTCTTTACGTCGTCGATCGCCGAGGAACTGGCTTTTTCCATCGGGCGCATCGACTCCCCGGTCGTGGTGGTGCAGGATCAGGAACAGGCGGACAAACTTCTGGAAGTCAAAGACAAGCTGTCGCATGTCCGCCGGGTGGTTTACATCGATCCCACCGGCATGACGTCCTACGAAAACGACCCCTGGCTGATGAGCTATGCGACACTGCTGGAAACCGGCCGGCAGCGCCTGGCGGGGGCTCCGGACCTCATTGAAAATGCAATCGCCAAAGGAAGGCCGCAGGATATCGCCGTCATGATCCAGACCTCCGGCACCACCGGTGTGCCGAAAATCGCCATGCTGTCTCACCGCAACCTGACCGCCATGGCCTTTCAGTGGCTCGAAGCCGCAGACATCAAACCGGAGCAAAACTGGATATCCATGTCGCCGCCGGCCTGGATCGTCGATCAGATGTGGGGCATGGGCGTCGCCCTCGCCGGCGCCATGACCATGAATTTTCCGGAAACGCCCGAAACCGTTCTTACGGACTTTCGCGAAATCGGCCCCTCCATCCTGATCACCGCCTCGCGGTTCTGGGAGGACATGGCTTCGCGCATCCGCGTGAAAATATCCGACGCCGGCTGGATTAAAAAACAGCTCTTTTATCTGGGAGAACGGGTCGGCCGGTCGGTAGTTGAAAAAAGGCTGCACAAACAGAACATCGCCTGGACCACGCTGGCTCTCTACCGGCTGCTGAAGTTTTCCGTCTACAACCCGCTCCTGGACCGGATGGGCTGCGCGCATTTTCGCAGCGCCTTCACCGGCGGACATCCGATCAGCCCCGACGTCATCGGCTTTTTCCGCGCGATCGGCCTCAACCTGAAGCAGTGCTACGGACTCACGGAATCCTGCGGAATTTTCCAGATCCAGCCCGACGACGAAGTCAAGCTCGAAACGGTCGGGACGCCCCTGCCGCGGACGGAGGTCCGTCTGGCCGAAGATCAGGAAGTGCTGGTGAAATCGGAAGCCAATTTTTCCGGCTACTACAACGACTACAAATCCACGGAGGGGGCGTTTGAAAGCGGCTGGCTGAAAACCGGCGACGCAGGGTACATCGACGACGACGGCCACCTGCTCATCATCGGACGCAAGGAAGACATCATCCGCAACAAGAGCGGCGAGGCTTTTTCGCCCGATTTCATCGAAACCCGCCTGAAGTTCAGCCCCTACATCAAAGAGGCGGTAACGTTCGGAGAAGCCAGGCCCTATATCGCCGCAATGATCAACATCGACCAGGGCAATGTCGGCAACTGGGCGGAAGAGCGGATGATCCCCTACACAACCTACATGGATCTTTCGCAGCAGAAGGCTGTGGAAGACCTGATTCTCGCGGAAGTCCGCCAGGTGAACCAGCAGCTTCCCGACGTCATGAAAATACGGAAATGCGTCCTGTTGTACAAACTGCTGGACGCGGACGACGACGAATTGACGCGCACCGGCAAAGTGCGCCGGCGTTTCGTGTACGGCCTGTATCTCAAGATCATCGAAGCCATGTACAGCGGACTGGCCAGCGTGCAGGTGACGGGTAAAATCCGCTACCGGGACGGCCGCGTCGGCGAAATTGAAACGAGCATCAACATTCTCAGCGTGGATTAGAGGAAACGGATTATGGATTTTTTTCTGCAGCTACTGGTCAATGGCGTCTGCGTCGGACTCCTGTACGGCATCTCCGCCATGGGCTTTGTCATGATCTTCAAGGCCTCCAGCGTGCTTAACTTCGCCCACGGCGAGCTTCTGGCGCTCGGCGCCTTCATCTTTTTGTCCCTGATCACCTGGGGCAAGATTCCCGTGGCCGCGGCGTTCATTCTGACGCTCGCCGGATGCTTTCTTCTGGGCTTCATCATCGAGCGCTTTTTCCTGAGGCCGCTCATCGGCGAAAAGCTCATCTTCGTCATCATGCTGACGGTGGGGCTCGCCGCCATGTTCAAGGGGCTCATCCTGCTCATCTGGGGCGGCAATCTGCATACGTATCCGGAATTTTTACCGCCGTCGCTGGAGATGCAACTGGGACCGATCTATATCGCACCCGTGTATTCCGCCACGCTGGTGATCAGCATCGTGTTTCTGATCCTGTTCGGCCTTTTTTTCAAAAAATCGTCGCAGGGCATCTTCATGCGGTCCGTCGCGGACAATCAAAAGGCCGCTTTATCTCTGGGCGTTCACGTCCGCCGCGTTTTTGCCCTGTCCTGGGCGATTGCCGCAATGGTGGCCTGCATGAGCGGCATCGTTTTGGGCATCATCAACGGCGTGAACGTGCATGACCTGTCCGCCATCGGCCTCAAGGTGTTTCCCGTCGTCATTCTGGGCGGACTGGACAGCATCGGCGGCGCCATCATCGGCGGCATCATCATCGGCCTTCTGGAAACCTTCACGGGCGGCTATCTTTCGCCGTCGCTGCGCGATGTAGTCCCCTATATCGTGCTGGTCGTCATATTAATGGTCAAACCCTACGGATTGTTCGGACTGGTGGAAATCGAACGAGTTTAAGGCGGACGGCAATATGAAAAAATTATCCTTTCATCCCTGCGGCAATTACCGGGAAACCTACGCGGAGGAACTCGCGATTTTCGACACCTGGTTCGGACGGATCAGTCTGATCGTCTTTCTGGTGCTTTTGTTCGGCCTCGCGCCTCTGTTCGCGAGCCCCTATCTGCTTTATGTGTTGAACAACATCGGCATCATGGCCATCGCCGCCATCGGGCTCAATATCCTCATCGGCTATACCGGCCAGATCTCGCTGGGCCACGGCGCGTTTTTCGGCGTCGGCGCCTATGCGGGAGCGATTCTGGCCACGCGCCTCAATCTGCCTTTTTTTGTCTGCATTCCCGCGGCGGGCCTGATTACCGCCATGGTGGGCATGATTTTCGGCATTCCCTCCGGCCGGCTCAAGGGGCTTTACCTGACGATCGCCACACTGGCCGGCCAGTTCATCATCGAATATGTTCTGATCCAGTGGGAAAGCCTGACCAAGGGCACCATGGGCATCACGCTGCCCGGCCCCAGCCTTTTCGGCTGGGACATCGCCGGCGACAAGGCCTTTTTCTTTCTGATCTTCATTTGCTTGACGGCCATGACCTGGTTTGCCGTAAACATCATGCGCAGCAAATACGGACGGGCCTTCATCGCCATCCGCGACAATGACCGGGCGGCCGAAGGCATGGGGATCCCCATTTTCAGATATAAACTGCTGTCTTTCGCCATCAGTTCCTTTTACGCCGGTTTCGCGGGCGCCCTGTGGGCCTACTACATGGTCAGCATAACGACGGAACCTTTCAATCTCGGGCTTTCGGTGGAATTCATCGCCATGGTCATCATCGGCGGCATGGGAAATATGCCCGGCGCAATTTTCGGCGCCACCTTCATCACCGGGCTCAATGAATTGCTGCGCTTTGCCACGGGTGCTTTGATGAACGTCGGCTGGATCGCCGGCATGGGGCTCAACATGGCGCCGCTTCGCGAATTCGTCTTCGGCCTGGCAATCGTGCTGTTTATTCTGATCGAGCCGAAGGGACTTGCGGAACTGTGGCGCATTGTGCGCTCCAGCTTCCGCCTCTGGCCCTTTTCCTATTAGACCGCGAACGCATGCAGTGAGGATGCATTTATGGGAGACATTCTTTTACAGCTCAATAACATTTCCGTCGTCTATTCAAACGTGATCCAGGTTCTCAAGGGAGTGTCGCTTTCGGTGGAACGGGGGCATATCGTTTCCCTTCTGGGCAGCAACGGAGCGGGCAAGACCACCACGCTCAAGGCCATTTCCGGACTCCTCAAGCCGGAAAACGGAGAAGTGACGGACGGCAATATCATTTACAACAGCGTCAATATTCAAAACCGGGCGCCGGAGGATATTACCCGGCAGGGGATTATTCAGGTGCTGGAAGGCCGCCAGCCGTTCAAATATCTGACCATCGAGGAAAACCTGCGCGTCGGCACCGCCACCAGACCGGGGAAACCCTACAAAGAGGACCTGGAGATGGTCTATCATTATTTCCCGGCCCTGGTGAAAAGAAAAAAGGCTCTGGCCGGCTATTGCAGCGGCGGAGAATTGCAGATGCTGGTGATCGGCCGGGCGTTGATGGCGCATCCGCAGCTGCTGATGCTGGACGAACCTTCGCTGGGGCTGGCTCCGCTGGTGGTCCAGGAAATTTTCCGCATCATTAAAAAGATCAACGAGGAACACGGCACCACCATCGTGCTTGTCGAGCAAAACGCCAACATGGCGCTCCAGGTCGCGCATTACGGCTACGTCATGGAAAACGGAAAGATCGTCATGGAGGGAACCTCCGCGGAACTGTCGGACAATCCGGACGTCAAGGAATTTTATCTCGGCATGGCGGCCTCGGGGATGGCCAAATCCTACAAGGACGTTAAATCCTATCGCAGGCGCAAACGCTGGCTTTAAAGGAGGAAAAACGATGAAAAAATATTTCGACGCGCGGGAAAGACTCTCCCTGCAGAGGCGCAGGGAGATGCAGGACCGAGCGCTGTGCGCCATGGTTAAAAAAGGGTACCGGCAATCCCCCCGCCTGAAGGCTTTTCTCGACGCGCACGCCATCCGTCCTGCAGCCGTCCGATCGCGGGAAGACCTGGAAAGACTGCCCGTAACATCCCGCGAAATGCTGGTGGAGATGGAAATGCAGCATCCGCCCTATGCGGGCCTGGAAAATCCGTCTGCCGTCATCGACCGGATTTTTACCTCCCCGGGCCCCGTTTACGAACCGCATCTTTCAGAGACGGATTTTCTCTGGGCGCGGGCGTTTTGCGCCGCCGGCATCGGCCCCGGGGATATCGCCCTCAACGCCTTTTCCTATCACCTGGTGGCGGCGGGTCTGACCTTCCACAACGGTTTGCGCAAGGTGGGCGCAACGGTCGTGCCTTCCGGCACGTCTTCTTCGCAGATTCAGGTTCAGCTGATTCGGGATTTAAAGGTGACGGCTTATGTCGGAACGCCGAGCTTTCTCATGTCGATCATCACGCAGTCCCGGGAAATGGGCTTCAATTTCCGGAAGGACTTCCAGGTGAAAAAAGCCTGCTTTGCCGCGGAACCGCTTCTGCCTGCGCTGCGCCGGACCTTTGAAGAGGAATACGGCATCGATACCTATTCCATGTACGGCGCGACGGAAGTGGGCGATGTCGCCTATGAATGCCCGCAAAAGTCCGGCTGGCACATTTGCGAAGAAACCATCGTGGAGATCGTCGATCCGTCCACCGGCAAAAACGTGGCGCCGGGCGAACTCGGAGAAGTCGTGGTGACGCGCCTCAACGATATTTTCTTCCTTCTGCGCTTCGGCACCGGAGACTTGTCTCGGCTTCTCACAGGGAAATGTGCCTGCGGGCGGACATCCTACCGTTTGGCCGGCATTGCGGGCAGGGTAGGCGATGCGGTCAAGGTCCGGGGGCTCTTTATCGCGCCCAGCCAGCTGAAAATGCTCGCGGCCGGTTTCGGCGACCTGCCGCTGCAGGCCGTCGTTTGCCGCCAGGGGCACGAAGATGTGCTGACGCTGCGTATTCAGAAGAACAATCCTTCCGTGGGATCGAAAGGTTGGGAAGACAACTTCAAAAAGAAGTTCCGGGAAATTTGCACGGTGCGGATTGACGAAATCCAGTATGTGGAGGCTGGAACGATTACCGCCGATCAGAAACTGATTCGGGATGACCGTCAGTGGTGAAGATTTTTTTCCCCAGGGCATAGGCGTCAGCAATGGACAAAATCCACAGGAGGACAATCGGCAGCGCAAGAAGCAGAAAAGAAAAATAATCGATGTTTCTCAGGGCATCCAGCGTCACCTGAAGAATGTTTGCAAACTGTACGGTTCCTTTTTTAAAGGGAGACGCTTTAATGAGGGACAGGCCGACGCTGATCACCATCCAGGCCAGAAACAGGGTTCCGGCCAGCACCGGCAGAAGAAAGGCCAGGCCGCGGCCGTAGCGCTTCAGATAGAACTGCCCGCAACCCGGAAAAAGCAGAGCATTGAACAGAGCCGCTTTCTTGGCTTGGTCCATCGGACTTCTCCTAACTTAAAACAACCGCGTCCTTCACTTTCAACTGGATATCCGTAGAGCCGTTCCAATAATTGATCTGCGGAGAAAAAACAACATCCAGCTTGGCGTTGTTGACGGCGCCGAGGTATTTGCCCATGCCGAACCAGATGGCGTTTACGGAAGCGCCCTCTGAAGTCAGGCGCATTTTGAGATGATTGTTGCCGACCACCACGGGGCCTGCGGCCTTGATGTTTCTCGCGCACAGGACCGGTTCGGGATTTTCACAGCCGAAAGGCGCGAGCAGAGTGATCTGCCGGATCAGGTCGTAGCTGATGTCTTCCAGATGGCATTCCGCATCGATCAGGGTGTGGGACACCATATCGGAGGACTGCACGGAATTGCGGATGATTTCATCCATCATGCCGGCAAATTCATCGATGTCGTCTTCCTTGATCGATATGCCCGCCGCCCGGTAATGGCCGCCGTAAGACAGCAGCAGGGGCGCGCACTGCTGCAGGCCTTTGTGGATATTGAACTCGGACACGCTGCGCCCCGAACCCTTGCCGATGCCGTCTTTGAGGCTGATGACGAACGTCGGGCGGCTGAACAGGTCCACCAGGCGCGAGGCCACGATCCCCACGACGCCGGGATGCCATTTGTCGGAGGAGAAGACCAGGGCGTTCATTTTTTCCAGATCGGGATTGGAGCCCAGACCAGCGAGGATTTCATTGAGGATGTCCTTTTCCATGGCCTGGCGCCGGCGGTTGTGCAAATCCAGTTTCTCGGCCAGCGGCCGCGCCTCTTCCATGTTTTCGGCCAAAAGCAGCTCCACCGCGTCCAGGGCGGAGGCGATGCGGCCCGCGGCATTGATCCGCGGAATGAGGCAGAAGGAGGCCTTGAAGGAATCGACGATCTGTCCGTCGATGCCGCTCGCTTCCTTGAGGGCCCGGATCCCCGGTCTTTTTCCTTCCGTGATCAGCTCCAGGCCGATTTTGGCGAAAATCCGGTTTTCGCCGACCAGGGGCGCAATATCGCCGATGGTGCCGAGCGCCACGATATCAAGATATTCTTTCAGGTTGGGATAGCGGCCGTCCTTCCAGAATCCCTCCTTGCGCAAGGTTCCCCGCAGCGCAATGAGAAAGTTGAAGGCGATGCCGACGCCGGCCAGGTGCTTGAAAGGATATGCGCAGTCGGACCGGTTCGGATTGATGCAGGCTGCCGTGTCGGGCAGCTCGTCCGCGATTTCATGATGGTCCAGCACGATGGTGTCGATGCCCTGCGACCGGGCATAGGCGATTTGCTCGATGTCGGAGACGCCGCAGTCCACGGTAATGATCAGTTTGACGTTGCGTTTTTTAAACCGGTCGATCACCGGAAGCTTCAAACCGTAGCCTTCCTGGACGCGGTCGGGAATGTAGTAGGAGACGCGATCCGTCAGCTCCTTGATGAACTTGTACAGCACCACCACGGAAGTGATCCCGTCGGCGTCGTAATCGCCGTAAACAACGATGTCTTCGCCGGCCAGGATCGCCCGGATGAGGCGGTTCACCCCTGTCTTCATATCCTGCATCAGAAAGGGGCTGTGCAGATCGTTGAGCGAGGGATGAAGATAGCGGTGCGCATCTTCCAGACTTCTGACGTGCCGGTTTAAGATCAAATGCGAAATGATCCGGTGGATACCGAATTCCTTGACGAGCGTCTCTTTAATATCCTGATGGCCGGCGTCCTTCATTTTCCACTGGGTGACCGGCAGGTGTCCTTCTTCCGTCATGTCATCTTCTTTAAATCGTTTTTTAGCCTGATCATCATAACAGCGACAAATCCTATGTCAAGTCTTCATTGATCGCCT
Source organism: Syntrophaceae bacterium UBA1411 (assembly GCA_002304995.1). GTDB lineage: Bacteria > Desulfobacterota > Syntrophia > Syntrophales > Smithellaceae > UBA8904. The sequence continues at coordinate 28,323 of DBPV01000069.1, forward strand.
TGATCTTTAAAACAATAAATGATAGTTCCAAAGGCAAGCGATGATCCGAAAATGGTTTAGAATAAACACAAGCGATATTGCGCTTGTTCAGTTTCTGCTCGAGGGATACGAGGGGTCAGCCACGATCTCGACGCTGGACCCCCGGGCGGCTATCCTCCAGGTTCTGATCATGCCGGACTTTACCGGGGAAATGGAAAGCGTTCTTGACCACCTGAAGCGCCGCTTCGATCTTCAGGAAATTCCTGCTTTCTGCGAGCGGACAATCTTATGTTGATGCTGACCCATACCTATTTGCTGCAGCAGGTCATCGCTGCGTCGGGCATCCGGCAGGCGGATCCCGATATCTACATCTACAATATCGCTCCGGACCTGCTCACCATCCATCCGGACATCCAGGCCGGCCAGACCCATTCCATCGACCGGTTCATCGTCGCCCCCGACGAACACCGGCGCACCGCCTACATCATGTTTCATTTGCTGGTGGACGATCTGGCCCACTACGGAAAAATATCGCTCACCTGTGAAGAGGGCTTTAATCCCCATTCGGCCGGCTACACCTATCTGAAGGGGCGCCGCCTGATCGGTTCTCTTCTGGAGTTGCACAAAATCATCGGCCGGGATATTTCCTACAACGAAGCGGCTTACCGCTCCCATCTGATTATTGAAATGATTTACGACCTCATCATCAGACTGCACATCCATGCCGACCGTTCCATGGAAGTCCTGGAGGAGGCGATTCATTTTACATTGGAGCGCCGGCGCAGCCAATTTTGCGACGACATCGCCTGGCTTTACGGCATTGAAAAAGACGCTGCCGCTGACGTCTTAAAAAATGCGGTTTCCTATATCACTCGGGAAAGAATGGAAAGAATCATGAATATTGAAGGCCGAATTCGTCTTTTTACGGAAAAATTCGGCCTTCGTAATGATAATGTCCTGTTTGCCGAAACGATTGCCGGCCTGTTCCGGGATGCCCTGAGCTCGATTGAAGACGAGGATTTTCTTCAAGAGACCGCCGCGACCATCCGCAACGCCGGCTGGCTTCCGACACTTTAGACGGCTTTTTTCACAAAGCCGGAGCGAATGCAGCGCGTACAGGCCTTGACTCTCTTGACCGCGCCCGTCTTTTCGTCAACACAACGTAATTTTTGCAGATTCGGACGCCAGACCACCTTTGATTTGTTGTTGGCATGGCTGACATTGTTGCCGATGGCCGGCTTCTTGCCGCATATTTCACAGATACGAGACATGATTGAACTCCTCCCAAAAAAGTCTGTGGTTTCTAAGCCAAAACAGTTTATTTTGCAAGCATTTTTTACAGAAAAAGCATAAATATTTTTCTGTCTTGTCTCTGTTCCGGCCGTCCGCGGGAAATCTGCCGGTTCCTAGCGATTTCTCATCTGGGCCGGCTGGCCCGTCATTTCCAGAACCCGAAGCCAGGGGTTGCCCTGCGGATCGATCTTCTTTCCGGACGTCGCCGCTGACAGCGGCAGATGAACATAATCATTTTTCCTAAGCGCCACCAGCAGGTCCGTCTTTCCCGCCATGGCGGCGTGAACGGAGTATTGACCCAGCGAACTGCAGTAAATGCTGTCCGAGGCGTTGGCGGGAACGGAACGGATCATGTAGCTTGGTTCGATGTACTTTAAATTGATTTCGAGATGGTTCTCGCGGAAATGACGCTCAATGGCGTTTTTCAGAAACAAACCGATGTCGTGCAGCCGGATGTTGCCCGACGCGTCTGTTTTTTGCGCGTCATTTTCTTTTTTCATGAGTTCCTGGCCGGCTCCTTCGGCCACCAGGATCACTGCATGTCCCCGCGCCCGGATGCGGTCTTCCAGGCACCGCAAAAAACCTCTGTCTCCCTCAAGATCGAACGGCACTTCGGGAATCAGCACGAAATTGGCGTCGCCTTGGGCGAGGGCAGCCGTGGCGGTGATGTAGCCGGACAATCGTCCCATGATTTTCACCAGACCGACGCCGTTGAAGGCGCCTTTGGCTTCCACATGGGCGCTCCGCACGGCTTCCACTGTTTTTTCGATGGCCGTGTCAAACCCGAAAGATTTCTCGATCAGGCCCAGATCGTTGTCTATGGTCTTGGGAATGCCGATGACGGCAATGGAGGCCTTTCTGCGGGTTATTTCCGCCGTCAGCTTTTCCGCCGCGCGCATTGTCCCGTCTCCCCCCACGCAAAACAGAATATTGATTTTTTGCGCTTCCAGATAATCGACCATCACCGACGCCTCCTGCGGTCCGCGGGAGGTGGAAAGAATGCTGCCGCCGATATGGGTGATGTCCTTGACGTAATCCGGCGTCAGACGAACAGGGATTTCGCCATAGGCCGGATTCAGTCCGCGCAGGCCGTAACGGATGCCCAGAATCTCCCGGACGCCGTAACGGTAAAAAAGCGTCATGGTGACGGAACGGATGACATCGTTGATTCCCGGGCACAAGCCGCCGCAGGTCACAAGGGCCGCCCGGGTTCGGGCGGGATCGAAAAAAATCTTCCTGCGGGGTCCGGCCAGTTCAACGGTTAAAAGGCGGCCGTCTTCGTCCTTGACGGCGTCGAAATCGTCCAGACGGTTGTAAAACAAAACCCGCTCGTCATCCGACGTGAAAAGGCCGGTGTTGAGCGGAGAATTGATCAGACACGGACCCAGACTGGCAATGCTGAAATCGGTTTTCATTTTTTATGTCCTTTTCTCTATCACCTGCAACGCCGCAGTGCGGCCGGAAATCAACTCCGCGTCGAAACCCGCGTCCGTCAGCAGCGACGTTCCGGTGAGAAAAACATTGTCGAAGCGCGTCCTATGGCTTTTTGCGGCAAAGGAGGTGAAAAAGGCGTTGCGGACGGAATATCTCGGGCTCAGCACCTTCCGGTATTCCAGTGAAAGCGCGACGGAGGCGTCGATATCCGCAAGTTCGGTATTCTCCTTGAGGAAGGGGAGAAATCCCTCCAGTCTCTCCAGGACGGCCCCCGCCTGTTTCGTAAGCGCCTCGGGCGTCCATTGGTCGGCGCGGTCGGGAAGATAAACGGTGGCTGTGACGGGCAGCGCGGCCCGGTCGATGCGGCGTTCAACTTCCGGAAAACCGGTTTCCAGAATGATCAGGTTGTCGTCGTAGAGGTCTCTGGCCAGGTCCGGAACCACGGCAATGTGGCGGGCCGTTTCCTGGGGCAGGCCTTTTTGCGCCACCCCCAGAAAAATCGTAAACGGATAGTAAAGAACTTTCGCCGGACGGCGGCGGTCGGAAAAATTAAGATACTTGTGCTTGCCCCGCAGCAGGCCGAGTTTGTCGGACTTGGTGCTGATGATGAGCCGGCGTCCCGACATCCGCATCGCCGCCTGGTCCGGTGTCCGGAGGTCAACTTCGATTTCCCGGCCGTGCGTGATGGCGGTGATGGGGTGGCGGCTGAGATACAGCCCCTGATGGCGCTCGAGCTTTTCGATGAGCGCATTGAACAAAAACTGCTTTCCCTGCGTAAAACAGGAAACGCCGCGCAGGGGCGCACAGTACTGATATGCGGAAGCAAAGGAAAACAAATCGTCGTGATTGAAGCCCACCAGCGCCTGCAGCGCCTCCCAGGCTTTTTCGAGGGCGGCATGGTTCGACAGCAGTTTGTCAAATCGGGCCGCCCCGAACTTGTAACGGAAAATATGCGGAAATATTTTCAGATAAGCGCCGTATTCCCGAAGCGACTGCGGCTGGAGCTGCGGATGGCCGGCAAGCCAGTCCTGAAAAACCGCGGCGGCATCCTGGGCCATGCCGTAGTACTCACGGATGCCGCCCTCCAGGTCCGGAAATTCCCGGACCAGTTCGGCAAGGAGCGATTCCGCATTGTTGTAAAAGTCGATGCGGTGTTCGGGAAGAATGATTTGAAAGGCGCATTCCAAAGAGGAAGTGAAGTTCTCCGGCAGCGCAATGTCCATCTCCGCCAGCAGGCGCCCGCCCGCCTCGCCTGGCCCGAGACCCGTGAGCGGCGCCGGATCGATGTTGAAGACAAAATCTCCGATCAGCTGCAATCCGCCCAGACCGCTTTCCGCGATGAGCAGCGTCGAGAGGCCGTTGTGGCCGGCATACGCGGCAGCGACGTGCGAGGCCAGATCATCTCCGATGACAATCAGATCATACATGGGCAAACGGTTTCCTCCCGAACAGGCACGATCCAACGCCTGTTATCCTTCCAGAGGCGGATTGTGCAGGACAGCGTCCTTATCGCCGCGGACGCCGCGAATTTCCACATGGCGGCCGTTTTTGACGATGCGGCCTTCCGCGAAATAGCGGATGGCCTGAGGATAAATTTTGTGCTCCTCCTTCAGGATTCGGGAGGCCAGGGTATCGGCTGTATCGCCGGGAAGAACCGGTACGACGGCCTGAATGATGATGGGCCCCGTATCGACGCCTTCATCGACAAAATGCACGGTGCAGCCGGAAAATTTCACGCCGTAATCCAGCGCCTTTTGCTGGACGTGTGTTCCGGGAAAAGCCGGCAGCAGGGCAGGGTGAATGTTGATGATCCGCTGGTCAAAGGTCCGCAGAAACTCGCCGCCCAGAATTCTCATAAATCCGGCCAGAACAACGAGATCGACGCCGGCGTTCTTTAAAACGCGGATGAGCTCGCGGTCAAACGCCTCGCGACCGGAAAATTCCCGGTGATCCAGCACCGCGCAGGAAATACCGGCTTTTTCGGCCCGGACAAGCCCATAGGCTTCAGGGGCGTTGCTCACCACGATGGAAATCCGCGCGCTGAGCGCCCCTTTTTCAATGTGATTGATAATGGACTGAAGATTGGAGCCGCTGCCGGAAATCAAAACGCCCAGTTTCAGAAGATCAGACATAGCTACAGTTCCGAAAAGCAGACCGACGCCTGGTTCTCTTCCTTCTTTTCGATTACGCCGATCAGATAAGCTTTTTCGCCCAAGACGGTCAGGCGGTCGATAATGTCCTGCGCTTCTTTTTCGGGAACGATCATCATCATGCCGATGCCCATGTTGAAGACGCGGAACATTTCTGTTTCCTCCACGCGTCCGATATCCTGAATGACGGGAAAAATCGGCGGAATCTCCCAGCTGTTGCGGCTAACGACGCAACGGCAGACATCCGGAATGATGCGGGGAATATTGTCGTAGAAGCCGCCGCCGGTAATGTGCACCAGACCCTTGACGGTAAAACTTTTGAAAACGTTCAAAAGCGACTTCACGTAAATCCGCGTAGGCTCCAGGAGTTCCAGACCGATCGTTTTTTCCAGTCCCGTCACGGTGTCGTTCAGGGAAAGCCTGCCTTTTTCCAGGAGCACTTTGCGGGCAAGCGAAAAACCATTGCTGTGCAGACCGCTGGAAGCCAGTCCGATGACGCGGTCGTTGATGCTGATCGTCGATCCGTCGATGAGCTTTTCCTGCTCCACGACGCCCACGCAGAATCCGGCCAGATCGTAGTCTCCGGCCTGGTAGAAACCGGGCATTTCCGCCGTTTCTCCCCCCAGCAGGGTACAGCCGGCCTGCCGGCAGCCGTTGACGATGCCGTCCACGATTTGAACGCTTTTTTCCAGTTCGATTTTGCCCGTGGCCAGATAGTCCAGAAAGAACAGGGGCTCCGCCCCCTGAACGACGACATCGTTGACCGACATGGCCACCAGGTCGATGCCGATGGTGTCGTGTTTATCCATCGACTGAGCGATTCTCAGCTTTGTGCCCACACCGTCGGTGGAGGAAACGAGAACCGGATTTTTCATCTTGGCCGTATCGAAACGAAACAGCCCGCCGAATCCGCCGATGCCGGAAATCAATTCCTTACGGGCCGTCGTCTTAATCAAAGGTTTGATGCGCTCCACGAACACATTGGCCGTATCGATGTCGACGCCTGCATCCTTGTACGTCGATTTTTCCGTATCTTCCGATTTTGCAGATTTTCTTACCATAGGACTCCAATAATTGACGATTAGGTCTTCGCGTGAAATTTGATGAGATGCTGTAACGTAAATCATTGGCTGTGTCAATCGTTGACTTGCGCAAACTGCATTTATTTGTTAAAAATACCAGCAATTTCCAGAGAATCTTTCTTTTTATCCGGACCGGGACGGGAAAGCGCAATGGAGTCGTTTAAAAAAAATCTGCTGAAAATCGAACAGCCTCTGAGTTTCGCCGCCAGAGAGGACTTCAGGAATTTGTCCCATATTCGGGATCTGGGAAAATCTCTGTCCGTTTTAATCGCGGCGCAGATTTCGGCGATACCGCCTGCCGCCAAAAATATTTTTGAGCTGCCCCTCAAGCACATGGCGCAGATTTTTCTGGACTACGATGCGCAGGAGACGCCCGTCAAAAAAACGAAAATTGCAGAAGCAGCGTCGATTCTGGAGCGGTTAAAAAAGGCGGCCGACGCATTTGACGCCAGAAGCCCGCTTTCGCCGCTTCAGGAAGAGCAGATATCCCAAAGAATACAGGATTTGAAAACCTCCGCGGAAAAGCTGGCCGTGCCGGTGCAGTTTCTCAAGGGCGTGGGGCCCAAAATGGCCGCCCGCTTCGCCGCAAAAAAAATCTCCACCGTGGAAGACCTGCTTTACTTTCTTCCGCGCACGTATGAAGACCGCCGGGAAATCCGCAAAATCAATAAACTGGAAACGGAAAAAGTCCAGTCTGTCGTAGCCGAGGTTGTCGGCAGCGAATTCCGCCAATACGGAAAAAAAAGAATTCTGGAAATCGCCGTGAACGACAACACCGGCTCGCTCACGCTCAAATGGTTTAAAGGCCAGATGACGCACCTGGTGAGCGCGCTGAAAAAAGGGACGCGCATCATCGTCACCGGCGCGGTGACGCCCAGTTACATCGGAAAGTCGATGATTCATCCCGACTATGAAATTCTGGACCAGGAGGATGAAGAAAATCTGCTCAACTTCAGGCGGATCGTGCCGGTTTATTCGGAAACGGAAGGGCTGCACCAGAAGTACATGCGCAGGATCATGCATACCGCGCTTGAAAATTATTCGCGTTATGTCGCCTCACCGATCCCCATGGAAATCTGCCTCCGGCGCAGCCTGCTCAACATCCATGAAGCGCTGCTGTCCGTCCATTTTCCCGGTCCCGATGCCGATATGGAGGCTTTGCTCCTTGCCCGCTCCGAAGCCCACCGGCGCCTGATCTACGACGAGTTCTTCTTTTTTCAGTTGGGCATGGCCGTCAAAAAATCCGGCCGGATTCTGGAAAAGGGCATTTCCTTTTCCACGGACGGTCCTGGGCTGGAAAAATTTATCGCGCTCCTGCCCTTTGCGTTGACCGGCGCGCAGAAACGCGTCATCGGCGAGATTCAGCGCGATCTCGCTTTGTCCACCGCCATGAACCGCCTCCTGCAGGGAGATGTCGGCAGCGGCAAGACGCTGGTGGCCATGTCGGCAATGGTCACGGTTTGCGAAAACGGCTACCAGTGCGCCCTGATGGCGCCAACGGAAATTCTCGCCAAGCAGCATTACGCCACGCTGTCGGTCTGGGCCGGAGCCGTCGGCCTGCACATGACGCTCCTCACCGGAAGCATGAACCAGGGCCAGCGCACTGCGGCGCTGGAGGCCATCAAAAACGGCGGAACCGACATCATTGTCGGCACACATGCCCTCATCCAGGAAGATGTGGCTTTTTCCAAACTGGGCCTGGTCGTCATCGACGAGCAGCACCGCTTCGGCGTCCTGCAGCGGGCAACGCTGCGCGAAAAGGGCAGCCGCGCGGATGTACTGGTCATGACGGCTACGCCGATTCCCCGAACGCTGGCAATGACGGTTTACGGCGATCTGGATGTTTCCGTGATCGATGAAATGCCGCCCGGGAAAAAGCCGGTGCGGACGCTTGTGATGGGCGATCACAAAAGAGAGGCGGTTTATGCGGCCATCCGCAAAGAGCTGTCCCATCGGCACCAGGTCTTCATCGTCTATCCTCTGGTGGAACAGTCGGAAAACCTGGACTTGAAGGACGCCACCCGGATGGCCCGGCATCTGCAGGAGGACGTTTTCCCCGACTACCGCGTGGGACTGATCCACGGTAAGATGAAGGAAAAAGAAAAAGACGCCGTCATGCAGGATTTCCTGGACCTGGCTATTCAGGTCCTTGTTTCCACTACCGTCATCGAAGTCGGCATAGACGTGCCGCGGGCTTCGTTGATGGTCATTGAACACGCCGAACGGTTCGGCCTTTCCCAGCTGCACCAACTGCGCGGAAGAGTGGGGCGCCGAGACATTCCTTCCCAGTGCATTCTGCTCACGGATTTCAAATGCTCGGCGGACGCCCGCAAAAGACTGAAAGTCATGGAGAAGACAACGGACGGGTTTGCGCTGGCCGAGGAAGATCTGGCGATCCGCGGCCCCGGCGATTTTCTGGGCACCCGCCAGTCGGGGCTGCCGGATTTCCGCATCGCCAGCATCCTCCGCGACGCCCGGATCCTCAACGACGCCAAGGAAGACGCCTTCGCGCTGGCCGCCCGCGATCCTCTGCTTTCCAGGCCCGAGCACACCATTGTGAAAGAAACGCTGCTTGCCCGCTGGCAGGGAAAACTGGAGTTGGCCAGAACGGGCTGAGGCATCCTGCCGGTGGTCCTTTTTCGCTTTGCAGAATTTGCTTGATCTTTGCGGACGGATGTATCATGAACTCCCACCAGGGAGGGGGGTTTATGAGAATCGCTGTTGTCGGCATCGGTGGAGTGGGGGGATATTTCGGCGGAAAACTGGCGAGACGATACGCATCGTCGGGAACGCACGAAGTTATTTTCATCGCCCGAGGCAAGCACCTGCGGGAAATCCAGCAAAACGGTCTGCAGCTGTATACCCGGGAAGGCGGATACGTCGCCTGGCCGAACGTTGCCACCGATGATCCGTCGGAACACGGTATTTTCGACATCGTCTTTTTTTGCGTCAAAAGCTACTCGCTGGAAGACGCGGCCCGGCGGCTCAAAGAAAACATCAGCCCCCGCACGGTCGTTATTCCTCTTCTCAACGGTGTGGACAGCGCCCGGCGTCTGCGTGCCGTTCTTCCGGAAGCGGATATCGTCAGCGGCAGCGTGTACATCATCACGTTTGTTGAAAAACCCGGCGTCGTGATCCAGACCCAGGGCGCCTGCCGTTTGACGTTCGGCACCGATGATCCGCAAACCGCGAACCGCTACACCCCCATTTTACAACTGCTTTTGGAAGCGGGAATCGACGCGCACTTATCCGACCATATGACCGAAATCCTCTGGAGAAAATATCTGATGATGTGCCCGTTGGGGTCTCTCACGGCCGCGTCGGGAAAAACCTACGGACGGATATTGCAGGAGGAGGATCTCCGCACTCGTCTGGAGGGAATGATGTCGGAAGTCGCAGCGGTGGCAAAGGCCCTGCATATCCGTCTTCCGGCGGATGCGATCGAAAAAACAATGGATATGATCGGCCGCTTCAGCTTCGATGCCAAAACGTCGATGCAGCTGGACAGGGAAAAAGGAGGGAAAACGGAAGTGGACACTCTCACGGCCTGGCTGTGCCGCAAAGGCCGTGAGACGGGTATTCCCACGCCGCTCCACGACGAAGTCCTGCGGCAACTGGGCCAATGATAATCCTCCGTATTTTCATCGCGCTTCCCGCGCAGACCGGTTGATATTCCCTGGCAAAAATTCAGCATATCTGTTTGACAAACTCACGGAGTTTGTTATAGGTATCACCCATTGCAAACGGGATGGAAAATGCAATGATCAATGGATTTTCGCTGACATAAGGCAGGGTAAAAATGAAAAAAATCTCTATCGGTTTGATTGGCCTCGGCAACATCGGCACCGGCGTGGTCAAATTGCTGCAGCAAAACGAAAAACTCATCACGCAGAAACTCGGCGCCAGACTGGTCTTAAAGAAGATTGCCGACATCAACATCACGTCTCCGCGCGGAATCAAAATCGACCGGAGCCTGCTCACGAAGGATGCGCGGGACATTCTCAACGATCCCGATATCTCGATCGTCATTGAATTGATGGGCGGCTACGAGCCGGCCAGGACATTCGTCCTGGAGGCCATTCAGAACGGGAAGCATGTCGTCACCGCCAACAAGGCCATGCTGGCGACATACGGAAACGAAATCTTTCCCGCCGCACAGCATCGCGGCGTGGACGTGGGCTTCGAGGCCAGTGTCGGCGGAACCATTCCCATCATCAAAACGCTCAAGGAAGCCCTCGTGGCCAATAAGATCAATTCCATCGTCGGCATCATGAACGGAACCTGCAATTTCATTCTCACGAAAATGACCGACGAAGGCAAGCCCTTTGACGTGGTTTTAAAAGAAGCCCAGGATCTGGGTTTTGCCGAGGCCGACCCGACGTTCGATATCGAAGGAATCGATACGTCCCATAAAATGGCCATCGTGCTGTCGCTGGCCTACGGAAAGAAGGTCAATCTGAAAAAGATCTACCTGGAAGGCATCACGAAGATCAGCGCGCTCGACATCGCCTTTGCCAAAGAGCTGGGCTACCGGATCAAGCTTCTGGCCATCGGCATGCTCAAGGGGGAAGCGGTGGAAGCCAGGATTCACCCGACCATGATCGAATCGGAGCATCTGCTGGCAAATGTCAACCGCAATTACAACGCGTTTCATCTTGTGGGAGACGCGTCGGGCCCCGTCTTTCTCTTCGGCCAGGGAGCCGGGATGATGCCCACGGCCAGTGCCGTCTTCAGCGACATTATCGACTGCGCCCGCAATGTCCTGCACGGCATATCCGGCCGGGTGCCGCTGCGCTCCATCAACGAGACGGGAATGAAGGACATCCGCCTGATTCCGATGGACGACATCGAAACCAAATACTATTTTCGCTTCTCGGTGCTGGATCGCCCGGGTGTTTTGTCCAAAATATCCGGCATCCTCGGCCGCCACAACATCAGCCTGGCCACCGTTATCCAGAAAGCCAGGGAAGAGGCGGGGCCTGTTCCGATTGTTATGACCACGTATAAAGCCAGAGAAAAGGATGTCCGCGAGGCGCTGAAAAAAATCGACCGGCTGGACGTTGTGAAAGACAAAACCGTCATCATTCGCATCGAAGACGAATTATAGGATGAGCTGAAGGAAGCCATATGAAATATGTTGTATTGCTGGGCGACGGCATGGCGGATTATCCGAGTGCACAGCTGGGAGGAAAAACGCCGCTTGAGTGCGCTCTCACCCCTTTTCTCGACGAGATTGCCGCGCAGGGCACCCTGGGATTGGTAAACACCATCCCCGAAGGATTTACTCCCGGTTCCGACGTGGCCAATTTGAGCGTCCTGGGTTACAATCCCGCAGAAACCTATACGGGCCGGGGGCCTTTGGAGGCGGCCAGCATGGGAATCCGCCTGGAAGTCGACGATGTTGCCTATCGCTGCAATCTCGTTTCCATCGGCGAACAGGATTCGGACCAGGCCTTCATGGATGATTTCACGGCCGGACATATTTCTTCGCTCGAAGCCCGGGAAATCATTCTGGAGATCAATCAGAAGATCGGCTCTTCCCAATTGCAGTTTTACCCCGGCGTCGGATACCGGCATTTGCTCGTGTGGCGCAACGCAGCCGGATCGCCGCAAACCACGCCGCCCCATGATATCCCCGGAAAGGCCATTGCCCCCTATCTTCCCGCCGGAGATTGCGCTGTGGAAGTCAATGAACTGATGCAGAAAGCCGCCCTCGTCCTGAAAAACCATCCGGTCAACGCCAAGCGGCTGGCAGACGGAAAAAAACAGGCCAATTCCATCTGGCTGTGGGGGCAGGGAAGAAAACCGCAGATTGTCCCTCTGACGCAAAAATACGATTTCAAGGGCGGCATGATTTCCGCCGTCGATCTTCTCAAAGGCCTGGGCGTCAATGCCGGCTTGCAAACCCTGACCGTTGAAGGCGCCACCGGGTACATCGACACCAATTACGAAGGCAAGGCCAAAATGGCGCTTGACGCGCTTCGGTTCATGGATTTTGTTTTCCTTCATCTGGAGGCTCCCGATGAAATGGGGCACGAAGGCAATGCTGCGGGGAAAATTCAGGCCATCGAATTTTTCGACGAAAAGATCGTCGGTCCGATACTGACCAACATCGGCTCGCTGGGCGAATACCGCATTCTGGTCTTGAGCGATCATCCGACGCCGATCGACCTGAAAACGCACGTCGGCGATCCCAGTCCTTTTGCTGTATTATCCTCGCGAAGTGAAGAAAACAAGGCTGCAGGGTATGCCTTTACGGAAGCTTACGCCCGGAAAAGCGGTCTTGTGGTTTCCCCCGGTCATTTGCTGATGGACAACTTTATTAAGAACTTGGGGGCATTTCTTGCTCAGTAATTTTACACAGGTCCGGGTCATTTATGCCGACACTGACGCCATGGGCATCGTTTATCATACCAACTATATCCGCTGGTTTGAGCTGGGAAGAAATGAGCTGATGCGGCAACTTGGCGTCGCCTATACGGAGCTTGAGCAATTGGGGCTCAATCTGCCCTTGACCAAAGTATCCTGTCATTATCTCGCTCCCGCCAAATACGATCAACTGTTGACGGTTGAAACGGCGTTTGACTACATTAAAAGGGCGAGCATCAAGTTCAACTCCAAAATATGGGACGAACACCGGCAAAAGCTTCATGTGGAGGGATACACGATTCACGCCTGCACGAACCGGGACGGCAAAATCCGCCGCATGCCGCCGGTGATTGTGGAACTCGCAAATAAATACAATATTAAAAAAGGGGAAGAATATGTCCGCTAAGTTATCAAAAAAAGAACTGAAAAGTCCTGATGCCTTTCAATCCACCTTTGAAAGGGTCGGCGACTATGTTTCCGATAATAAGACGCGGGTCATGGTCGTTGCCGCTGCTCTCGTCTGCGCTGTAGTGGTTGCGTTGGGAATTTATTTCTACTGGAGCCACTATACGAATTCAGCCCTGAAGCTCTACGCCAAAGCGCAGAGCAATATTCTCAAAAGCGGCGATACACCGCAAACCGCAACAGAAAATATTAAAATCTTCAATGAGCTGATTGAAAAATATCCCTATAGCTGGAGCGGCCGGATGGCTTATTATCATCTGGGCAATATTTACTACAGCACGGGAGAACTCGACAAGGCCATCAAATCCTATTCGAAATTTGCCGGCAAAACCGGCTCCGATAAAACGGGGCTTAAATTTCTGGCGCTCACGTCGCTGGGCTATGCCTATGAGGCCAAAAAGGATTTCAAGGAAGCGCTCAAATATTTCAATCAGGCACAAACCGCAGTCCACACGGGTTTTGAATCTCTCGGCCTGCGGAATATCGCCCGTTCTTACGAGGAATTAAACAACAAGGAGAAAGCTCTCGAGTATTACAAAAAAGCGTTGGAAAAGACCACCGAACCATCGGCAACCCTGCTCATCAAACGCAAGATATCCGCTCTGAGCTAATTTAACGGAGGCAAATCCATTTGAAAAAAGTACTTCTGTCAGGAAATGAAGCGATCGCCCGCGGCGTATATGAAGCGGGCGTTCGCTTTGCCGCTGCTTATCCCGGAACGCCCAGCACCGAAATCATGGAGCAATTCGCAAAATACGACGGTGTTTACGCGGAATGGGCCCCCAATGAAAAAGTGGCGGTGGAAGTCGCCATCGGTGCAGCTCTTGGCGGGGCGAGAGCGCTGGCTGTGATGAAGCATGTCGGCGTCAACGTCGCAGCCGATCCGATTTTCACGGTGAGCTACACCGGAATTGAAGGTGCTCTGGTCATCATCAGCGCCGATGATCCGTCCATGCACAGCTCGCAAAACGAACAGGACAACCGCAATTATGCCAAGTTTGCCAAAATCCCCATGCTGGAACCGGCGGATCCGCAGGAAGCCAAGGAATTTGTAAAACTGGCTTTTCAGATCAGCGAACAGTTCGACACGCCCGTCTTTCTGCGGACGACGACCCGAGTCTCCCATTCCAAATCTGTTGTGACGCTCGAAGAACCTCTCGCGCCGCAAGATAAAACCAAACTGGCCCATCACTCTTTAAAGTACGTCATGGTGCCCATCAATGCCCGGATGAGACGCATCGAGGTGGAAAAGCGCGAGCAGGCGCTGCGCCATTTCGTGGAGACGTTTTCCGAAAACAGGATGGAAATCAACGATCCGGAAGTCGGAATTATCACCGCGGGCATGCCTTATAATTACGCCAAGGATGTTTTCCCGGATTACTCTTATCTCAAACTGGGCATGGTTTATCCGCTGCCGGTCAGAATGATTAAACATTTTGCCGAAAAAGTGAAAAAAATCTATGTAATTGAAGAACTGGATCCCTATCTGGAAGAACAGATCCGGGCTCTGGGCATCAAAGTGACGGGTAAGGAAATATTTCCCTATACCAACGAATTTGATCCGGGTATCATTAAAAACGCCATCACCGGAAGCAGCCAGGGCGCCGTTTCTCCCTACAAGGATACTCTGGCGCTGCGACCGCCCAACCTCTGCCCAGGCTGCCCCCACCGCGGCTTGTTTTACGCGCTTAAAAAATCCAAAGCTTACGTTCACGGCGACATCGGCTGTTACACCCTGTCGTACCTGAAACCACTGGAAGGCCTGCATTCCTGTATTTGCATGGGCGCCAGCATCGGTATGGCCCACGGAATGAGCAAGGCGCTGCAGGAAAAAGGGAAGGGGAAGGTTGTCGGCGTCATCGGCGATTCCACCTTCCTGCACTCGGGCATTACGCCGCTTCTCAACATGGCTTATAACAACAGCGATGCGCTCATCATTATTCTGGACAACAGCACGACTGCCATGACCGGCATGCAGGAGCACCCCGGAACCGGTTATACCCTGATGGGAAAAGAAGCTAAAAAAGTTAATCTGCCAGTTTTAGTTTCTTCTTTAGGTATTGAAAACATAAGAGTTATTGATCCAAACAACTTAAAAGAGACCCAAGTCGCGATCAAAGATGAACTGGCCAGCAGCGGCCCTTCCGTCATTATTGCACAAAGACCCTGCGCTTTGTTCAAGCGGGCGAACCTGAAACCCGTCCCGTCGCTTAAAATCGATCCGGACAAATGTGAAGGCTGCAAAGTCTGTCTGGGGTTGAATTGTCCACCGATCGCCTGGAAAGAAGGGATTACCCGGGAAGGTTCCAAGCGGAAAGGCATTGCGGTGATCGATGAAACATTGTGTAACGGCTGCGGTTTGTGCGCACAGGTCTGCAAATACAACGCCATCGCCTGAAGATAAGGAAAGATCGAATGAAGGATAATAAAGTCAAAAGCATCTTGTTTGCGGGTGTCGGAGGCCAGGGTATTTTGCGGGCCAGCGACATCATGTCTCTGGCCATGATGGAAGCCGGATTTGACGTGAAGAAAAGCGAAGTGCACGGAATGGCGCAGCGCGGCGGCTGCGTGACCAGTCATGTCCGCTACGGTGCCAAGGTCTACTCGCCTCTGGCCGAGCCGGGAACTATTGATATTCTTGTTGCCTTTGAGAAAATGGAAGCACTGCGGTATTTGAAGTTCTTAAGCCGCGACGCCTCCATTATTTTAAATACCGAAGAGATCAACCCTCCGGCGGTCAATATGGGAGAATCACCTTATCCGCCAGATATTATTGATTTCCTGAAGAATCATTACGCGAAGGTCATTGCGCTTAACGCAGCGGAAATCGCCCAGCAGGCAGGCAGCATCAAGGCCGCCAATGTCGTCCTTCTGGGCGCGGTTTCGAATTTGGCAGACATTGACCGGTCGGTCTGGGAGCATGTCATAAAAAAATCATTTCCTCAAAAACTGATAAAATTGAATCTGGAGGCTTTTCAAAAAGGAATTGCTGCTTAAATTAGCGCCACAATGAACATTTGATCTTGCTTAAGGAACATGTAGGTTATGGCAGAAGATTACTATCAGGTTTTGGGAGTTGACAAAAAAGCCTCGGCTGAAGAAATAAAAAAGGCTTATCGCAAGCTGGCTGTCAAATGGCATCCGGACAAGAATCCCAACAATAAGGCTGCTGAGGAAAAGTTCAAGAAAATCAGTGAAGCGTACGCCGTCTTAAGCGATCCGGAAAAAAGGCAGAATTACGATAATTTCGGCTCGGCCGATCAATTTCGCGAGCAGTATTCCCAGGAAGATATCTTCCGCGGATTCGATCTGGACGAAATCCTGCGCAGCTTCGGCTTCGGAGGCGCCAGAAGCGGTGGACGCACAACGTTTCGCACTAATCGAAGAGGGGGGAGTTACGCTTCCGAGAGCGAGGATCCATTTTCCGGCATCTTTGGCGGGGCAGGGGGGCGACAGTATGCCAACATGCCGCAAAAAGGCCAGGATGCTGAATACAATCTATCTATTTCATTAGAAGAATCTGTAATGGGAGCGGATAAAAAGATTTCCCTGCAGATGGAAAATCGTATTGAAGACATCACTGTCAAAATTCCCTCGGGCATCAGCACCGGGAAAAAGCTCAGGCTGCCGGGTAAAGGTCTTCCCGGGTACAACGGCGGACCCAACGGAGATTTGTATCTTAATATCAGCATATTGCCTCATCCCATTTTTGCCCGGGACGGAAACGATCTCCACATTGAAAAAACCATCAAATTTACTCAGGCGGCTCTGGGAACGACGATCGATGTCCCGACGATTGACGGAACTACTAAAAGGCTGAAGATTGCTCCCGGTACACAAAACAACACAAGAATTCGGATGAAGGGCTTTGGCGTGCCCGGACTCAAAGGAGCAGCCAAGGGAGATCAATATGTAAAAATTAATATTGAAATTCCTCGAAAGCTCACGGACGGGCAGCTTAAGCTTGTCGAACAGCTGGCAGGAGAAGGCATTTAAAAGCTCTTCAGATACTCGACTTATGATGCTCCGGCATATCCTTGATTTTCCAAAGGATATGCCGTTTTTTTGTATTCAAAGACCTTGTTTTTCTCGAATCTGAAAGTTTTCTTAATGTCTTATAAGATATGTTATGTTAACTTTTATTT
>DBPV01000069.1:45262-48318 GCA_002304995.1 Syntrophaceae bacterium UBA1411
ATACCGTAATCCAGGGCTTTTCGGATATCTCCCTTTCCCTTCACTCTGTTGCCAATTGCTGAAGCAGCAGCATCGGCAAGTGTAGCTGATTTCGAAAGGACACAGACGGCATCCGCTTTTCCGAAACTTAAGGATGGGCCTACCGTGGCGGATGACGTGCATATTCCAATTGGTGTTTTTTCAGGTTTTACAATAATATGGACATTATAACTTAAAGAAGATTCTCCTGCAAAAATACCGATCGTCGTTTTTCTTCTGGAGCGCAAAAAGATGTCTCCGCCGTTTTCCACGATCAGGTTTTCCGTTTTTTTTAATAGATCCCTGCCTACAAATTCAGCCACAGCGCCGGCGACGGAAGCCATTGGCCCCACATCGCAAACTTTCGTCCGGCGGATCATCTCGCGAACAATCGGCGGCGCCAGATTATCCTCGAAAATAGGCACAAGAGAAGCAGCAAATTCGGGTTTATTCCCGATGTAAGTTTCGATGAACTGACGGTGCCGAAGCAGAGATTTCAGAGCCAGGTCACTGAGATCGGAATCTGAACTTATCAACAAGTCACTTTCTTTTATTTTAATACAATATGAGATTAAATAATCTTTATTAATTAATGATCTGTATGATCTTTCCTCATATTTCATATTAAAACAAAAAAGCTGTGGATAAATTTATTGATAGAATAAAACTCCTTCATTGGAACGCTTCCCAACTTCATCAACAGTAAATCGTATTGCCCTCACCCAAAATGCCATCCGCCTCTCGTTTGAGACGATCGCAGATGTCAATGCGGCCTGAATCTCCCAAGCGAACAATTGTTTCACTTTTTACATTAATAATGTGTATGTAACTCTCATATTTACCAGGATATTTCTTAATAGTATCATTTAAGGAGGAAATCCCTTCCGGTGTAATTTTGTCCGCATCCACAATAAAACGAACCTGTTTATAGGGATTTTCCAAAGCCTTGGTCAGAGAAAACACATCCTGGGCAATTATCTTAATATTTTCTTCTGCTTTATCCTCTTTTTCCTCGCCTGTGGTGTTGCCCCCTGCCCCGGTTCCCTGAACATCGATGGTTCCCTGAAGAACGATCGGTTCATCGGCATGAAGCAATTCATAAAACTTCTTGTAAATGTCAGGCCAGAAAATCACCTCCACCGATCCCTTCAAATCCTCCAGAACGATGTTGCACATGATGTCCTTTTTTTTGGTCAAGCGCTCCGAAATCGAGCTGACCACACCGGCAATGGTTATGGAGTCTTTGTCGCGTTTCGCTTTGAGCCCGCTGGAATCGGTATTGGTGACAAAACGCAGTTTATCGGTAAAACCATGGAGGGGATGGCCCGATATGTAAAATCCCAGCGTTTCCTTCTCTATGGACAGAAGTTCCTTTCGGTCCCACTCCGGCAAATCGGGTATCTTGTAGCCGTTCGGTCCTTTTTCCGTGGAGGGGCCTGTTCCGTCCAGCGCGTCAAAAATACTCGCCTGATTGCTCATCATTTCCTTTTGAATGCGCTGGGCTTCCTCCATGGCCGAATCCAGACATTCCATCAACTGCCGCCGGCGATAGCCCAGCGTATCAAAAGCGCCGCATTTGATGAGACTTTCGATCACCCTTTTGTTGACCTTGCGCAGGTCAACCCGGGTTAAAAAATCGATAAACGAGGTGAATCTGGATTCCCTGCGCACGGCAATCACGGATTCGATGGCCGCCTCACCGACGTTTTTTACCGCCGTCAGACCGAAGCGGATATTGTCTCCGCTGATGCTGAAATCCTTTTCCGACTCATTGATGTCCGGCGGCAGAATGTTGATCTCCATCTCCTTGCAGTTGGACATGTGTTTGATGATCTTGTCGCGGTTGTCCTTTTCACTGGTAAGAAGCGCCGCCATAAAGGCAACCGGATAATGCGCTTTGAGGTAAGCCGTCTGATAAGTGATTATGGCGTAGGCCGCGCTGTGCGACTTGTTGAAGCCGTACTCGGCAAAGGTCTCCATCCGATCCCAGATGGTTTTGGCCTTGTTTTCGTCGATTTTTTGCTTCCTGGCGCCTTCGAGAAACCGCGGCTTCTCCTTTTCCATCGCCGCGACCTGCTTTTTGCCCATAACTTTTCGCAGCGTATCGGCCTGAGACATTGTATAATCACCGATGACGTTGGCGATCTGCATAACCTGCTCCTGATAGAGAATGATACCGTAGGTCTCTTTCAGGATAGGTTCCAGTTGGGGCAGTTCGTAAGTGATCTGCTGCTTTCCGTGCTTGCGGGCGATGAAATCGGGAATCATCTTCATCGGACCGGGCCGGTAGGCTGCAATAAGGGCGATGACGTCTTCAATGCGGTCCGGTTTGAAATTAACCAGGAGGTCTTTCATTCCCGAGCTTTCCAGCTGAAAAACACCGTCCGTTTCGCCTTTCATCAGAAGCTTGTAGGTTTCCGGATCATCCAGCGGCAAGTTGTTGATATCGATTTCGATTCCTTTGGATTCCTTAATGAAATTCAAGGCATTTTTGATGACCGTCAGAGTTTTCAGCCCCAGAAAATCGAATTTAGTGAGCCCCACCGCCTCAATATCTTTCATGGAGTACTGGGAGACGATGTCGTCTTTCGGCGCAAAAAGCGGAACCCGCTCCACAAGCGGCGCATCCGATATGACCACGCCTGCGGCGTGAATCGAAGAATGACGGTTCAGACCTTCCAGAACGAGCGACATGGAGAGAAGCTTGTCGATTTGCGGATTTTTCTTCCTTTCCTCGTCGAAACGAGGTTCCATTTTAAAAGCGTCAGCCAGCGTGATATTCAAAACATTGGGAACCAGTTTGGCGATGCGGTCTGCTTCACTGTAGGGAACGCTGAGGGCCCGACCGACGTCCCGGATAACCCCCTTGGCCAACATCTTTCCAAAGGTGCAGATTTGCGTGACTTTTTCCTTGCCGTACTTTTCCGTCACGTATTTGATGATTTCTCCGCGGCGTTCCTGGCAAAAGTCGATATCGATGTCCGGCATGCTGATCCGGTCCGGGTTGAGGAAACGCTCAAAAAACAGACCGTAGCGCA
>DBPV01000096.1:0-49586 GCA_002304995.1 Syntrophaceae bacterium UBA1411
GAGAATCACGCAGATTGAAAGCGGAGCAGTTTTACGGCGATCAGGCCATCCAGTTTATTTATTACCGGTTGCGGGAACAATCCTCCTGGCTTTTTCGCCGGCTGATCAGCGCCCGGGTGTCCCGCGCGCTCAGCTACATGAACTACGACGGTATTTTGTCCGACCGGATGAGCAATTACCTGGACATTCACCGGGAGCTTAATATCAATATATCGGAATGCCTCGACGCTCCGGAAAATCTGAATTCCCTGCGTAAAATATTTGAACGAAAGATTCGCTACGGGGAATGCCGCCCCATGCCCAATGATCCCCTTGCGGTTGTCTCTCCCGCCGATTCCCGGATGCTTTTCGGATCGTTTCAGGAAGATTCGGGCCTGTTTATCAAAGACAAGTTTTTCGATTATGAGGAAGTGTTCGGGGCGGACAAACGCACATGGCTTGCGGCCTTTCGGGAGGGCGACTTTGCGATCTTCCGGCTGACGCCGGAGAAATATCACTATAATCACACGCCGATTGCCGGAAAGATTATCGACTTCTACCAGATTCCGGGAACCTATCACGCCTGCAATCCGCACGCGGTGGTATCCGTGGTGACGCCTTATTCTAAAAACAAGCGGGTGGTGACGGTTATCGATACGGATGTTCCGGGCGGGACACAGGCCGGACTGGTGGCGATGGTGGAAGTCGTGGCGTTGATGATCGGCGACATTGTGCAGTGTTACAGTGAAAAAATGTATGACCAGCCGGTATCGGTCGGCACCGGCATGTTTGTTAAAAAAGGCTGCCCCAAAAGCCTTTTCCGTCCCGGAAGCAGCACGGTTGTGCTGCTCTTTCAGAAGGAACGTGTACGGTTCGCGGATGACATCGCGGCCAATATGTTTTACCCGGAGGCCGAAAGCATTTTCAGCCGGGGCTTCGGGAAAGCGCTGGTGGAAACGGAAGTCAAAGTCCGTTCGTATATCGGCAGTTCTGCAGTCTGCCGGAGTTAATGATGTAGTTCCCGTCCGGGAAGGAAGGCATACCGATGAGACAAAAGAAAATTGCGACGATCAGGAAAACCCTGGTCAATAAACTGGAACACCTCTGGTCCAATGCGCGCCAGACGAGGACGACCATGAAAAACGCCGAAGGCACGTTAGCCGACCCCTTTGATCTGGCGGCGATGGAATCCAATAAATATGTGGAATTGGCCTGCCGCGACCGGGAAAGGGTATTGATGCTGGACATTCAGGAAACCATTTTGCGCATTGACCATGGTGTTTACGGCATTTGCGATTCCTGTGCTCGGGGAATTGATGAAAAAAGGCTTTTGATTGAACCGATGAGTAAGTTCTGCACCCAATGCCAGGAAGAAAAAGAGATGAGCCTGAAACGGAGAAACGCATGCTGGGGCGTCAAAGGAATGTCGTATAGCCATGTTTGATGAAATCTTTCTTTTATGTCTTTCCCTCGCCATCGGTCTTTTGTTTGCCTGGGCGTTTCGAACGCTTCCCCGGGAAGACTGGCAGATTTTGGCCTGTATTCCCGGACGAAAAGGCGCCGATGGAATCTGGAGCGGTGTGAATTTTACCTACTATGGCTTCTTTAATGCTCTGGCTTTTGTGGTTGCTACGACGATATTTCTTTTGATTCTCGGTTCCATCGAGGTTTCGCCGCTTGCCGCCGGAATCATCATCGCGCCGGTTCTGGCCATCGGGATGTGGGCGGCGCGGTTTATTGCCCGGTGGGTGGAAAGAAAAGCTCATACGTTTTCAGTGGGGGCGGCTTCTTTTGCCTGTACCATCGTTGCGCCCTGGGTTATTATGTTGGCGAATGTGACGCTGGGCGAGTGGTTTGATTTTCATTTCCCGATGATTGCAACGCTGGCCGCCATGGCGATTGCCTATGCTTTCGGGGAAGGAATCGGACGCCTGGCCTGCATCAGTTTCGGCTGCTGTTACGGCAAGCCTCTTTCCGAATGCAACCCAATGATTCAAAAGATATTCCGTCGGCGTCATTTTATTTTTTGGGGGAAGACGAAAAAAATTACCTATGCGAGTCACCTGGAAGGTTGCGAGGTGGTTCCGATTCAGGCGCTGACGGCGATTGTTTATACCGCGGCGGGAATTCTGAGTTTTTATATCTTCCTTAAAGGATATGTCGCCGTGGCGTTAATTCTGGCGCTCATCGTCACGCAAAACTGGCGTTTTGCCTCTGAATTCCTGCGCGCTGATTACCGAGGAAACGGGATTTTTTCCGCCTACCAGATCATGTCGCTTGCGGCAATGGCCTATCTGCTGCTGATTGCGCTGATCTTCCCGGTTTCTCCCGAAAAGATGCCGAATCTGGCGGCGGGGCTTCAATCCCTGTGGCATCCCGGTTGGATCATTCTTCTGGCGGGTTTGGGAGTTGTCTGCTTTATTTACTCGGGGAAAAGTGAAGTCACCTGCTCGACAATAGACATCTATGTGGCGGAGAAAAAGATTTAGCGATTGCGTCACCGGTTTGTCATCAGATTGTAACATTGAGGGAGTATATTCTCTTTAATAAAAAATAGGAGGATTATATGTTTAAAATGATTAAGAAAGCAGCTCTGGGACTTATGCTGCTTAGCGTGACGGCCGGCGTATCCTTTGCCGCTGATTCCATCGTCATCAAGGGGTCGACGACGGTTTTACCGGTAGCGCAGGGAACGTTGGAAGCCTTTATGAAAGCCAATCCCGGGATTCAGATGTCGCTCTCCGGCGGCGGTTCCGGAGAAGGCATCAAAGCGCTGATTGACAAGACCACCGACATCGCCACATCTTCTCGCGAAATCAAAGACAAGGAAATTGAACTCGCGAAATCCAAAGGCGTCAATCCGGTAGCCCACGTGGTGGCTTTTGACGCGATCATACCGGTTGTTCATCCGAAAAACAAAGTTACCAACCTGACCGTAGATCAATTGAGCCAGATTTATCAGGGCAATATCACCAACTGGAAGGAAGTGGGCGGCGACGACCTCAAAATTGTCGTCATTTCCCGCGATTCTTCGTCCGGCACCTTTGAATCCTGGGATCATTTCGTCATGAAGAAGGCGAAAGTGACGCCCAGGGCGCAGATGCTGGCGTCCAACGGCGCGCTGGTGACGGCGGTGTCCAAAAACAAGTATGCGATTGCCTATCTGGGAATCGGCTACGTCAACAAAAGCGTGAAGCCGCTTCAGGTCAACGGCATCACCGCCACGCTGGAGACGGCCATGTCCAAGGCGTATCCTTTCTCCCGCGAGCTTTACATGTACACCAACGGCGAACCGCAGGGCCAAACGGCCAAGTATATCGCGTTCGTGAAATCCGCTGCGGGTCAGAAGATCGTGGCCAGGGAAGGATTTGTTCCCCTGGGCGATGGGAAGAAAGCGGGCAAGAAGAAGTAATCAGCCTCTTTTATCGGGCTTCGCTGCGAAAGGAGGGTTGCAACCTTCTTCCGCAGCGGAAATTTTAAAAGAACCCGAAACCGGAAGGCAGCGGATGCGGCGCCATGAATCGAAAAAACAAAGAAGTCTTCATCAAATACCTGTTTTTGCTTTTCGCCCTGGTCTCCATCATCGTTCTGGGGCTGATTGTCTTTTCTCTGTTTCGCGAGGGGATGCCGCTTTTCGCAACGGTGCCGTTTCGCGATTTTCTTTTCGGCCTGGAGTGGTATCCCACTTACGATCCTCCCTCCTTCGGGATTTTCCCGCTGATTGTCGGATCGCTCATCGTTACGGCCATCGCCACGTTGATTTCCGTTCCGCTGGGCGTGCTGGCGGCCGTTTACATTTCGGAAATCGCGCCGCAGCGCGTGAAGGGAATCCTCAAGTCCGTCATTGAACTGCTGGCCGGACTGCCGTCCGTTGTTCTGGGATTTTTCGGCATGGTGATTGTGGCGCCCTGGCTGCAGGAAACGTTTGATCTGCCCACGGGCCTGAACATCATCAACGCGTCCGTGATCCTGGCCATCATGGCGATTCCCACGATTTCGAGCATTTCCGAAGACGCGCTGTACGCGGTGCCCCGTGAATTCAAGGAAGCCTCCTATGCGCTGGGAGCGACCAAGTTCGAAACCATTGCGAAAGTGATTGTGCCGGCGGCGCTTTCCGGCATTTCCACCGCGATCATGCTGGGGATGGCGCGGGCCATCGGCGAGACCATGGTGGTGCTGATGGTGGCCGGCGGCGCGGCGGCGATTCCGGAAAGCCTGTTCGATTCAGTGCGCCCCATGCCCGCGAGCATCGCCGCTGAAATGGGCGAGACCCCCTATCGCAGTGCGCATTACCAGGCTCTGTTTGCCACCGGCATCGTTTTGTTTGTCCTGACACTGGCCTTCAACCTGATTGCGGATTATGTTTCGCACAAATTCAAACAGACGGGATCGGCAACGCTATGAACACGAACGGAATGGCCGGCGCCCGGCTGATGCGCTGGCGCTACCTCAAACAAACGATTTTCTTCACGCTTGTGCGGGCTTCGGCGTTGCTCATTGTTCTGGCGCTGGGAGGCATTCTCTTTCATATTTTCTATCATGGCCTTTCCGCGATCAACTGGGAGTTCATCACCCGGCCGCCCACGCACTCGATGACCAAAGGCGGCATTTTACCGGCTATTCTCGGGACGATATATCTGACCGTCGGCGCCGTCGCCGTCGGTCTGCCGCTGGGCATTGCTTCGGCGATCTATCTTACGGAATATGCCAAGCAGGGCCGGGTGATCCGGCTTATCAAGGTCGGCATCAACTGCCTGGCGGGAGTGCCGTCGGTGGTTTTCGGCCTCTTCGGTCTGGGATTTTTCGTCATTTTTCTGGGCTTCGGTTCGAGCATCCTGTCCGGGTCGCTCACGCTGGGCTTTTTGATTTTGCCGACCATCATCGGCGCCGCGGAAGAGGCGCTGAAGTCCGTTCCTCAGACCTTCCGGGAGGCGTCCCTGTCGCTGGGCGTTTCCAAGTGGCAGACGATCTATCGCATTGTTTTGCCCAACGCGCTGCCGGGAATTCTTACCGGCTCCATTCTGGGCATCGGGCGCGCCGCGGGGGAAACGGCTCCGATCATGTTTACGGCAGCGGCGTATTTTACGGCCAAACTGCCCGGATCGGTTTTTGACGAGGTCATGGCCCTGCCGTATCACATTTACGTTCTGGCGACGGCGGGAACCAATATTGAAGCCACGCGTCCCATTCAGTTCGGCACAGTGCTGGTTCTGGTGGCGGTGGTGCTGGGGATTGACCTTGTCGCGATCGTCATCCGGGGATATATGAGAAGAAACAAAAGGTGGTAGAAATGGCAGCCAACGACATTATTCAGATCCATCACGTCAACTTTTACTATGGTGCCGTCCGCGCGCTCACCGATATTTCCATGCAATTCGAGAAAAATAAAGTGACGGCGCTCATCGGACCCTCCGGGTGCGGGAAATCGACGCTGCTGCGCCTTTTAAACCGCATGAACGATCTGATCGACCAAACCCGCGTGGAGGGAGAAATTCTTTTCGAAGGCCGCAATATTTACGCGCCGCAGGTGGATCCGGTGGAAATCCGCCGGAAGATCGGCATGGTCTTCCAGAAGCCGAATCCCTTTCCCAAAACGATCTACAACAATATCACCTATGGGCCGAAGCTGAACGGTGTTCCGGCCGCCGACCTTCCCGGCCTGGTGGAACAGAGCCTCAGGCAGGCCGTTCTGTGGGACGAAGTGAAGGACATCCTCGACAAATCCGCCATGAATCTTTCGGGCGGTCAGCAGCAGCGGCTGTGCATTGCACGCGCTCTGGCGATGAAACCGGATGTTTTATTGATGGACGAGCCGACGTCGGCGCTGGATCCGATTTCAACGGCGAAAATCGAAGAACTCGTCGAAGAACTGAAGCGGCACTACACGATCATCATCGTGACCCACAACATGCAGCAGGCGGCGCGCATTTCCGATCAAACCGCTTTCTTTTATCTGGGGAATTTGATTGAATACAACAAAACGGAAAAGATTTTCACCAAGCCCGACGTCAAGCAGACGGAGGACTACATTACGGGCAGATTTGGATGACAGCCGAAGGGAGGCTTGCCATGCAGGAAAAGCATCATACGAGTTTGCACTTTGAAAAAGAGCTGCAGGAAATCAAGGACGGATTGATTTATCTGGGCGTCCTGACGGAAAAGGCGATCCAGCAGGCCATGACGTCTCTGGAGGCCCGAAACGCGGACCTGGCGCGTCGGGTGATCCGGGAGGACGACGAAATCGACCGCCTGGACTCGGAGATTGAAGAGCGCTGCATTAAAATTCTGGCGCTGCGCCAGCCCACCGCGATCGATCTGCGCTTCATTACCACCGCCATTAAAATCACCGGTCACCTGGAGCGCATCGGCGACATGGCGGTGAACATCGCGGAAAAAGCGCTGCTGCTCATCGAGGAGCCGCAGCTCAAGCCGTATATCGATCTGCCGCGCATGGCCCAGCTGGTCGGCGACATGATCCGGAATTCGCTCGACAGCTTCATCCGCGGCGATTTGAAACTGGCCGACGGAGTGCGGCGGACGGAACAGGTGATCGACGACCTCAACGAGCAGATTTTCCGGGAGCTCCTGACCTTTATGATGGAAGATTCCAAATCCATTCACCGGTCCATCATGATCATGCAGGTGTCCAAAAATCTGGAGCGCATCGCCGACCATGCCAAGGGCATCGCGGACATGGTGACGTACATGGTGACCGGAGAATGCGTCCGCCACCGGACCTGTCCGGCCCCGTGAAGCAAAGGAGATCCTTGTGAAGCGCAATCTCTTTTTGAAGATTTTTTTCTCGTATCTGGTCATCATCCTGTGCGGGTTTGCGGTCCTGAACTTTCTGATCAAGGACGAAATCCGCCGGATCATGA
The DNA here is from genome assembly GCA_002304995.1 of Syntrophaceae bacterium UBA1411. GTDB lineage: Bacteria > Desulfobacterota > Syntrophia > Syntrophales > Smithellaceae > UBA8904. Next base: position 6,858 of record DBPV01000096.1, read on the forward strand.
CCGACAAGATCGAAAGCGAGCTTAGGACCGACGCGGAGCTGATCGACCTTGGCGCGGCCCGGTCCATGTCCGGTCAACTGCAGCAGATGGCGCGCATCTCCGGCTCCCGGGTGACGCTGGTGGATGCGGCAGGCCGGGTGTTCGCCGATTCGGAAAAGGATGCCGCCGCGCTGGAAAATCATCTGAACCGGCCGGAGATCCAGGAAGCCCGGCTGAAGGGCAAGGGCCGGTCGGTGCGCTTCAGCCGGTCGCTCGGCGTGGAGATGCTCTACGTCGCCGTGCCGATCGGAAGCGGATCCGCCATCGCCGGCTACGTCCGGCTGGCCCGTCCTCTCCATGACGTGCAGCGGCTGATTGATCAGGTTTACCGGTCCATTTTTCTCACCATCGTGATGGTTTCCGTCATTGCGCTGGGAATTGCGCTGTTCATATCATACCGGCTGGCCTGGCCGATCCGGATGATGGAACGGTTTACCGAACGGCTCCGCCGGGGAGAGATGCCGGGCAGTATTCTGCTTAGGACCTCCGACGAAACGAAAAAACTCGCCGACAACATCAACTATCTGGTGGCTGAACTCCAGGATAAGATCCGTCTGGCCAACGAGGAGAAAAGCAAGCTGATGACGGCGCTGACCAGCATCAACGAGGGCGTTCTGATTTTGAACAACGCGGAGCGGATTGAATTTGTGAGCCCGTCGCTGGCCGGTCTGCTGGCCGGTCAATACGGCGACGTGGCCGGCAAGACGCTGATGGAAGCCTTTCGCAATCTGGAGCTGCAGAAGGCCTTTCAGCATTTCCGGCAATCGCGCGAGACGGTTGCCGGCGAAATCACGCTGGGCGACGCCGATCCGGTGATCATGCGCGTCAGCATCTCGGAAATTCACGGCTATCCGGGCGAAGAAAAAAGCATGATTGTCTTCCATGACGTCACACGGTTAAAGAAGCTCGAACGGATCCGCACGGATTTTGTCGCGAACGTCACCCATGAAATCCGCACGCCGCTGACGGCGATCATCGGTTACCTGGAAACCCTCCAGACCGGGGCGCTGGCGCATCCCCAGGACGCGCGGCGATTTGTCGACATCATGCTCAAACAGGCTCAGCGGCTCGACCGCCTGGTGGAAGACCTCCTGGTCATATCGCAGATTGAACTCGGTGAAATGCGCTTTCGCTTTGAAGAGGTGGCGCTGGCGGACGTGGTCGCCGGCGTGGTCAGCCTGATGGAAGCCAGAGCCGCGGCCAAACGCCTGCATATCGACAACCGCCTGCCGGGAGATTTGCCGCCGCTCAGGGGAGACCGCGACCGGCTGAGCCAGGTTTTCGTCAATGTGCTGGACAATGCCGTGAAGTTTACGCCGGACGGAGGGCGGGTAACGATCGACGCCGAAGTCTCATCCGATCAGGTGACCGTGACGATCGCGGACACCGGCACCGGCATTCCCCGCGAGGACATTGCCCGTCTCGGGGAGCGCTTTTACCGCGTGGACAAAACCCGTTCGCGCGAACTGGGCGGAACGGGCCTGGGCCTGTCGATCGTCAAGCACCTGCTGCATGCGCACGGCGGCAAGATGGAAATCGAGAGTCAGTCGGGGCGCGGCACAAAAGTTTCTTTATTTTTTCCGCGGCAGACCGTATAGTTTTTTTACTCTGCGCTGCGCGGGCGCACGCGGTCGGCCGCGCCGGAGGGGAATTTTATTGCGGAGGTTTGTCCATGGAAAGCCGGATTGCCAAAGCCATTCGCCTGTCTTATTTTCCGGTCGCTCTTTTGTGGTCGGAACAAAAGCCCCCGGGCGCGATGCAGTTTGCCGAAGGCAAGTGGGGATGCGTGATGTGGCTTGCGGCGGCGGCTGCGAAAGGCAAAACCGCCGCGGCGGACCGGAAAACTTTCGGCTGCGTCGGCGGCGGCGTAGGGCTCGGATTCGGCAATCAGTATCTCCATTTTCCCGGGGGTGAAGAGGGATTCTGCCATTTTCTGTCTTCGGGAAACGCCGGCCGCCCCGGCGGCGCGGAACTGGCTGAAAACATCAAACCGTTTATGACCAGAGAAAGTCACGAGAATTTTCTCAATGGCGAACGCTATATTGAAAATCCCGCCGGCGTCCGCCGGTTTCTTGCCGCTCTGCCCATGACGGATATTCCGGCGGCAACGGTCGTCTTCAAACCGCTGGATGCCGTCGACGGCGCAAATGAAACGCCGCAGGCGGTGATTTTCTTCGTTTCTCCCGACCAGCTTTCCGCGCTGACGGTGCTCGCCAATTACGCCCGTGGCGACAACGAAAACGTAATCATTCCTTACGCCGCCGGCTGCCAGACGATCGGCATCTATCCATACCGTGAAGCCGCGTCGGCCAGGCCCCGCGCCGTGGTCGGTCTCACGGATCTGTCCGCGCGCCTGTACGTCCGCAAACAGCTGGGCGATCCCCATCTGCTGACCTTCACCGTACCGTTTGCGCTTTTTGAGGAAATGGAGCGAAGCGTTCCGGGATCGTTTCTGGAGAGGCCTACCTGGCTCGCTTTGCGCGGCTGAGGTTATCTGGCGCCGAGCGCGCGGAAGATGAAATCCTCGAGCAGGTGGTCGACCTTTTTTCGGGAATACTTTCCCTCGAAGGTCCATCCGCGCAGCGCCGGGCTCGCCAGCAGACAGAAGAGCATACTGGAGGCGAAGAAAGGATCCTTCACCTGAAAGACGCCTTTTTTCACGCCCCGGCGGATGTAGTCCGCCGTTTTCCGGATCTGCATGAGCTCCTGCTTTTTGGCGCGCTCCAGAAATCTTTTCGGCAGGAGGTGGGACTCCCGGTACATCAGCATGATTTCGTTTTGGAAGTCATGAATGTTTTTGAGGGCGACGCGGATATTGGTTTGCATGAGCTCCTGCGGATCTTCAATGGCGGCGATTTCCGGCCCGTAGGACGACTCTTCGACGATTTCATGATAGGTGTCGAAGACCAGGCACAGAATGTCCTCTTTCTTGTTGATGTAGTCGTAGAGGTTCCCCATGGCCAGTCCGGTGGCCCGGGAAATTTCCCGGACGGTCGTCTGGGCGTAGCCTTTGCGCACGAACAGTTTAGCCGCTTTTTTCGCGATCAGCAGTTGCTTGTCCTTCACCCGTTCGGAATTTTTGATCCGGCTGAAGACAGCCGGCGGCTTGATCTTTTCGGCAGCTCCGACCGATTTCTTCCTGGCGCTCTTTATCCGGTTTGCCCTCGCCAAAGTCACGATGATCCCCCAAAGACGGAATTCCCTTCGCAGCGTGTTTTTTCTTAGCAGCTTCTCAAGATAAAATAAAGCCGATTTTTTTGTTGCACTCGGATACAAGGCATGATAAGCACTACGACGTTTTACAAAAGCGAGCGCCCGCTCTTTTCTGTTGTGTCTGGCGGGTGCCGGGACGGCATTGATTATCGGAACGTGGAGGCTGTCGATGTTCTACTGAAAAAAATGCGACGCAGGCATGAGGCCGTCCCGTCTTTGCTTTTGGAACGGCTGATCCTGGGCGGTTCCCGGCGGCAAAGCGACAAGCCGGCGGATAGCGGACCGGACAACCCGAAAAAAACAGCGCACATCATCATTCTTTCTTTTCTGCCGGAGGAGAAGAAAGACCGCAGGCCTGTTTGGGGTGTCCCAAGGATTCTCTGCCCGTAGGCGATTTTTTTCGCAAGTACATCTTGGTGGTAAATCGCAGAGGGCGATTCGGGCACAGGTCATCATTCTCCCCTCCTTCCGCTTCATCGTCCGTAGTTTGGCAGTGATTGCCTGTTTTCTTGTTCAGGCGTTTTTCCGACGACACCAACCGTCCGCTTGAGGCTGCGGCCGGGTGTTTGAATTCAAATCAGTGAAGGAGATGTCTATGGATCCAATGGTATCGATGTACATATCCCAGGGGATACACGGGATAGCGTACGGGATGATATTGTTCTTGATTGCTTCGGGGTTGAACATCATCTTCGGGATGATGGGCATCCTGAACATGGCGCACACGGCGTTTTTCATGCTGGCGGCTTACTTTTGCTACGTCGTGGTGGGCATCACGGGGAACTTCTGGCTGGGCCTGGTGTTTGCTCCGCTGTTCACGGCGGTTCTCGGCGTGGTGATGGAGCGGGTGTTTCTGCGGAAGGCGGTCGGCCACATGGGCGAGTTGATCCTGACGATGGGGATTTCGTTTGTGATTGTGGCGGCGATCAAGAAAATCTGGGGAACGGAAAGCCTGCCCCTGCAGATGCCGGAGATTTTGAGCGGGATGGTGAACATCGTGGGCGTGTCGTATCCGGTCTACCGGTTGTTCGTGATCGGCCTGGCCCTGGTCATTCTGGTTTTCATGATGCTTCTGCTTTACCGGACGCGGCTGGGCAAGATCGTCCGGGCGGCGGTGTCGGACCGGGACATGGTGAATGCCCTGGGGATCAATATCAACATGGTATTCATGTTTGTTTTCGGCGTGGGCACGTGGATGGCGGGGCTCGCCGGTGTGGCGATCGCGCCGATTCTGACGGTGTTTCCGGGCCTGGCGGATCAGGTGGGAATGGACGCGTTTATCGTAGTCGTGACCGGCGGATTCGGTTCTCTGGCCGGCGCTTTCATCGTATCGATCATTTTCGGGTTGCTGAGCTCTTACGGCGTCCAGTTCGTGTCGCAGTTTGCGCCTGTGCTGATGGTGGTGTTCATGGCGATCGTCCTGGCGTTTCGTCCTAACGGCTTATTCGGGGTGAAGGAATGATGAAGAACAAATTAAACGTGGTATGGTGGGTGATCGGGCTCTTATTTTTTGCCTTTTTCCCGAAGATCTTCGGTATTTATTACACCAACGTCATGGTGACGCTGGCGATCTTCTCCGTTTTTGCCCTTTCCGTGAATATGCTCCTGGGCTACACGGGGCTTCTGAGCTTCGGGCAGGCTATGTTTTTCGGCTTCGGCGGATACGGAACGGCGCTGGCGCTGACGCACATTCCCGGCATCGGCGTGCTGCCGGCGATCGGTCTGGGCGTTCTGGCGGCGGTCGTGCTGGCTTTGATTCTGTCGCCGCTGGTGGTCCGGGTGAGCGGGACGGCGTTTGCCATGCTGCACCTGGCGTTCGGTCAGTTGATGTACGTCCTGGCCTTGAAGCTTTACAACATCACGGGCGGCGAGGACGGCATCGCCAACTTTCCCGTACCGGGGCTGTTTACGGAGAGCCTGAAGAGCTCACCGGAGCATTTTTACTATCTGGCCATGGTGATTCTGGGGATCAGCACCTGGCTCATGTGGTATGTGACCAAAACGCCGTTCGGGCAGATTCAGGTGGGCATCCGGGACAACGCCAAGCGCATTGATTATCTGGGGTACAGGGTTCCGCAGTCGAAGGCCGTGATTTACGTTTTGTCGGCTTTTTTTGCGGGCGTGGCCGGATCGATTTACGGTCTGTTTCATAATCTGGTGTCGGCGGACGGATCGCTGGGCATCGGGATGTCCTTTGCGCCGATCATCTCGGTCATGATCGGCGGCGTGGGGAGCTTTTTCGGCCCCATCCTGGGCGTTGCCATTTTCCAGTTGGTTGATGAGTTGATTCTGCGATACACGGAGAGCACGGAACTGGTGATGGGTGTGATCCTGATCGTGGTGGTCATGTTCATGCCGACGGGTTTTGTGGGCCTGTACAGAATGCTGCGGCAGAAGATTTCGGCCCGGCGGACCCCGGAAGCAAAGAAGGAGAAGGCGTGATGAATATACTGGAGACAAAAGACTTAAAGCACAGTTTCGGTCCCCTGGCCGTCTTGTTCGGGGTCGATCTGCAAATTGAAGAAGGAGAGCGGCACGCCGTGATCGGCCCCAACGGGGCGGGAAAGACCACGCTGTTCAACACCATTACGGGGACCTATCACCCCACGAGCGGAAAGGTGTTTTTCAAAGGGAAGGACATCACAGGCTACAAACCGCACAAGCTGGCGCGGATCGGCATCGGCCGATCGTTCCAGATCACCAGCACCTTCATGAATCTGACGGCGTTCCAGAATATCCGTCTGGCGATCCTGTCCAAAGACGGAGTGCGGTTCAATCTGCTGCGCCGGGTGGATAAGATGCAAAGGATTACGCAGGAGACCGACGAGATGCTCAAGCGGATCAATCTTTATGAAGACCGCAATACACCGGCCTCGGCCCTGTCTTACGGGAAGTCCCGGGCGCTGGAGATCAGCATGGCGCTCGCGACCAATCCGGAGCTGGTGCTGCTCGACGAGTTTGCGGCGGGAATGTCCAAGGAGGAGACGGCCGACGCGGTGGCGCTGATCCGGAAGCTCACGGAAGGCAAGACGGTCGTCATCATCGAACACGACATGGATGTGGTGTTTTCGCTGGCGGACCGGATCACCGTTTTACACTACGGAAAGATTCTGGCGACAGGCAAACCGGAAGAGATCCGCAACAATCAGGCGGTGAAAGACGCCTACTTAGGCGACTTGGAGGTATAGAGCATATGTTACTTGAAGTGAAAGATCTAAACACCCACTACGGGCCGAGCCACGTGCTGCAAGGCGTCCATCTGGAAATCGGCGAAGGGGAACTGGTGGCGCTTCTGGGACGAAACGGCATGGGCAAAAGCACGACGCTCAAAAGCATCATGGGGATGGTGAAGCCCACCTCCGGGTCGGTCAAGTTCGAGGGTCAGGAAATTGTGGGTCTGCCTCCTTACAAGGTGGCCAGAGCGGGGATCGGCTATGTCCCCGAGGAAAGAAGAATCTTTCCCGAGCTCAGCGTGCTGGACAATCTGATGCTGGGGATCAAAGACGGGAAAATCAGGAACCCGAACGATCCGAATACCTGGACGATCGAGCGGATTTTCCACCATTTTCCGAAGCTGGCGGAGCGGACGCACCAGGCGGGCGGAAGGCTTTCCGGCGGCGAGCAGCAGATGCTGTCGATCGGGCGGTCGCTGATGGGGAACCCGAAGCTGCTCCTGGTGGACGAACCTTCCGAGGGGCTTTCGCCGATCATGGTTCAGGAGGTGCGCAACGTTCTGGAAGAGATCAACAAGGCGGGGGTTTCGGTGCTTCTGGTGGAGCACAACCTGAAGGTGGCCCTGTCTTTGGCCAAACGGGTTTACCTGATGTCGAAGGCCTGCATCGGCTGCCAGGCCAGCGCCCAGGAAGTGCGAAGCAACCACGAACTGCGCGCAAAATATCTCGAAGCGTAAAGCGCCGCGGCGCATTTCATAAAACGGGGAGGTTTGCATGGCGGCTGAAATCAGCAAGGTGATGAGTGTTCGTGACGCCATATCCAAATTTGTTCACGACGGCGATGAATTGGTAATCGGAAATTATACGGTCGGCAGTTGTGCGGAGCTCGTTTACGAAGTCGTCCGCCAGGGACGCAAGGGCCTCACGCTCTATTCGCAGTCCGGCATTTTTGACGTGGAAGTGCTGGTCGGCGCCGGTTCTGCCGCGCGGCTGGTCAGCACCTATGTGCTCCGGGCCGGCGGCAAGAAAGGCGGTTCGGCTGTGGAGCGGGCCATGAATGCGGGCACCCTGGAAGTCGAGGATTACACGAACTTTCAGTACAACGCCCGGCTGGTGGCCGGCATGCACGGCTTTTCCTATATCCAGGTGCTCGAAGGCGCGATGGCCACGGATCTTTTCCGCAAACGCAGCTTTCTGGGCGAAAACAAGTACCGTGTCATCAAATGCCCCTATACCGGCAAGGATCAGTTGACAGTGCCGGCGGCCAATCCCGATGTGTGCATCGTGCATGTGCAGCGGGCCGACAAGTTCGGCAACGCCCAGTACTGGGGTGCTCTGGGCAGCGTCGCCGCGGCGGCGCTGGCGAGCAAGCGGATTGTCGTTTCCTGCGAGGAAATCGTCGAACACGACGTCATTCAGTCCAGCCCCCATCTGACGATCATCCCCGCCTACCGGGTGGACGCGGTGTGTGAGGTGCCCTGGGGCGCCAATCCCACGGAGGTTCTGGGATACTACAACATTGACCAGTTCATGTACGGTCTGTTCCTGATGATGGATGGAACAGCCGACGGCCTGAAGGCCTGGATGGACGAGTGGGTCTACGGCTGCGAAAACCGCGCCGCCTATATCGATCACTACGTCCAGAAGTTCGGCAGCAAGAATCTCGACGGCATCCGCTGCAAGCCCTACTATTCGGCGCCGGCCAACTACGGATCGGCCTTTACTTCGCGCTGGGACAAGGACGGACGGGAGCGGGCCATCGGGATGACGCTGGCCGAATTCGAACAGACCTTGAAGGAAAGGGGGAAACTCTATGAGTAAACCGTATACGCTGCAAGAGCTGCTGGTGATCGCCGTCGCCAAGGAAATTCACGACCACGAGAACGTGATTCTGGGCGTCGGACTGCCGACGACGGCCGGCGCGCTGGCCAAGGCCCTTTACGCCCCCCATGCGACGCTCATGATGGAATCCGGCATCATCGATTTCGAGCCGCTTTTGCCGCTCAATCACATCGCCGACGCCCATTCCTGCCGGGGGTTTTCCTACGCCACCGATCTGTTTTCCGCGTTTACGATGACGTACCGCGGCTTTGTCGACGTCTGTTTCCTGGGCGTCGGACAGGTCGACAAGTACGGCAATCTCAATACCACCTGTATCGGCGACTATTACAAGCCGACCATGCGCCTGCCGGGTTCCGGCGGCGCCGCCGATTTTATTTCCTATGCCAAACGCACGGTGCTTACCATGCTGGGCGGCAATTTCGTAGAGAAACTCGATTACTTCACCTCGCCCGGTTACCTCGACGGCGGCAACAGCCGTGACGAATCGGGGCTGTTTCCCAAGGGGTCGGGTCCGACGATGCTCCTCTCGACAAAAGGGGTTTTCCGGTTCGATCCGGTGACCAAGGAAATCTATCTGGCCCAGATTCATCCCCGGGTGACGGTTGAGGACGTGAAGAAGGATGTTCCGTGGGATTTGAAAATCGCGTCGGATCTGTCGGAAACGCCTCGTCCCACGGATGAGGAAATCGACTTCATCCGGTGTTTTGCTCCGGCCATGTCGGCCGGAAGGGAGCTGGCGATGGAACTGATGATCGCCAATTTGATGAAGCAGAGCAAAGGGTGATGCCTCCAGCGGAAATCGTTGTTTTTCGGAAGCGTTCTAAGGGAACAGCGCGATGTCGAGGGACATCAACTCAGTCGGCCTGTTCCGCAGATGAATAACTCTAGATCAGGAAAGGTGGAAGAAAAATGAGAAGGACAGGAAAAATTTTTTTCATGGTTTTGATGAGTCTTCTGCTGATCGGCGCCGGGACGGTTGCCCTGGCGGCCAAGGAACAGAAGGCATCGAAAGCCAAAGCCGCTGCCAAGACGCAGCAGGCTCCCGCAACAAAGGCGGCGTTTGACGCGAGCAAGATGGGCAACATGGCCGGCTGGGATCCCGCTAACTGGGTGAATCCCGAAGGCGACACGATCCGGATTGCGGTCGTCTGGCCCCATTCGGGACCGGGTGCGTTGAACGGCCAGATGGGCTGGCTTTGCGCCACGTTTGTCGCCTACGATATCAACGCGCGCGGCGGCATTATGGTTGACGGCAAGAAGAAGAAAATCGCTCTGTTCAAGGCCGACAGCCAGTCCAGACCGGATGCGGCGAAAAAGATCCTGGAGCGGATGATTCTCCAGGAAAAAGTACATTTCCTGATCGGGACATCGGGCAGCAACATCCAGAAGATTTCCAACGAAATGGCGGGCAGATACAAAATCATCAGTCTGAACGTTGCCGCTCTGGCCGATGATCTGCAGGACGCGACCAATTTCAACCGGTACTCTTTTATGACGTCCGATACAACGGATTCGGTCGGCCGCGGCGTCGCGTATTTTTACGGCCAGGTCCGCAAGAAAGAAAAGAAATTCTATATTCTTTGCCAGGATTACTCCTTCGGGCGCGGTCTGGCTGACGGATTCAAGAAGGGACTTAAAGAATACTATCCGGAGGCCGAGATCGTCGGCGAAGATTATCACAAGCTTTTCCTCACGGATTTTGCCCCCTATCTGACAAAGATCAAGGCATCGGGCGCCGAAGTGGTCTATACCGGCGACTGGACGCCGGATGCGGGCAACCTGCTCAAGCAATCGCGGCATATGGGCGTCATGATTCCCTTTGCGAATATCTTCATGGATGAACCGGGCATGCTTGCCGAAGTCGGTATTGAAGGCACAAAAGGCCTGATGAACATCAAGCACTTCGATACGGCCGGACCGGCCTTTAATGATCCGGGCATGAGGAAGTACTACACGGCCTGGAACACGGAATGGAAAAAATTCAAGACGGCGCCGTTCAACAGCGTCACGTTCACCTGGCCGTGGGGCACGTTCGGCTTCTGGACACAGCAGATGTACTGGTTTTTAAGCGTTGTAGAACGCGCCGGAACCACTAATGCGGAAAAAATCATTCCCGTTTTTGAAGGCGACACCTACCGGTTCGTGTCCGGCCGCGTTGTTAAAATGCGCGCTTGCGACCATAAGGCGATTCAGGGATTCCGGATGTGCGAATACGTGCCGCCGGAGCAGCAGAAAATCTCGATGAACATGCCTCCTTATTACTGGATGAAGGACAACTCCGGCTGCGGCCCCTCCTGGGAAATTCCGGCGGACAAGGTTCTGCCCCTCATGGATGAGAATCTGGATCGCTGCAAGGGGAAAAGCCCCGCTGAATAATCTCCAGACGCGATCAACGGAGAGAACTCAAAAGGCCCGTTCCGGTCAGGAACGGGCCTTATTTTTGGGGCGAGGCGGCTTGTCTCGAAATTCCGCGCTGGTGATTTTGCAGAAAAAAGCGTAGATTACCTTTCCGTGCGACGACAGGATTGCGTGACGTTAACGGGAAAATGAATTTCGACCGGAAAGGAGAGTTTCATGAATTATCTGCTGCAGCCGAAAAAGTATCAAACCCTGATGGCCGACGCGGGCTCGCGGGCCATTATGGACAAAACCATCGCCTTCTTCGAAAAGATGGGCAAAACGCGCATCACGGAAGATTTCAACAAGAAAATCTGGTACCGGGAGTTTGTCGATTTCATCGGCCGGGAACAGATTTTCGCCAAACTGCTCACGCCCAGCGCATACGGCGGCGGGGATCCGGACTGCCGCTGGGACACGGCCCGCAACAGTGAATACAGCGAGCTGCTCGCCTTTTACGGTCTGGGCTACTGGTACTGCTTTCAGGTCACCATTCTGGGGCTGGGGCCCATCTGGATGAGCCCCAATGAACAAGCCAAAAAGAAGGCCGCCGATCTGCTGAAAAAAGGGGCGATCTTCGCTTTCGGCCTTTCCGAACGGACGCATGGCGCGGACATCTATTCCACCGAAACGGCGCTCGTGCCGAAGCCGGACGGCACTTGGGTGGCCAACGGCGAAAAGTATTACATCGGCAACGGCAATGAGGCGGAGATGGTCTCCACGCTGGGTAAGATCAAGGACGGCACGGATGACTACGCCTTCTTTGTCACCAATTTCCATCACAAGGCCTATGAACTGAAGAAGAACGTCGTTTCCCACCAGCAGTACGTCTCAAATTTTGCGCTGCATGACTATCCGATTGCCGCGGACGACATCCTTTCCCGGGGGGCGCACGCCTGGGATTCGGCGCTCAATACCGTCAACATCGGCAAGTTCAACATCGGCCCGGCATCCATCGGCGTGGCCGAACACTGCTTTTACGAGGCCATCACGCACGCGGCCAACCGCATCCTTTACGGCATTCCGGTGACCCGCATGCCGCACGTGCAGAAAAATTTCATGGATGCCTGGCTGCGTCTCGTGGGGATGAAGCTCTACCAGCGCCGCGCCACCGATTATTTCCGCAATGCCGACGCCCGGGATCGCCGCTATCTCCTGTACAATCCCACGAGCAAGATGAAGGTCACGCTTCAGGCGGAGGACGTCATCAACCTGCTGTGGGATGTGATCGCCGCCAAAGGCTTTGAGAAGGACACCTATTTTTCCATCGGCGCCTCCGACATCCGGGGACCGTCCAAGCTGGAAGGCACCGTCCACGTCAATGTCCAGTTGATCCGCAAGTTCATGAAGAATTATTTCTTCAACCCGGCCTCCTATCCGCCGGTGGCGCCGGACTTCTCGGTCAAAGACGACCTGTTCCTGTTTAACCAGGGCCCCACGAAGGGTCTCGGCTCTGTGCAGTTCCACGACTATCAGCCGGTCTTCGAAGCCAACCGGCATCTGCCGAACGTGGCGATCTTCATGAAGCAGATCGTCCTGTTCAAGACGCTTTTGGAGAAGGCGGGGCCGGACGCCGCCCAGGATATGGATCCGTCATTCTCCCTGCCGCTGGGCGAGATGTTTTCCATCGTCGTGTACGGGCAGTTGATCCTGGAACAGGCGAAATTCGACAACGTCGATCCGGATATTTTAAACCAGATCTTTGATTTCATGGTGCGCGACTTCGCACGCTTTGCGCTTGCCATTTACGGCATGCACAACACCAAGGACGAGCAGCGCGCCTACTGTCAGGACATCATGCTGATCAAGGCCGAAAGCGACGAGGCCCAGTATCAGCGCGTCTGGAAAAAATACGTGCTTGCCTTGAAGGGCGAATACGAAATGACCGCATGAGAATGCCCTTCCGGTAAGCCCCAAAAGGCAATCATGCTTCGCCATCTGCCAGACGGGGCCGCCTGCCTGAAGCAGGCGGCCCCGTTGTCGTAAAAAAGGGACTTCCGCCGCCCTTGTCTGGGGCGGCGGACGCAAAAGAATCTCCTGCAGCGGGGAAATGGCCTTCGCGCCGCTTCGTTCACCGGGGCGGAAAAGAAAAATCCCCTGAGTTTAATGTTTCAAACGTTCGATCAGTTCCGCCATGAAGGTTTCTCGCTCCTTGAGCTCCCGGCGAAACTCCTTGCGGTCCGTGTTGGCGATTTCCTGTTTGAGGTCCGGCAGATATCTTTCCAGGATCATCAAAAGCTCGCCTTCCTCCTGCTGCGTCAGATGCAGTCTGTCCATACCCCCTCTCCTTTCTTGATCCATGTTTCGGCTGTTTAATGAAAAAACGTTGTTTCGCATACGGTTATCCGCCCCGCCGATCGGGTGGCCGGTTGCAATGAACGGCGCGGACACGCTCCGGAGAGAGAAAAACAGGCGCTTGAGACGAAGCCGGCAGACGGGAGTTTCATACGGAGAGAAACACAAATTGGCACGACAATACTTGAGGCAGAGGGAAGAAACCCGATCATTTTTTTTTCAGGACGGATGGATGTTTTTTCTTTACCTCCTCCTTGTCCTGCGTTTCATGCCGAATAAATGACCGTTAAACAAAAACCGTTTCCGATACCTTTTCTTCTATTTTCATCATTTTAGCGATGCTTGTCAAGATGAGAAATGATCCGGGGCCGGCCGGTCTTGCCAAAACAGCGATTGCATTTCTTCGGAAATGCATTATGCTGCCACGGGAGTTTTCGAGGTGGAACCGCAATGGACATGCCAACCATTATTTCAACGCTGGTGTCCCTGATCAACAGCGCGGCGGTGATTGTCGTCATCGCTTATTTTTTAACCCGCAGCCCGCTCTTTGCCCGTGTTCTGGAGCGCAATATGACGTGGCGGGATCGGGTCCCCCTGATCCTGATTTTCGGCTTGTTTTCCATTTACGGCACGCTGGCGGGATTTCCCGTTCTCGGCGGAATTGCGAGCATTCGGGATCTGGGGCCGGCCGTCGCCGGCCTTTTGGCCGGACCCGTGGTGGGACTGGGGGCGGGAATGATCGGCGGCGTACACCGCTATCTGCAGGGCGGTTTTACGGCGGCGGCCTGCGGAATTGCCCCGGTGGCGGCCGGTTTGGCCGGAGGCCTCCTGTATCTTCTGAAACGCAAACAGTTTCTGGGAATCGGCAAGGCTGTCCTGTTCATGATCGGCGTGGAACTGTTTCACATGGCTCTGGCGCTTGCCTTAAGCCGCCCCTGGGAGCAGGCGGTGGCGCTGGTGGAGAGTACGATTATTCCCATGATCGCGGCGAATGCCCTTGGCATCGGCGTTTATGGCTTCATCATGACGAACCTCCTCAAGGAGCGCGCGCTGGAAAAAGCGAAGCTGACGATGGAAGGCGAACTCAGCGCGGCCCGGGAGATTCAGATGAGTCTGGTCCCGAAGACCTTTCCGCCCGTTCCCGCCCGCGAGGAATTTTCCCTCTATGCCGCGCTGGAGCCGGCGCGGGTCGTGGGAGGCGATCTGTACGATTTTTATTTCGTCGGGGACAATCGCTTTTTCTTCATGATCGGCGACGTGTCCGGAAAGGGCATTCCCGCCGCTTTGTTCATGGCGGTGACGCGGACGGTGATGAAAACCAGAATGCAGCCGGCCGACAAGGGACTGGGCCGGATCGTGTCCGATGTCAACCGGGCGCTTTGCGACGGCAACGACGCCTCGATGTTCGTGACGGCTTTCTGCGGCCTTTTGGACATTTCGACCGGCGAGGTGACGTATGTCAATGCCGGCCACAATCCACCGGTGCTGGTGAAAGCCGGCGGCGACGTTTCGCTGCTCTCGGTGGCGGCGAATGTGCCGTTGGGCATCGTCGAAGGCATGACGTATGAGGAAGGCACGCTGCGCCTCGATGGCGGCGACACGCTCGTGCTTTACACGGATGGAGTGACCGAGGCCACAAACAGGCAAAAGGCTTTCTTTACCGAAAAATGCTTTCTGGAGGTTTTGGAAGGCGCCCGCCGGTTGTCGGCTCAGGGGATTGTGGAAAAAACCATTGCGGCCGTGCATGCCTTTGCCGCGGGCGCGAGCCCGGCTGACGACATCACCCTTTTGGCTCTGAGAATGGAACGGCGCTCCGGGCGGTTGTAGCCGCAAACCGCGGCAGACGGCGAAATTTCCGTTTGCTACTGGACGGGCCGGACATCCACAATAAAGTATTCCGTTTCACCGAAGCAGGTGGTGGGCACGCCCTTGTGTTGCTGGTAAAGGAGGGCGACGCGCCTGCCCGCGAGCGCGTTGATGCGCCGGGCCACTTCATTGTCCCGGATGCTGAAGAGAAACTTGTCGGGAATGGCGCCGGGCATGGTCACCATCGCCATCTCGCCTTCCCAGGTCTTGCAGATCCAGCCGGTTTTCGAAAGCTTTTGAACATACCCGACGCGTTCGCCTTCGGAAAAACTCCAGGCGAGGGTGATCCAGACGTAAATCGCGGCAAGCGCCGCCAGACCCAGAAGGATGCCTGCCGTCCACAGCAGCCGGCGGCCCCATGCTTTTCCTCCGTTTGTGTTTGTCATCCCTGAACTCTCCCGGTTTTATTGGCGGAGATCCGGCCGGTCATTTGCCGGCTTTCTTTTTTGCGGCGGATTTCCGCGGGCTTTGGGGCGCCGGTTTCCCGGCTGCGAATATGGCGGCGATGTGGCGGTTTTCCTCCTCGCCGACCGGTTCCTTGCCGGTGGTGATCTGCGCCGATTGATTTTCCGCCGACCAGTTGAACAGTACCGGCTTTTCGTTGCGCAGCATGTCCGTGACGGACAGCAGATCCGACCGGTGAAAACTGAGAAAGACCGTTCCGTTCAATCCCTGCCGGGGACCGGGGAGAATTCCCGTTCGCTCCACGAACGCCGCCATGCACAACAGCTTGTTTTGCGCGTCGTACAAATAAAGGAAAGCGGCGTTTTCACTGTTCATGGCCCGAAACTCATACTGGTAATTCGTCACTTCCGCACTGACATTCGGCATAAACGATCCTCCTTTCCGCCAAAGCGGTGCAGATTTCATCATGATTCGGTGCAATATTCAACAAATTTCTGGCGCGCGCACAGACGGCGCCAAACCGGCATAAAATCATTGCCTGCCTGCTCAAGGTATGGTAACTTCACTAAAATTATTCCAGTATCCCAGCTGGCGGGAGGCTCTGCATGAAGATACGGGTATTGGGTTGCCACGGTTCACAACTGCTTCATCACCGCACGACCAGTTTCCTGCTTGATCAAAACATTCTGGTGGATGCCGGAACGGTGACTCCCGTTCTGACGCTTCCCCAGCAGATGCGCATCGATTATATTTTGGTGACGCATGCCCATCTCGACCATGTGCGCGACATCATGTTCCTCGCGGACAACCTTTACTACGCCGGACGGAAGAAGCCGCTGGTCGTTCTGAGCAGCCGCGGCATCATCGACAGTATTCACCGCCACCTGTTAAACAACGTCATCTGGCCGGATTTTACCCGGATTCCCGATCGGCGCGCGCCGCTCATCCGATTTGAGGCTTTGTCGCCCGGCCGGAAAAAAACGGTAGGGTCCTGGCAGGTGCGGGCGCTGAGGGTCCACCATACCGTGGAAACCCTGGGATTTCTGATGGAATCGAAAGGCAAGGCAGTCCTCTTCCTGGGGGACACGGGACCGACCGAGGACGTCTGGAAAGCCGCCGGCGCCGTTGCCGGATTGAAGGCGGTTTTCGTGGAAACCTCTCTGCCCGGCGCAATGCAGCCGATAGCGGACAAAACCGGGCATCTCACGCCGGCCACGCTTGCCGCCGAGCTCCGGAAGCTTAAAAACGGACAGGCAAAGATCTATCTTTACCACATGAAGCCTCAGTATGCCCGGGCGATCCGCCGCGAAATAGGCGCTCTCGCGGATGAAAAAATCGCCATCATTGAAGATGGTCAGGTCATCCGCATTTAACGTCACCGGCAATTCCATGAAACCTTTTCATCCCGCAGACTATCTTTCCGGCCTCAACATCGACGTGATGCGTTTCGGTCTGGAGGCGATCACGGCTTTGCTTGACAGCGCCGGCCGTCCGCAAAACGATTTTCCCGCGGTCCTGATCGGCGGCACCAACGGTAAAGGCTCCACCGCCGTCATGCTGGCGGCCATGCTGCGGCAGGCGGGCCTGCGGGTCGGTCTCTACACATCGCCGCATCTGGTGGACGTGCGCGAGAGAATCGTCGTTAACGGCGTCAAAATCCCCCGCCGCGAACTGGAAAAACTGCTGGCTGAAATCCGGGATCTGGCGCGCGAACCGATCACCTATTTCGAATGCCTGACGGCCGCGGCCTTTCTTTATTTTTCCCGCCGCCGGGTGGATCTGGCCGTTCTGGAGGTGGGCCTCGGCGGACGGCTCGACGCCACCAACGTCTGCCGGCCGCTGGTTTCCGTGATTACGAACATCGCCCTGGAGCATACGGCCTGGCTGGGGAAAACGCTGGCGGACATCGCGTGCGAAAAAGCCGGGATTATCAAAGAGGGAGGCATCTGCCTCACAGCGGCCCGCCAGCCGAAGGTTCTGGACGTTATTGAAAAGACCTGCCGGAATCGACAGGCGGCGCTGTTTCGTCTCGGAGATGATTTCAAAATCCGGCGGCATCCGGACGGATCCGTTTCCTATACCGGCCGGCTGCGAAAAATTGGTCCTCTGACCGTCCCCCTGTCCGGCCGGCATCAGGCGCAAAACCTGGCGCTGGCGCTGGCCGCGGTCGAAGTTCTGGAGGAAAAAGGCTACCGGATCGGGGCCGCGGCCATTGCCCGCGGATTGGCCAAGACGCGCTGGCCGGCGCGCCTGGAAACGCTTTTGTCCTGCCCGCTTTTTCTGCTCGACGGAGCGCATAATCCGGCGGGCATCGCCACACTGTGCCGGACGCTCAGGAAAGACTTTTCCGGCCGCCGTCTGATTTTGATTTTCAGCGCGCTGGCCGACAAGAATTATCGCGGCATGCTCGACCGGATTGGTCCGCTGGCCGGCTTCATTTTTCTGCCGCCGCTTGCCACCGGCCGCGCCGTGGCGCCCGGGACGCTTGCCGCGTATGCGCAAACCAGAGGATATCCGGCCTCCGTGACGGCCGGTGTGGCGGAGGCGGTCGAGCGGGCGCTGGCCCGGGCCGGCGCCCGCGATGTGATCTGCGCCTGCGGCTCTCTTTATCTGGCCGGAGAGATAAAACATTTATTTCCAGACCGGGCCGGTTGTGGTAAGACACCTGCCGTCGGAAAAAAAACAAGGCGCTGAAATAGTGAAAAGTCGATTACGGCAGGTTTTGATGATTCCACTTTTGAAAGCAAATCCGGCCGGCCGTCCGCGGCGCGGGCCGAAACGGACCGGGCCGGGCAAGCGGGCGTGGTCCGTTCTCTGGGGATGCTTCCTCGGCGTCTGGCTGTGCACTTTGCCCGTATGGGCGGCGCCGGATGTCGGAATGCCTCCCTCCGCAAAGGCCGCGGCTCTAGATACGCTGCCGGCCGCGCCGGATTCCGCAACGGCGCCGGCGGGGCAGTCTCCCGGGGAAACATCGCCAATAAAGGATCAAAGCAAACCTGCCGCACCGACGGGACAGTTCAATGCCCTGGCGCAGGGGGACGCGCCGGTCCGAATCGAGGCGGACGCTCTGTCCTACGACGCCCAGCGCGACGTGTATGCGGGGGAGGGCAATGTTGTCATCACTTACGGCGCGGGCGTTCTGCGGGCCGCCAGCGTGGAGTACGACCGGAAGAATCAACTGGCGACCGCCCGGGGCGGGGCCTTGCTCAAAATGGGGGAGGATTCGCTCGAAGGGGACAGCATCACGGTCAACGTCGCGGACCAGACCGGTGTGGCTTACAACTCGAAAGCCTTTTACGCGCGCAACCATTTTTACATCCGGGGCGACAAAATCGAGAAGACCGGTTTGAACAGCTACCGGATTGAAAAGCCCCTGGCAACCACCTGCGACGGCGACAATCCCGACTGGCAGGTGGCCGGCTCCGAAATGAAAGTGACTCTGGAAGGGTACGGCTGGGTGACAAACGCCCGGCTTTTAACCAAGGGGGTGCCGGTGGTCTATACGCCCCTGGTGGCCTTTCCGGCCAAAACGCTGCGCCAGACGGGATTCCTTCTGCCTTACCTGGCCTATTCGCGCAACAAGGACGGCCTGGACATCGAAATTCCCTTCTACTGGGCGATCAACTCCCAGATGGATGCGACGTTTTATTCGCGCTACATGGAAAAAAGAGGCTTCAAGGAAGGCGTGGAATTCCGGTATATCGCCGGCAGCCGGTCCTACGGCACGATTTACGGCGATTACATGGAGGATAACAAGCACGTCACGGAAACGCTCGGCCTGACGATCAGCCGCGACTGGCAGGAGATGCACCGGCGCTGGTCTTTTCTGGCCAACCACGAGACGAAATTCGATTCCCAGTTCTATGTCCGGACGGACATCCGCCGCGTTTCCGACGCCTGGTATTTTCGCGATTTCAACGCCCACAACTACTATCTTTCGAACTGGGCCGCCACGGAAGAGGATCCGTTTAAAAAAATATCCTTCCAGGGAAACGAATATCTGCGGTCTCTCGAATCCACTGCGCGTGTTTTCAAGGGCTGGAACAATTATAACCTGATGGCGCGGTTCAGCGCGACGGACGATTTTGCGGCCGCGAACAACCGCACCTTGCAGAAGTATCCGGAAATCATTTTTACCGGCATCCGGCAGCCGCTTTGGGCCACGCCCCTGTACGTCGAATTTGCCGGCCAGTATGACTACTTTTACCGCGAAGACGGCGCCCGGGGGCATTATGCCGAAGTTGCGCCGACGGTCAGCCTCCCGCTTGCCCTCTCCCGTTATGTCCGCGTGACGCCGCAGCTGACCGTGCGGGAAATCTACTGGAGCCGCGATGACCGCGATGCCAACGCGGCCAACCGCAGCAGCGACCGGTTCGTTTACAATATCGGCGTTGCGGCCTCGAGCCGTCTGTCGCGCATTTTCGATGTCCGCATTCTCAACTGGGACAAGATCCGGCACGAAATCCGGCCGGAAATCGCTTATTCCTATATGCCCGGCGTCCGCTATGACAACATTCCCGGCCTCCGGCAGGACGATCTGCCCGACTATCTGCCGAAGGTGCGCACTTTCCTCGACGCCTTCTCGACCTTCAACGCGGTCGACGGCAGGGCCATCGGAGAACAAAACGCGCTGGCCTGGTCGCTCACCAACACGCTCACCGCCCGCGTGCAAAACAAAATCCTGGGGGCGGGCTATCTGGAACTGCTTCGTTTCAAGCTCTACCAGGTTTATGATATCTACGAGGCGAAAAAAGACATGACCGGCGTCACGGCCGGAAGGCGCCCTCTGTCGGACCTGGGCATCGAGTTTGATCTCGCGCCGCATCCTTATGTTTCTTTTTCAGCCCGCAATACCTACAGTGTTTACAGCGGGTGGAAGGAATTGAACTTTGATCTGAATCTGAGCGACTGGCGCGGCGACCGTCTTTCCGTGGGTTACCGCTACACGCTCGATTCCATCGAAGCCATCAATCTGGACCTGCGGGCGGCGCTTACGGACCGTTTGAGCGGCCGTCTGGCAGTCCGTCTGGATCAGTTCAACAACCAGACGGTGGAAAACACGGTCGGTCTGCTCTATACCGAACAATGCTGGGGGCTCGGGGTCGACTACACCCGAACGCATGACGACGAACGGATCATGCTGAAGATATCGCTCACCGGGTTGGGATCACTGGGAATTTAGCCTCCGGATGCCCCTCGCGCGGCCCGGGCGGGCGCCCCTTGCGGCGGCATGAATATTTTCCTTGACAAACCGGCGGGAATTGCATAGCTTGCGCCTTTAAATTTTTAATATTTGGCGGTTTGAATATGAAGACATTTTCAGCGAAGGCAAGTGAGATCAAACAGGACTGGTATGTGGTTGATGCGACCGATAAAATATTGGGAAGGCTCGCCAGTGAAATCGCCCTGCGCCTTCGGGGCAAGCACAAAGCGATTTATACGCCGCACGTGGATTGCGGCGATTTTATCGTCGTGGTCAACGCCGAAAAGATCACACTCACCGGGAAAAAGCTCACCGACAAGATTTACTACGCCTATTCCGGTTATCCGGGCGGTCTTCGGGAAACGTCCGCCGGAAAGATGCTCGCGGAAAAACCCGAACGGTTGATCAAAACGGCGGTTGCCGGCATGCTGCCGAAAAACAATCTCGGCAGGAAAATGCTCAAAAAACTGAAGGTATACAGCGGCAACGCGCATCCGCACGAGGCTCAGTGTCCGCAGGCGCTGACGGTATAACATCATCAAGGATTATTTGGGAGAGATCATGACAGTACAACGTTTTTATGCAACCGGTAAAAGAAAAAGCGCCATTGCCCGCGTTTATATGAAATCCGGCAGCGGCAACATCATCGTGAACAAAAGAAACTACGAGGAATATTTTACGCGTCCCA
This sequence comes from Syntrophaceae bacterium UBA1411, assembly GCA_002304995.1. Classification (GTDB taxonomy): domain Bacteria; phylum Desulfobacterota; class Syntrophia; order Syntrophales; family Smithellaceae; genus UBA8904. The sequence continues at coordinate 27,979 of DBPV01000096.1, forward strand.
GTCTGAAGATGATCATCCGCCAGCCGCTGGAAATTACCGGAAAGAAAGACCAGTTCGATCTGTATGTCAACGTAGCGGGCGGCGGTGCGGCCGGACAGGCCGGCGCGGTCAAACACGGCATTTCCAAAGTCCTTCTGGCATATGACGCGGAGTTGCGGCCCATCCTGAAAAAAGCGGGATTTTTGACGCGCGACGCCCGGGTCAAGGAAAGAAAGAAATACGGACAGCCGGGAGCCCGCAAGAGATTCCAATTCTCCAAACGTTAATTTCTCAGGGGGGCTTACAGGCCCCCCTTTTTTTGGAGTTTTAATTTATGTCCATCAAAACAGCCATTTTCGGCGCCAGCGGCTACACCGGCCAGGAACTGATTCGGATTCTATCCGCTCACCCGCAGGTGGAACTCGTGGCCGCCACCTCACGGCGCTATGCCGGCGTGCCGGTGGCGGAGGTTTTTCCGTCGCTGCAGGGCCGAACGTCGCTTGCCTATGTCAACGCCAGCCCCGAAGAAATCGCATCCGGATGCGACGTGGTTTTTCTGGCCCTGCCGCACGGCGTGTCCATGGAGATCGCGCCCGTCTTTGTGCGCGCGGGCCGGAAAGTGATCGATCTTTCCGCCGATTACCGCCTGCGGGATCTGGCCACCTATGAAAAATGGTACGCGAAGCACACAAGCGCCGATCTCATCGGACGGGCGGTTTACGGCATTCCCGAACTGTACAGAAATGAAATCAAAAACGCCCGGCTCATCGCCAATCCGGGATGCTACCCGACCAGCATCATCCTGGGGCTGGCGCCGGCGCTGAAAAACAACCTGCTGGACGTCTCCACGATCATCGCCGATTCCGCATCCGGCGTGAGCGGCGCAGGGCGCGATCCCGTCGTCGGTTCGCTCTTCTGCGAGGTGGACGGCGGATTCAAGGCCTACAAGGTCGGCAAGCACCGCCACACGCCGGAGATCGAACAGGAGCTCAACCGGCTGGCCGGCGAACCGTTCGCCGTTACCTTCACGCCGCATCTGCTGCCGGTCAAAAGGGGCATTCTCAGCACGATTTACGCGACGCTGAAAAAGGACATCCGGCCCGCCGAGCTCGCCGAGCTTTACGCCGACGCCTATGCCGGCGAAAAATTCGTGCGGATTTGCCCCGCGGGAGCCACGCCCAATATTTCGTCCGTTTGCGGATCCAATTCCTGCGACATCGGTGTGGTCTGCGATCCGCGGACGAACCGGGTGATCATCGTTTCCGCCATCGACAATCTGGTGAAGGGCGCCGCCGGACAGGCCGTGCAGAACATGAATCTTATCGCCGGTCTGGCGGAAGACTGCGGCCTTGCGGCTCCCCCGCTTTATCCCTGACGAAAGAAGAAGCATGTCTCAGAAAATATTCAATACGAAGACGCGAAAAAAGGAAGTTTTCCAGCCGATCGAAGAAGGCGCCGTCGGCATGTACGTTTGCGGAATCACGGCCTACGACGTCTGCCATGTGGGCCATGCCCGCGCCGCGGTGGTGTTTGACGTGATTTTCCGGCATTTCCGGGCCCGCGGCTACCGCGTGACCTACGTGAAGAATTTTACCGACATCGACGATAAAATTATCGACCGGGCCAACCGCGAAGGAGTGACCATTACGGACATTACCGATCGCTATATCCGCCTGCACGACGAAGACATGGCCGCGCTCAACGTCCTCGCGCCGACGATCACGCCCAAGGCCACCGAACATATGGCAGACATGATCACGCTGATCCGGACGCTCGAGGAAAAGGGCATCGCCTACGCGGTGGACGGCGACGTCTTTTTCGCCGTGGGAAACTATCCCGCTTACGGGGGGCTGTCGGGGCGCAACCTCGACGAGATGATGGCCGGCGCCCGCGTGGACGTCAACGACAAGAAGCGCAATCCCCTGGATTTCGTGCTGTGGAAGAAAAGTAAGGAAGGCGAGCCTTCCTGGGAAAGCCCCTGGGGGGCCGGAAGACCCGGCTGGCACATCGAATGTTCGGCCATGAGCCGGCGTTATCTTGGGGACACGTTCGACATCCACGGCGGCGGCGAAGATCTCGTTTTCCCGCACCATGAAAACGAAATCGCCCAGTCCCAGGCCGCGACGGGAAAGCCTCCGGTGCATTACTGGATCCACAACGGCTTTGTTAAAATCAACGCCGAAAAGATGTCCAAGTCGCTGGGCAACATCTTTCCGATCCGGGAGATTATCCGGCAGTACCACCCGGAAGTCTTGCGGCTGTTCATGATTCAGAGCCACTACCGCAGCCCGGTGGACTATTCGGATACGGCCCTCAGGGAGACCCGGACGGCGCTCATCCGCTGTTACACGGCGCTCAGGCAGATGAAGGATCTGCGCGCCCAATCCGGTGGCGCCGGCGACGCAGCCGGGGCGGCCGCAGGCGGCTACGCAAAAAGGCTTAACGACCTTGCGGAAAAATTCGACGCGGCGCTCGACGACGATTTCAATACGGCTCAGGCGCTGGGATTTGTGTTCGAGGCCGCCCGGTTGATCAATACCGTCACGACGGCGGAAAAAAAGATGCCGGCGGCGGCAAAGCTTGCCGTTTGCAACGCTGCAGCCGCGAGGTTCGCGCATTTCGGCGCTGTGCTGGGCGTTTTTCAGTCCGATCCGGATGAATTTTTCCGCGCGGACCGCAGTCTGGAAGCCGCCAAGCGGGGCCTGGATATTCCCCAAATCGAATCCCTCATCCGGGACCGCGATAAGGCCCGTGCAGAAAAAGACTGGAGCCGGGCGGACGACATCCGCCGGGAACTGGCCGCGATGAACATCCTGCTGAAAGATGCGGCGGGCGAGACCTTCTGGTCGATCGAGTAGCGCCGGTATCCTGAAGTTTTTTCTTCTGTTGCGGCGGTGCGTTTTCTTTTCCGATTGCCGAATTATATGGAAAATAAACAACGTCGTGGTATATACTTCGGCTCGCTGGGAATATCTCATCCATTAACAAAAAGTTCTTGCTTACTGTGAGGCAGCACATGAAGAACATATCGGGCAAATGGCCGGTCTTTGTCGTCGTTTTACTGGGGCTTTTGATCTTATTCGGGCCGTCATCCGACAGCAAGGTTTCCGCCCGGGATAAAAATATTTACAAGGAGCTGAAAACGTTTACCGAAGTTCTGGACATGGTGCAGAAAAACTATGTCGAGGACGTAGACTCCGCCACGCTGATCCAGGGGGCAATCAACGGAATGATCAAATCCCTCGATCCCCACAGCGCGTTCATGACGCCGGAAATTTACAAGGAACTGGAAGCGGAAACGCAGGGGCAGTTCGGAGGCATCGGCATTGAAATCACTATCCTGAAAGATGTGCTGACGGTCGTGTCTCCCATCGAGGATACACCCGCCCACCGGGCCGGCGTGAAATCCGGCGATTCGATCATCAAAATCGACGGCAAGTCCACCAAGGACATCACCATCATGGAAGCCGTGAAAAAACTCCGCGGCCCCAAGGACACCCAGGTGACCATCACGATTCTGCGGGAGACGATGACCCAGCCCAGAGACATCACGCTGACGCGGGCCGTGATCCAGGTCAAAAGCGTCAAGGCGAAAGCGTTCGAAGACCACATCGGTTATATCCGCATATCCTCCTTCAACGAGCGCACCGCCACCGACCTGCGCAAGGCGCTGGCCGATGTCGGCGAGAAAACAAAGCCCATGAAGGGGCTGGTGCTGGATTTGCGCAACGATCCGGGCGGACTGCTCAGCCAGGCCATCGAGGTTTCGGACATGTTTCTCAAATCGGGCGTGATTGTTTCGACGCGCGGCCGGACCAAAAGCATGGAAACGAAAACGATGGCGCGGGACGCGGGCGGCAAGGAAATCACGGTGCCTCTGGTTGTCCTGGTAAATGAGGGGACGGCCAGTGCGGCGGAAATTGTGGCGGGCGCGCTGCAGGACAACGGCCGGGCGCTGATTGTCGGCACGCAGACCTTCGGAAAGGCGTCCGTACAGACGGTGATTCCCATGGAAGACGGATCGGCTCTGAAATTGACCACCGCCCGGTATTACACGCCCAGCGGCAAGTCCATTCAGGCCGAGGGAATCCGGCCGGATATTCTCGTTCGTCTGGTAAAACCGGCTGAAGAGGCGGAAAACCACCTGGAAGAGCGGCTGCGGGAAAAAGACCTCAAGGGGCATATCAAGCCGGTCCAGGAAGACGGCAAACCCCTGGAGGAGGCCAGGCCGGAAGAGTTGAAGGAAACCGTCGATTTGGCCCGGGACAATCAACTCAAAACGGCCGTGGATATTTTAAAAAGCTGGCATATCATGAAAAAGAATCTGGCCAACTGATGCCGGATCGCGCGGGGGCGGATCATCGTCGGCGATGGGAAAAAAGAAGAAGAAAAACAGGCTGACGGCGGCACTGGTGGTGCTGATTGTCGCGTCCATTGCCGCCATCCTTTTCGTGGCGCTGTTTCACCGCGAGGAGCCGGTCGGGCCCGCATCTCCCGCCGGGCAGAAAAAAGCGATCCGGCAGGCTAAAACCGAATCCCGGGAAAAGCCGCGACCGCAGCCTCCGGCCGGCAAGGAACAGGAGAAAAGCACCGCAGGGGCGACGCCTGCGCCGGCGCCTCCGGCCGGGAAAGAAAAAGTCGTCGTCGCCAAGGCCGTTCCGCCCCGTCTGCCCCTGAAAGAAGTGGCCGTCATCATCGACGATATCGGCTACGACATGCAGCCGGTGCGCGAACTGTTAAGCATCGATGCCGAGATCACGTTTGCCGTGCTGCCGCTTTTGCCCCACTCGCGCGAGGCGGCGCTTGTGCTCCACCGGGCAAGCCGGGAGACCCTGTTGCATCTGCCCATGGAACCTGTTTCCTACCCCAAGGACAAGCCGGGCCAGGGCGCCCTTTTTACGGACATGAGCGCAGAGGAGATTGTTTTGCAGCTCGAGAAGAATCTGGACTCCGTTCCCCACGCGGTGGGCGTGAACAACCACATGGGGTCCAAATTCATGGCGGACAGCCAAAAGCTCGAACCGGTTTTCCGGCAGCTGAAGAAGAGGAATCTGTTTTTCATTGATTCGCGCACCACACCGTCTTCGCAAACAACAGCGGTGTCCCGGCGGCTGCAGCTTACCGTCGCGTCCCGCAGAATCTTCCTCGATAACGAACGCGATTATGATAAAATTTACCGGATTTTGATGGACGTGGCCAACGCGCCGGCCGGAAGCGGACCGCTGATTGTGATCGGCCACCCCTATCCGGAAACGATTCGGGCGCTGCGCGACGCCAATCGGATTTTTCAGGAAAAAGGCGTTTCGATCCGGCCGGTGTCGAAACTCCTGAAACGAGAAGCCGCCGCTGCGGCCTCCTGATCGGGCCGGTATGGAGAACCCCCGCACAATGCTGAAAACAATCACCCATTTCCTGCTCTGCGGCGCGCTTTTTCTTGCGTTTGCGTGCGGCTGCGCTTTTTCTCCCGGCATCCGGCCGTCTGCGGAGGCTCCGCCGCCAGAGCAGTACTCGGCGCAGGCCGGCTACCGCTATTCGCTGGCGGTGCTCGCCCGTCTCAACGGAGACCTGAACGGCGCCATCGGTCATCTGAAGCAGGCGCTGGCCCTGAATCCCGACTCGCCGTATCTGGCCACGGAACTCGTTTCGCTTTATATTGAAAACAATGCCAACGATCTGGCGCTCGCGCTGGGCGAAGCCGCGCTGGCCAGGAATCCCGGCAACAGTGAACTGCGTTCCATCATGGGCGGGCTGTATTTCAATCTGCGCCAGTACGACAAGGCGATCCGGGAGTACCAGGCCGTCATCCGTCTGGATGCGGACAATCAGGTGGCTTATCTGTATCTGGCAACCATCTATGCCGAAGAAAAAAAATATAAAGAGGCGGAAGACGCCTATCGCCGGATGCTGGAGATCGACCCCGAAAACGTGATCGGAATGTTCTACTACGCGAAAACGCTTACGCAGATGGAGCGTCCGGCGCAGGCCGAGGCGCTCTATGCGAAGATCATTGCCAGGCGGCCGGCGTTTGAAGCGGCCTGGCTCAGCCTCGCGGCGCTGTACGAAGCGCAGAAAAAATACGATGAGGCCATCGGCGTTTACCGCCGTTATCTGGGCGTCAATCCCGCGCGCCAGAACCTCCGCGCCAAGATCGGCGACCTGCAGGTCAAGGCGGGTCGGCCGTCCGAGGCGGAAAAAGAGTTTAAGGACCTGCTGGCCGTCGATCCGTCCAACCGCGAAATTCACACCGCGCTCGGACTTTTGTACTACGACATGCAGCGGTTCGGCGATGCAGCGGCCGAATTTTCCGCGCTTCTGGAAACGGCGCCGGGCGACGACAAGGTGCGTTATTTGCTCGCCAACGCGCTGGAACAAAAGGGTGATGGACAAAAGGCGCAGGAAGAGTACGGAAGAATATCGCCCGGGTTTGAATTGTACATGAACGCCCAGATCCACGCGGCGATGATTTCCAAGAAAGCCGGAAAAATGACCGATGCCGTTGCGGTGATGGTCCGTGCAGTCGCCAAGCGAAAAGATCAGCCCGTGGCCTACCTGTATCTGTCGTCTCTGTATGAGGAGACGCGGGATCTTGCCGCCGCGGAAAAAACGGTCCGGGAAGGCCTCGGGCTCTTTCCGCGCAACACGGATCTGCTTTACGTTTTGGGAATGCTGCAGGAAAAATCCGGCCGTTTCGACGACAGCATCCGCACCATGGAAAAGGTGCTGGACATCGATCCGCAAAACGCCGACGCGCTCAATTTCATCGGTTATTCCTACGCCGACCGCGGCATGCGCCTCGATGAAGCGGAAGAGATGATCGTTCAGGCGCTCAAGCTCAAACCCGACAACGGCTATATTCTGGATTCCATGGGATGGGTGCTTTTTAAAAAAGGGAAGGTCGCCGGCGCCTTGCAATACCTCAAGAAAGCCCTGGAATACCTGCCGGAAGACGCCGGCATCCTGGAGCATCTGGGTGACGCATATCTCGAAACCGGTAAGCGGGAGGAAGCGTTGGAGCATTACCGGCGGGCGCTTGAAAAGCAACCCGACAACAACTTACTGATCCGGAAGATCGACAGTCTGAAGCAAACGAAATAGCAGGGTTGGTTTTCCGCGGACAAAGGACGACACGATGACGTTGCGCTGCCGCATCGGCATAAAAGTGATCCCGGTTTTGCTTCTCGCGGCCCTGGTGTGCGCCTGCGCGGGAAAAGCCGTCCGGGAGGAGAAAACGCCCGGTCCCGGGCTTTTCAGGCCTCTGACGATGACGGAGCGCCTCGTCGCTACGGCGCAGATCGACCTCCTCGCGGATGAAAAACGCTATCCGCTCCGCGTGGCCCTGATTCTGCAGCGGCCGGCCTACCTGCGCCTGGAAGTGCTGCCGGTGATCGGCACGCCGGACTTCTTTCTTTCAGCCACGCCCGACGACCTGCGGGCTTTTTTTCCGTCCCGGGGGGAATTTTATACCGGCAAGCCGACCGCTGATCATCTGACGCATTTTCTGCCCTGGGGTTTGAGTGTTGAAGACGCGGTCTTTCTTTTGACCGGAGCTTTTCCGTTTCCGGAAGAAAATTTTTCATTTGCCGGGAAACGGGATGCCGCGGGCGGTCGACGGGCGCAAAGAAAGGATACGACAGGAAACACGCAGATCATCTGGATGGATCGGGAGGGCCGTCCGGACAAAGTGATTTGCCTGAGCGCAGACGGTGCGGATATTTATTCGGCCGGCTATGCGGATTATGACGGCGCAAACCGCCTGGCCGGGAAAATCACTCTCCGCTGGGCGAAGTCCGGCGCGTCCGTGACGGTCCGGTATGCCGACTGGAAAATCGAGCCGGCGGCGGATACGGCGGTCTTCAGCCTGCCGTACCCGCCGGGCGTTAAAATCATTTCGCTGGATTGACCGCTGCGGAGCGGAGATTTTTTTCCGTTCCGGCAATTTTAAAACGTCAGGGACCGATGACCTGGCCTCCGCCGATCACCAGACTCTTGGCCGTAATGTAGGATGCCGCCTCCGAACACAAAAAAAGAACCGCACCGGCGATTTCCTCCGGTTTTCCGAAGCGCCCGAGTGGAATCATGTCCAGCATGACCTTTTTGATTTCCGGCCCCCCGCTTTGCAGCGTCTGATCGAGCATCGGCGTTTCGGTCATTCCCGGACACACCGCGTTGATGCGGATGTTTTTGCGGCCGAACTCAACGGCCGCCGCCCGGGTGAGCCCGATCACGGCGTGTTTGCTGGCCGTATAAAGGGAGGAACCGGGTTCGCCGGTCCAGCCTGCGACAGACGAGCAGTTGACGATGGCGCCGCCCCCGGCGGAGATCATCAGGGGGATCTCCCGCTGCATACAGCGCCAGACGGCTTTGACGTTGATGTTCATGACGGCGTCGAATTCCTCAACGGTATAGCGGGCTGCGCGTTTCATGGCAGGCCAGACACCCGCATTGTTGAAGGCGCAGTGCAGCTGCCCGAATTTTTCCCCAATTACCGCAAACAGACGATCGATGTCGTCCACAACCGTCAGATCCGTTTTTACAAACAGGGCTTCGCCGCCCAGGCTTTGAATTTCGCTTGCCACCTCGGCGCCCTCCTTTTCGCGGCGCGCGGCGATGACCACCCTGGCCCCTTCCCGGCCGAAGGCTACGGCTGCGGCGCGGCCGATGCCGGAATTGCCGCCGGTGACCAGCGCAACTTTATTCTGAAATCTTTGAGTATTCACTGTGCGTCTCCTTTGCTCGTTAGTAGGTGATGTATCCACCGTCGATGGCAATTTCCTTGCCGATCATGAAACCCGCTTCATCCGTGCAGAGCCACAGGACGGCGCCGGCGATTTCTTCCGGCCGGCCGACGCGCCGCACGGCGGTTTTGCCGGCCATGACTTCCAGCATCGTGGGCATGAAGGGCAGAGCTTTTTCGAGCATTTCGGTTATAATGGGCCCCGGGCAGATCGTGTTGATGCGGATGTTGTCCTTGCAGTACTCGAGCGCGGCGGTTTTGGCCATTCCCAGCGAACCGTGCTTGGAGGCGCAGTAGGAGCTCAGGCCCCAGTCGCCGACCACGCCGAGGATGGAGGCCGTGTTGACGATGACGCCGCCGCCCTGTTTTTTCATGATGTCGATTTCGTGCTTCATGCACAGCCAGACACCGCGCAGATTTGTCTCGAGGACGCGGTCCCATTCAGCGTCGTCGTATTTGATGACGGTGGGATTGTGGGAGGTGGAAACGCCGGCGTTGTTGAAAGCAAAGTCCAGACGGCCGTAGCGGTCCATGATGGTCTGAAAGAGGGCGTCGACGTCCGCGGGATTGCGGACATCCGTTTTCACGAACAGAGATTCGCCGCCGGCCCGCGCGATTTGTTCGACAACGTCCTGTCCGCGCTCTTCGCGGCGCGCCGCCATGACGACTCTGGCGCCTTCCCTGGCGAATGCCAGGGCCGTGGCTCGCCCCATGCCGGCCGTGGCTCCGGTGACGAGCGCAATTTTTCCTGCAAACATTTTGATTTCCAAATCAGTCTCTCCTTTCTTGACAACGCAATCCACCGCCTCTTTTTGCCCATGGAGCAAAAGACGGGGAAATCGCGGGATTCATTTGTTCGGGTTGAATTGCACCGCCATGAAGGAGATCCGTCACGGAAATGCAGCGTAATCTAGAGGCAACGCTGTTTTTTTGTCAAGAGAATTCTGGAAAAACTTGTGGCCGCCCGGACGGACAAAAAAGGGGGCTTTGAACAAAGCCCCCGGTAAAGTGAAATTCAGGTTAAAGGATTATTTGATTTCCTGAAGCTTGGAACGCGCAATGCGTGCCTGACTGGTGTTGGGATAATCCCGGATGACCTGCTGCAGGAGCAGTTTGGCGCTTACCTTGTCGCCCAGGTTTTGAAAGGCGATTCCCTGCTTCAACAGCGCGTAGGGAACCTTGTTGCTGTTGGGGAATTTTTTGGTGACCTTTTCATATTCCAGGATGGCTTTGTCGTACTTCTTTTCAAAGAAATAACACTCGCCGATCCAGAACTGAGCGTTGTCGGCATACTCGCCGGTCGGGTGAGCGGCCAGGAAAGTCTGGAAAGCTTCCCGCGCCTTCGCGTAGTTTCCGGCCTTGAAGGTCGAATAGGCCGCCGCATACTGGGCCGCCTTGTCCTGCTTGCCCGAGGCGTCCCGGGGCAGATCGGAACTGTCGGCATCGCCTGCGTAATCCTTCTTGCCGATTTCCAGAAAATTTTCGATGAAACCGATCTTCAGCAAAATGCCGTCGATCTTTTCCCGATAGTCTTCTTCCTTCTTGGTATCCCTGGCCAAGTCCTTCTTCAGGATTTCAACCTGGCCGCGCAACTGCTGAATCTGCTCGCGCAGTTCGACCAGATCCGCGCCTGCATTGGCCTGACCCTTGCGCATCGAGGCGAGCGTCTCGGCGCTTTTGACCTGCTCTTTCTGCAGTTTGTCGATCCGGGCGTCCAACGCGGCCAGATTGGCCTCCATCTGCTGGTTCACTTCCGAACGGACAGCGTTCAATTCCGACGACGTCGCGCAGGCGGTCAGAAAAAGAAACAGCAGCGGCGCTATGAAATGCAGAGATCGTTTCAAGGGCATCTCCTCTTAGCGACGATCATCGTCTCTATTTCAAGACAAACTGTGCGCGTCTGTTCTGCGCCCAGGCGTCTTCCGTGTGGCCCTGATCCGCCGGACGTTCCTCGCCGTAGCTCACGGTTTCAATCCGGCCGGCATCGATGCCCAGATTCACCAGATACTGTTTGACTTCCTGAGCGCGTCTTTCGCCCAGCGCCATGTTGTATTCGGCCGTGCCTCTTTCGTCGCAATGGCCTTCCACCACGATCTTGGCGGCGCTGTTTTTGGTGAAGATATCCGCATTGGCTTTCAGGATTTCCCGCGCGTCAGGGCGGATGCTGGATTTGTCGAAATCAAAGTAAACATTCTGGATGTTCAGGTCGGCCAGGGCGGCCGCGTTTTTCTTCGCCGCCGCGTCTCTGGCGGCCTGCGCCCTCAGGGCGGCTTCCCGGTCCGCCTGTTCCTTGGCCCGTCTGGCCGCTTCATCATCCGCGACCGGCGCGGCCGGTGCCTGCGTGGGAGCCACTTTCTGTTCCTGTGCCGGTTCGTCCTTGACAACCGCCTGTTTTTCCGCACAACCGCCCAATATCATCAGGCCGAAAGCAAAAAACAACAATAAACCAATAAGGGTTAAAGATTTTTTCATAAATTGTCTCCTTTCATAGATGAAAAAAAAAATTATTTACACGCGTTGAACTTGAACTTAAGCACAACACGTGACGTCACGTCAATAAAGAACTTTTAAATCAAGGGAATATGATGAGGCGTTCAGGGCGATGCCCGGCAGCCCCGCTGCTTTTCGTAATCTCTGTCAAAGGATAATTTCATCATGTCCGTATTTATACGGCAAAGGCCGGAAAATAACAACCCCAACATGAAATATTTATTTTAGCCGGGGCGACCAGGCCGGCATGACCATCTGTTCCCGGCCTTCCTTGAGCACGCGGATGTTCAGCCCGTTGGCATTCATGATGCTGATGCGGCTTTTCGACCCCTGCTGCGAGCTGAAGACAATCTGCCGGCCGGAGGGAGACCAGGAGGGGTATTCATTGTCTGCATCGTCGAACGTCAGCTGAATCAGGTTGTTTCCCTCTTCATCGACGGAAAAGATCTGATATTTACGGTTGATCAGGCCTTCGTAGGCGATCCGGCCGCCGCGGGGAGACCAGGACGGGGAGGTATTGTAATTGCCTTCGTAAGTGATGCGCCGGACATTGCTGCCGTCTGCGTCCATGACGAATATCTGGGGAGACCCGGAGCGGTTGGAGACAAACGCGATTTTCCGTCCGTCGGGCGACCAGGCCGGAGAAACGTCGATGGCGAAACTGCGGGTCAGGCGCTGGAGCGTCAGCGTTTCAATGTCCAGGGAATAAATTTCTTCGTTGTCATCCTTGCTTAAGGTCAAAAGCAGTTTTTTGCTGTCCGGAGAAAAGGTGCCGCACAGGTTGAGGCCCCGGAAAGCGGAGACCTTTCTTTCTTTGCCCGTTTTCAGGGAACGCAGATAGACTTCCGGCCGGCCGTTCTTATAGGAGGTGAAGGCAAGGTATTGGCCGTCCGGCGACCAGCGCGGCGCTGCGACGATGCTTTGATGTCCGGTCAGATTCTTCAGGTCGGCGGCATCGTAAGACAGGGTGTAAACATCCGACCGGGCGTCTTTTTTGATGACGAAGGCGATTTGTGTGCTGAAGTCCCCTTCGTCACCGGTAAGCGCGACGAGAATATCGGAAGCGACGGCCCGTGCGACGGCCCGCAGATCGCCGGTTTTGGCGGCGTACGTTTTTTGAAACAGTGTCTGGCCGCGCGTCACATCGTAGAGGCGGCTTTCCACCCGGAGCCCTTCCGCGCCGACGGCGAGGTCGCCGCGCAGCAGAAAATCGGCGCCGATGACCGACCAGTCGGAAAAGCGGATGACTTCCGGTGTCTGCGACTCAACACCGTCGAGAAAACTTTTCTTGTCCAGAATATTGAAAATGCCCGACAGATCGAGGAAACGGCGGATGTGGTCGGCTACAACGACGCCTTCGTCGGCCGGCGGGGGCGTTCCCGGTTTTTTATTTTGAAAATCGCAAACCGCAATCGGAAACTGCTGAAATCCGGGCGCGTCAATGTCGATATACACTTTGGCTTGTCCGCTCTCGGGCAGGCAGGCGATGCCGAAAGCCGCCCAGAGCAAGATCCAAACGATGAGGTATTTGTTTTTCATGATGAGGAAAGGTCCTTTTAACGGGATGGCTGTATTTCCGAAGAGTGAAACCGGATGCCGATTTCAACGGAGTGTCCGGCCGCTCGTCCCGCGAGCGGCGGAAAGGGTGCGGATTTTTTAACGGCGCGGAGCGCCGACTCGTCAAAATACGCATTGCCTGAGCGTTTTTCAAATCCAACGTACTCCAGCGCGCCGCTTTGTCCGATGCGGACGTCAATTACGGCTTCCAGCTGATTTTTGGGCATCAGCGCGGCGGGCAGGGTCCAGTTTCGTTTGACCTTCGACCACACCAGCCTGGTGTAGTCGTCCGTCGCAGACAGGTGACGGGCCGGCTGCGCCGCGGCCGGAGACGCCGCCGTTGCGGCCGGAGACGCCGGAGGCGCTTCCGCAGCGGCAGGGGCTTTCTGTTTCAGGGCGTCGAGCGCCTTTTCAATATCCGGTTTTTCCGTTTCGGTTTTTTTCGCCAGCGCCGCCGTTTTCTCTCCGGCCGGATCGCGCTTCAGAATTCCCACCGCCTGTGCGGACGGCAGATCCTTCGGTCCGAAAAATCCTCCGGGCTCTTCGAGCGCTTCCGGTCCGACCAGCGCGACGGAGTAAGGAGCGCCGAACGTCAGCGGCTTCGAACTGCCGGGCACCGTCATCAGCACGGCGGCAATCACGATCAGGTGCAGCAAGAGCGAAGCGAAAAACATGTTGTAGGGATTGCCGGAGTTGCCAAAGGAGGCCTTATGAAACATCCGGGAGGTCATTTGCGGTCCTCGGGCGGTTCGGTGATCATTCCCAGCTTGTCCACGCCGGCCCTGCGGATTTCCGACATCACTTCCACGACGAATCCGTAGGGAACGTTTTTATCGGCGCGCAGGAAAACTTCGCGGTCCACCCGCTGGGCGAAGATCGCGGCCAGCTTCGCGTTGAGATCCTGCAGCGGCAGCCGCGTCTTGTTCAGATATACTTCCCTGTTTTCATTGATGCTTAAAATCAGTTTTTCTTCCGCCAGGTCAAGACTCTTGGATTTGACGCGGGGCAGGTTCACGTCAATGCCCATGGAGAGCATCGGCGCCGTGACCATGAAGATGATAAGCAGCACCAGCATCACGTCCACGAGGGGCGTGACGTTAATGTCCGCCATCGATCTTTTTTCCGAATTTCTTCTGTGCGTGTGCCGCATGACGACCTGTTTTTTACCTCATTTGCGGATCAGGTAGCGTTCGACGATATTTAAAAACTCGTCGGCAAAGTTGTCCATTTCCTGAACCATGGTTTTGGACTTGTTGAGGAAGTAGTTGTAAAAAATAACCGCCGGAATGGCCGCGGCCAGTCCCGCTGCCGTGGCGATGAGCGCTTCCGAAATGCCGGGGGCGACAACGGCCAGCGTCGCGGAACCGCGGGCGCCGATGGACTGGAAGGTTTCCATGATGCCCCAGACGGTTCCGAAAAGCCCGATGAAGGGGCTTGCCGAACCGGTGGTGGCGAGAAACCCCAGTGTGCTTTCCAGCTTGGTCATTTCTGTGTTGGAGGCCCGGTTGAGCGCCCGCTGCACATTGTCCAGCGAAGACAGGCTGATGTCTTCGCCGCGCGGCGCGTCCTTGGTGGACCGGTTCATTTTGGTCAGTTCCGAATAACCCACGCGGAAAACTTCGGCCGTGGTGGAAGAAGGGTATTTCTTGGCCGCGGGCAGAACTTCGGATAGCTTGCTGCTGCGCTGGTAATCGGATTCGAAGGCATCATTTTCGGAACGGATTTTCCGGTAGTACCGGAACTTCAGAAAAATGATCGTCCAGGAAACGATGGAGAGAACAAGCAGGATAAGCAAAACGAACTTGACCATCAAACCGGCGTCGAGAATCATACCCAAAAGAGAGCCGTGAAATTGGCCTGCCATATCTAACGATCCGATATCTTTCACTTTATCATCTCCGGAAAAGGTTTTGAAATTTGCGTTGTACCCTAAAGGAAAAAGGAGGGCTTGTCAATACATCTTTTGCCGCAAGAGGAGCTAAGGTGTTGTTCTGTCAGGTTGCCCACGGACCGTTCGGGCGGAAGAGTCGCTTTCTGCCGGAAAACTGTTTTTCGAACGGCGCCGCGGCATCAATCGGAATTGCCCGGATGGATCAGACACCATTGATGATACCGGCCAGATCAGCCGCGTACTGTTTCATTTGCCTGGACTGGCCGCTCATTTCTTCCGCGGCGCTTGCGGACTCTTCGGCGTTGGCCGCCGTCTGCTGAACGACTTTTTCCATTTCCATGACGGCTTTGTTGATCTGACCAATTCCCTGGGCCTGTTCCCGGGAGGCGACGGCAATATCATCAACCAGTTGACTGACTTTGAGCGAAATATCCTTGTTTTCCTTAAACGCTTCCTGCGTCTGCGCCGTCAGGTCCCGGCTTTTTTGAACCGTGGCTATCGTGTTTTCGATCAAGCCGGACGTGCTGCGGGCGGCCTCGGCGGCGCGGACAGCCAGATTGCGCACTTCGTCCGCCACCACCGCG
The DNA here is from genome assembly GCA_002304995.1 of Syntrophaceae bacterium UBA1411. GTDB lineage: Bacteria > Desulfobacterota > Syntrophia > Syntrophales > Smithellaceae > UBA8904. The sequence continues at coordinate 43,214 of DBPV01000096.1, forward strand.
AAGCCCGCGCCGGCTTCTCCCGCCCGCGCCGCTTCCACCGCGGCGTTGAGCGCCAGCAGGTTGGTCTGAAACGCGATTTCATCGATGGTCTTGATGATTTTTCCGGTTTCCTCGCTGGAGCGCGTCACCTCGCCTACGGCCGCCGCCATGTTGTTGACGTGTCCGTCGACTCTTTCCACGACGCCAAGGGCCGCCGTCATGAGCGACTTGGCCTGTGTGGCGTTGTCGGCATTGCGCCGGGTCATGGCCGTCATCTCCTCGAGGGAGGACGATGTTTCTTCAATCGCGGACGCCTGTTCGGACGATCCTTCCGCCAGAGACTGGCCGGCCGAGGCCACTTCGTCGGAGGCCGTGGAAACCTGGTCGGCCGCGGTGTACAGTCCTTCCGTGATCTTGTTGATGGGGGAGATTACGGAGCGGACGATAAAATAAACCGCGGCGACAATAAGCGCGAGGCCGATGATCAGGATGGCCATGTTGATGAGCGCCATGGCATTGGAGCTTTGCATGATTTCCGCCGACGGAATGACGGCGGCCACGGTCCAGTTCACATCTTTGCAGGCGGCCAGGTAGGCGGTGAGAGGAACATTATTGAAAGAGTAGGAAGCGGCGCCCCTGCCGGTTTTGAGGATCTCCTGTCCCCAGTCCTTTTCCTTCAGGTTCACTTTCATGATCAGCGACTTGTCGCGATGGGCAAAAACGATTCCCGACGAATCGAAAAGATACAGATAGCCGTTGCTGCCGATCTTTACCGGATCGACAAACTTTTCACTGAATTTGGTCAGGTCCGGAACACCGACCAGAACGCCGATGACGTTGGGGCCGTCCTTAATCGGCGCGGCAATGGCATAAGCCGGTTTGCCCGTGGTTCTGGCCAGATAGACCGTGGAAACATTGACTTCGCCCAGCATGGCCTTTTTGAAATACTCGCGGTCGCCGACTTTAACCTTTCCCACGGATGCCGGTATGGTTGACGCGCGGACTTCACCCTGCGGATTGACCAGGTTGATGTAGGAAAAAACGCCGAGGTGTTTCATCTGTGCGGTCAGGGCAATATTGGCTTTTTCCCTGCTTTCATCCGTTTCGTTTTTCAAAACGTCTTCATAAACCGACCGGTCGGCCGACGTGGCGATCATTCCCCTGGCGTCTTCGATCCAGACGTCGATCAGGTCGGCTTTGTTCTGAGCGCTAAGCGCCATGGTGCTGACAATGCTTTCCTTGAAGGCCCGAGCGGAAAATAAATAGGTAATGGCGGTGGATACGGCCATAACGGCGACAATCAATCCGATAATCGGAATCAAGATTTTGTTTTTCAGGCTCTTCTTTTTCATAAATCTTTCCTTGTTTCTGCGATGCACATATCAGGAACCAGAACAATTGCAAAATGCAGCTTTATATTTTCTTTATCGGCTCGGGAGATCGATTTCTTGAAAAAATTTAGTTTCAGACACAGGAACCGGCGGGGAGATGTCTTGTGACGTATTTGCTTTTATCAGGATAATAAGGATGGACGTTCGTGTTCTGGCCGGAAGTTCATCATCAAGACTTGTCTCTGTGCGGCTTTGAACAGCGTGTGCCGCCGGCTCAGAGCGTTTCCGGAGGAAAGGCAACCACGTCGTCAATCGTTGATGCGCCGGCCAGGAGCATGACCATCCGATCGACGCCCAGCGCGATCCCCGCGGCATCCGGCATGACGGCCAGGGCGTCGAGAAACTTCTCAGGCATGGAGTAACGCGCCCAGTTTTTCCGCGCGCGCGCCCGGAGGGCTTCTTCGAAACGCCGCCGCTGTTCGGCCGCGTCCGTAAGCTCCGAATAGCCGTTGGCGATCTCCAGGCCCGCCAGGTACAGTTCGAAACGCTCCGCGACGGAAGGATCGCTTTTTTTGACGCGGGCCAGCGCCGCCAGGGGAGCCGGATAATCGTACAGGAAGGTCGGACGCTCGCAGCCCAGGCGCGGTTCGACATGCTCGACCAGAATTTCATCGAACTGATGGTTTGCCAGGGCTTCTTCCAGGGTCACCGGCGCATAGCGGTCAAAGGCGTCCGCCACGGTCAGGCGTTCCCAGGGAGCAGCCAGATGGATTTTTTTGTCCTGCCAGGAAAGCTGCCGGTCTTGGCCGGCCTCCGCAAGGACGCAGATCAGCAGCTCTTCGCACTGGTTCATCAGGTCGCGGTAGTCGAATCCCGCAACGTACCACTCCAGCAGAGTGAATTCAGGCAGGTGCCGCGCGCCTCTTTCTCCGGCCCGGAAGCATTGGCAGATCTGGAAGATCCGGGGATAGCCGGCGGCGAGGAGCCTTTTCATGCCCAGCTCCGGCGAGGTCTGTAAAAACCAGTCGCCTGTGGGAAGGGCTTCAATGTGTTCTTCGGGGGCGGGGGAGGGAAGGCGGACGGGTGTTTCGACTTCCAGAAAATCCCGGGCGGCAAAATACCTGCGGAGGCTTTGCAAAAAGAAGGCGCGCAAATGCAGAGCGTGCGACTTGCGCGCCAGATAAAACCGGTCATCCCGATAGTCTGTGCCGGCCATCATCCCTTCACGCGGGTCAGGTATTCTCCCGTGCGCGTGTCGATGCGGATTTTTTCTCCCTCGGAGATGAAGGTCGGGACCAGGATCGTATAGCCCGTCTGTACCTTGACCGGTTTGGTGGCGCCGGAAACCGTGTCGCCTTTGGCCCAGGGTTCGGCCTCGGTGACGACCAGTTCGACGAAATTGGGCAGGCTGAGCCCGATGGGCCGGTCTTCGAACAGCAGGATTTCAACTTCGATATTGTCGGTCATGAAATGGATCGCGTCGCCTACCTGGTCTTCCGACAGATAAACCTGCTCGTAGGTTTCGTTGTCCATGAAGCAGTATTTGTCGCCTTCCTTGTAAAGATACTGCATCTTCTTTTCGCGCAGATCGGCCGGTTCAAAAACATCGACGGACCGGAAGGTGCGCTCGAACTGGCTGCCGTTGAGCATGTTCTTCAGCCTGCAGCGGTAGAGCGCCTGTCCCTTGCCGGGTTTAACGAAGTTGAACTCGGTGATCACATAGGGATCGCTGTCGATTTTCAGGCGCAACCCCTTTCTCAAATCACTGGCGGTGTACATAAAAAGTCTTTCTCCTCATCCGTTTAGCGTTGGGAATTGTTTGAGCTCTTCCTAATCCAATTATTTTAAATTGTCAAAAAAATCTTGATGTTTTTGCAAATCATTTTTCAGCGTCTCCGACAGGCACAGCAGGGGAACCTTCCCCGCCTCGCCGGGAAGGTCGGCGACATACTGGGGCAGGGCGAGTCCCGAACAGTCCCTGCGCAGTTCTTCCATGAGCGCCAGGCCAGCCGCGACGGACGTGCGCAGATGCAGGCAGCCGCGGACCGGTTCACAGTGAAAAAGGTAGTAAGGACGAACGGCTATCTTCTGCAGCCCGTGCAGCAGGCGCCGCATGACGTCCGGCGAATCGTTCACGCCCTGAAGCAGCACCGACTGGTTGGAAACCGGAATACCGGCCTCGAGCAGCATGGCGCAGGCGCGCGCTGCGTCTTTCGTGATTTCAGCCGGGTGGTTGAACTGCGTGTTGAGCCACAGCGGCCGGTAGCGCCGGAGCATCCGGCAGAGGTCTTTCGTAATGCGCATCGGCAGCACGACGGGCGTCCGGGTGCCGATGCGCAGCACTTCGACATGCGGCACGGATTTAAACGCCGCCAGGACGGCTTCCAGCCGGTCGTCGTCATGCATCAGCGGATCGCCGCCGGACAGGATGACTTCCCGCACCTGCGGCGCGTTTTGGACGTAGCGGACCATGGCCGCAAGCCGGCTTTGCAAGCCTGCCTCCTGGCGCATTTTCCAGAAGCGCTTGCGGTTGCAGTGCCGGCAATACACCGCGCAGCTTCTTGTCACCATCGCCAGCACCCGGTCGGAGTAACGGTGGATCAGATTCGGAACCGGCATGCGACCGTCTTCGTCGAGGGGATCGGCCAGGCCGGCGTGTGCCAGACTTACTTCCCGGGCATCAGGAAGGCACTGCCTCGCCAGCGGATCCGCCTCGTCGTCCGGATCGATGAGCGATAAATAGTAAGGGGTGACGGCCAGGGGGTAGCTTTTGAGGACAAAGCGCAGACTGTCAGGCGCGGCGAGCGGGCGCTGCCAGGCTTGTGCCAGGCCGTTCAGGGTCGTGACACGGGCATGAATCTGTCCGCGCCAGTTTTCCCATTCCCGGCGTGAAATATTCAGGCGGTTCATTAAAATTTGTCTGTTCATCCTGAACGCGCTTCGTACCACAATTTCCGGTCCGTGCCCAGAAAATCCGCTTTTGCGGTCCGCAAAATTATCGGGCAATCGGCCGCCGGTCATGATATGAATCGACAACACGACAACACCGGCAAGGAGGCCCGCATGTCCATACAACGGCGCAAGGAACAGGTGGCGATGTTGTCCGTCGCCTCCAATTCGATTCTGGTGGTATTCAAAATCGTTGTCGGCGCCCTGATCGGCTCCGTTTCCATTCTTTCCGAAGCCATCCATTCGGCCATGGATCTGCTGGCGGCGCTTATCGCCATGTTTTCCGTCAGAAAATCGAATCTTCCGGCGGATGAAGAGCATCCATTCGGCCACGGCAAGTTTGAGAGCATTTCCGGTCTCATTGAAGCAGCGCTCATTTTTGTCGCGGCCTTCTGGATCATTCTGGAGGCGCTCAAAAAGATGATGTCCACTGAAGAACTGGTCTCCCCCGGCTGGGGGGTGGCCGTCATGGGCATTTCCGCGGGATTGAATTTTTTTGTATCCCGGAGGCTCTTTGCCGTGGGCCGCGAGGCAGACTCGCTCGCCCTGCAGGCGGACGCCTGGCATCTGCGGACCGACGTCTACACCTCGCTGGGCGTCATGATCAGCCTCGCCATTATCTGGATCGGCCATTTCTTCTTTGTCGATCCGCGCATTCACTGGCTGGATCCGGTGGCGGCGATTTTTGTCGCGGTGTTTATTTTAAAGGCGGCTTATGATTTGACCGTCAAGGCGATGGGCGACCTCCTGGATGAAAAACTGCCGCCCGAGGAAGAGAGCTGGATCCGCAGCCTGATTATCGTCCGTCAGCCGCAAGTGCACGGTTACCATCTGCTGAAGACGCGCAAGGCCGGCCACTTCCGGTTCATCGAATTTCATATCAAGGTGGATCCGTTGATGACAGTGACGGATTCGCACGAGATTACAAAAGGCCTCAAGCGCGACATCCTGGAAAAATTTCCGGCAGCGAGCATTACCATCCATATCGAACCCTGCGACGGAAACTGCACTTCCCTTTGCCGGGCCGGCTGTCTTTTGCCCGAAGACCGGCGGCGGCAAAAGGAGCTTGCCCGCGGCGGACAGCGCCCTTAACGGGGTGCAACGGTCTCCGCGTTGACTTTTTCCGGCTTGCGGCCGCTCGAGTTTTTTCCGGTTGACAGGCCGGAGCTGATTTCCTATAGTCGCCTCACACGGAATAATCTTCAAATGCCAGGGTAAACGTTTTTTTCAAGTGTCGGGGGGTGTATAACGCCGATGGACACCAAACAGACGTCCGACGAATCCATTCGCCATTACCAGACGATCATCAACGAGATTGAAGACGGCGTCGGGGAAACGGATCTCAAAGGCAATCTGACCTTTATCAACGACGCCGGTTGCCGGCTGTGGGGGTATACCCGGGAAGAAATTCTGGGGTCCAACTACCGCACCTATATCGATCCGGAAGGCGCAAAATTCCTGCGCCAGGCTTACAACCAGGTCTACCGGACGGGAATACCCGGCCGCTTCACGCACGACATCATCCGCAAGGACGGTGCGCGACGCATAGTGGAAGATTCCGTGTCGGTCATCCGGGATCAGGAAGACCGGATCAGCGGATTCCGGGCCGTGCAGCGGGACGTGACGGACCGCGAGGAGTCCCGGCAGAAGCTCGACGATCAGCGCCGCAGGCTCAACGCCATTTTCGCCAGTGTCAAAGACGCCATCATCACGGTGGATCTGGATCTGCAGGTCATCGAGGCCAACCAGTCGACGGAAAAGATCTGCGGTGTCAACATCCGGCGGATCGGAGGAAAAACTTTTTCCGATTGCCTGGAGCAGTGCAACCGGGCCTGCTGCGAAGTGCTGCGGCAGACGCTGAAACAGAAGATGTCGGTTTCCGATTACCGCATCGAATGCGACCACCAGAGCCGCTGCGGGCAGCTCGTCAGCATCAACAGCACGCCGCTTGTGGATCATCAGGGAGCGTTCACCGGTGCCGTGCTGGTGATCCGCGATATCACCCGGCTGTGCGATCTCGAAAGAAACCTGCGAGAACGCCACACCTTTCAGAATATCGTCGGCCGCAGCAGGAAAATGCAGGACATCTACAGTCTGCTCGAAGACCTGGCGAA
>DBPV01000096.1:49734-50329 GCA_002304995.1 Syntrophaceae bacterium UBA1411
TGCTGCGGGTTCTCCAGGAAAAGGTTTTTGAACGGGTGGGCGAGTCTTTTCCCCGCAAAGTGGATGTACGGGTGATCGCCTGCACCAACCGCAACCTCAAGGAAAAGGTGCGCCGGGGCGAATTTCGCGAAGATCTGTATTACCGGCTGATGGTGGTGGAGGTTCCTCTGCCGCCGCTGCGCGAACGCATGGAGGATCTGCCGCTCTTGGTCGATCACTTCCGCCAGATCTTCAATGAAAAATTCAGCAAGCACATCGACGGCGTGACGGGAGACGTCCTGGGTCGGTTCATGCAGTATTCCTGGCCGGGAAACATCCGGGAACTGGAGCATGCGATTGAACATGCTTTTATTTTATGCCGCGGGCAGATGATCAGTCCGGAGCACTTGCCCGCGGCGATCAGCGATTCTATTGAAACCGAAAAAAGCAAGGCTAAAACCTTGCGTTTTCCGGCCAGGACCACGGCGCGCGACGATATTCTTCAAGCCCTTCAAAAGACGGGCGGCAATAAAACCGAGGCGGCCCGTTTGCTGGGCATCAACCGGCGCACCGTTTATCGAAAAATCCACAAGAGTCCGTCCGTCAATTCCATTTA
>DBPV01000096.1:50448-74758 GCA_002304995.1 Syntrophaceae bacterium UBA1411
ACTTGCCGGAAAGGCATCTACTTTATTTACAGGGAGGGGATAAATCATGCGTATCAAAGTGTTTTGCATCCGGCAGTTGCGTTTGGTTGCGGCGGGAATGGTTTTGCTGTCCGTTTTACTTTGGATGACGGGGTGCACCAGCAAAGAGGAACAAATCGTATTTTTACCGCAAGAAAGGACGATCAGCACGGCATTTGGCGATGTCCGGGGAGCCACGCTCGACGATGCCTGGGTCTGGAAGGGAATTCCCTACGCCAAGCCGCCGGTGGGGGAACTGCGGTGGATGGCGCCGGTGGATCCCGATCCGTGGGCCGGCGTCCGGGATGCCAGCCAGCCCTGCAGCGAATGCGTGCAGCAGGTTTACTCGCCGCAGTGGTTTTCGCAGAATGTCTTTATCGGAAGCGAGGATTGTCTGTATCTCGATATTTATGCGCCGCGCACCTGGACTAAAAATCTTCCCGTCTATGTTTATATCCACGGCGGATCGAATAATTTCGGCTCTGCCAAGCAGTACAACGGCGCCGAAATAGCCAAGCGCGGCAACATGATTGTGGTCTATGTCCAGTACCGCCTCAATGCAATGGGATTCTTGACGCATCCCTCGCTTCGGGAAAACGTTGCTGCGGCGGTCAATGCGGACGCCGGCATCAGCCAGGCGGCGTTGGATAATTCGGGGAACTACGGTATCCTCGATATTATGAAGGCGCTGGTCTGGGTGCAAAACAATATTGCCGCGTTCGGCGGCGATCCCGCCCGCGTCGTGGTGGGAGGACAGTCGGCGGGCGCTCATGACATCATGTGTCTGCTCACGTCTCCTCTGCCCGCCAATTTCCGCGGTGTGTTCACACAGAGCGTGCCCGGTCCGGATTTGATGAATGTGAGAACCCTGGCCGAGTCGGATACCTGGACCAACACCACGATTGACGGCCTTTTAATCCGCGGCGGCTTTGCGCCGGACGCGGCGGCCGCCGCCGCTTTGCGCGCGACCATGACCAACGCGCAGATTCGCGCTTTTCTGAAAAGTCAGCCCGCCGAGCTTGTCGCCCGCTGCCGCAGAGACGGAACGGGGCCCGACGGTTCAGGCACCATGGCGTCGCACACCGGCATCCGCGACGGCAGTGTCGTCCGCGACGCGTCCTGGGTGGATGCGATCGCCGCCGGCAACTACCATAAAGTGCCCGTCGTCAACGGCGGCACGCGCTATGAGTGGAAGAACTTCGCTCCGCTCTATGGTGCGGTGATGAAAACCATGGTCTTTGCCCAGACCGGCGTCAATATTCCCTCCGGGACCTATTCCTGGCTCAATCTCTGGAATGTGATCGGCTTTCTGCCGCCCGCGCTGACGGCGGATCAGGTGCTGCCTCTCCAGGCCGACAAGGATTTTTATCAGATCGTGACGGATTTGCGGTCGCGCAAATGGCGGCTGAACGGCGTGGACGACATCAACCGGGGGCTCAAGGCCAACGATCCCGCCAATCCGGTCTACGGATTTATCTTCAAATGGGCCGGCGGCGGCGATCCCGCGCTGGAGGATTTTAAAAATTATTTCGGCGCCGCCCATTCGATGGATATTCCGTTTTTCCAGGGTCAGCCATCGGACTCGTGGAATTATTCCTTTACCGCCGTCAATCAAGCCGGGCGCATCGCCCTGCAGGAAGTGATGATGGATTATCTGATTGCCTTTGTCACAAACCTGAATCCCAATCCTGCCGGCTCCGGCCTGCCCGACTGGCCGCAGTGGGACCCGGCGGCGGGAGGCCCCAAGGTGCTGACGTTTGATGCGACGCCGGATTCGGCGGTGCTGTCCGTCGAAAACACGGAAATCATTGCCGCCGACCTCAATGCTGAAATTGCCGCGGCCAAGGGCGTTCCCCTGTCCGCGGCGTGGTGGGCCTGCACGATTCAGGGTCTCTAAAAGACATCAGGGTGATCCGCTTTAAGGATCAACAGGGCGAGGGGAGACCGCAGGCTCCCCTCGCCCTGCCCCGACAGCAGAAAGAGGATTGACCGGCCCGGATGTTTTCTGACGTCCGGAGCCTGTCTTTTTCATTCGGGATCTTTTTTTAACTAAGGGAATTTGCAACAGGTTTTCTTCCGTTTTTATTGTTGTTTTCAGGTATTTTTTTCATTTATTGACATTCCCTGACATCTATATTATCAATAAAGTGTCAAATTAAAATTAAAGAGAGGAGTGGCATGATGAAAAAATCAAGTATTTTGATGCGTGGTTTTGTCTGTGCAGCAGCAGGCGTCTTTCTGTTTGTTCTCATGAGCGGGTGCAGCACTCTTGGCATCGGCGTCAGCGGCGCGCCGGCTTTGAAGGGTGTTTTTATGGACGGTCCGGTCGGCGGCTTAAGCTACTCCACCCCGACTTTGAAAGGCGTCACCAAGGCGGACGGAATATTCGAATATCAAGCCGGTGAAACCGTCACCTTCTCTCTGGGCGGTCTTGTTCTCGGCTCGGCGCCGGGCAAACCCGTTATTACTCCCGTGGATATCGTTAAGGACGCCAAAGGGGCCAGTGATCAGCGTGTGGTCAATATCTGTGTTCTTCTGCAGACGCTGGATCAGGACGGGAACGCGGCCAACGGCATCATGATTTCCGAAAAAGCGGCAGCTTTCGTCGGCCAGTACGGCAAGAGCATCAATTTCGACAAGCCGGTCCGCGCCTTTTCCTTTGACGGCGGTTTGCGCGCCGTAATGTCCGAACTCAACAACATCGACTTTTTCGGAGACGTTCCCCGGGCCGTGAAGCCTCCCAAAGTGGCTCAGAAGCACCTGGAAGATTCTCTGGCGGAGCTGCAGAAGAAGGTGGCGCCGGCCAAGTAACAATTTGCCTTCTCTTGAATGATAAAGGGGCTTTTGCCGTCGGCAAAAGCCCCTTTATTTAATTGATGCGGTGCCTTAACGGCCTTTAAAGAGATAGCGGTCGAAGAAGCGGTTGTAAGCCGTCCAGTCGGAATCGGTATTGGCAGCGTCGGCGGCGACGAAGCTCTGGAACGCGTTGAGCTTCGCGTCGAGGTCGTCCATGAAGTGAATGACCATCGCTTCCATGGTTTTCGGGCGTTTGGGCGAACCGTATTCGAATTCGCCGTGATGGCTTAAAATGATGTGGCGAAGTTCCAGCGCGAGCTGCGGGGGAAAATCGCCGATGGCTTCTATCCTCTTGTCGATCATTTCCACGCCCATCACCAGATGTCCGATCATCCGGCCTTCGTCGCTGTAGCCAATGAGCCCGTCATAGTTGAACTCGTCGATCTTGCCGATGTCGTGCAGGATGCCGCCGGCGATGAGCAGGTCCCGATTGAGCTGCGGATAATGTTCGGCTGCCCGGTCCAGCAGGCGGACAACGGACAGAGTATGCTCCAGAAGGCCGCCCAGGTAAATGTGATGAAAGCCCTTGGCCGCCGGCGCGCGCCGGAAGCGGTCCGCCGTTTTTTCGTCATGGAAGAACGCCCAAAGCAGTTTTTGGAGCGGCACGGACGAAAGCGTGTCGATGTAGGCGAGGATATCCCGGAACATGGCCTGCGTGTCCATTTTGCTCACCGGCTGGTAATCCGCCGGATCGATTTCCTCGGGGGCGCAGGGCTTGACCGTCACAATGGAAATCTGCAGCGCGTTGCGGTAATTTTGCGCCCGGCCTTCAATGAAGATGATGTCGCCCTTCTTGAAGGTGCGGTCCAGTTCGACGGCGTTGTCCCAGACCTTGCCGTCGGTTTCGCCGGTTTTGTCTTTCAGACGAACGTTCAGATACGGAGAGCCTTTCTGGGAAAAAGCCATGTTCTTGTCCGCAGCCAGAAAAGAAGAGGCGATTTTATCGCCGGGCTTGATGTCTTGCAGGTAGATGTCCTTGGTTTTCAAATGAACTGCCTTTCATAAAAGTTTTTAATTGTTTGTGTTAGCGCTTTTCCCGCAGGATTCGGTGATCTCCCACGCGCACGGTCAGTTTGCTCAAATCGAAATACTCCATGAGCGGAATGATGTATTTGCGGGAAAGGCCGGTCAGGTCCTTGAAGGTCGCCGGTGTCGCCTGACCGTCACGGAGCAGCTGGGCGCGGTAGTCTTCGCGCAGCTTCTCCAGGACGCCCCGGGCGAAACAAAGATCCTCGTTGATCTTGATGAGTTCGCCTTCCTTGAGCATCAGTTTGACGATGTTTTGCGCCTTGGCCTTCCCGTCGGAAAAGCCGTTGATCACCTCGGTCAGGGATGGTGGGGCGAGTCCGGCCTGCGCATAGGTCGAGGCGATGGACTGCCGCAGTTCGTCTTCTTCGCCGGCGAGCTGCACCGCGTGGGTTGCCAGCCGGACGCTGTCTTTGTCGCCCGCGACGGCGCCTTTTTTCGTGAGGCCGGCCAGCACCATGTTGAAGAGTTTCGCCGACACGGCCGCGGGCAGGGCGGCCTTGAGTTCTTCCTTGGAGATGCCTTCCATGAGGGGATTGTTCCGGTGGTACGCTTTGAGGCTTGACGTCAGCATCTCTTCGAGTTGACCGAACAGACGGGCGGACAGGGACAGGGCGTCCTCGCCGGCCAGGAGGATGGCCTGCCGGCTGGAAAACAGTTTTTCCAGCGTGTCGCGGACTTTCTTCACATGGACGCCGGCGCGGAAAGCCAGCATCCGGGCGTTTGCGCCGTTCCAGCCGGCGCGTTCCAGCAAAACGGTGAGTCGTTCGGGCAGGGCGCCGTTTTGCAGAGTCCGGAGATCGTCGAGGACCTTTTCTTGATGTCTTTTATGCTTGACGGGCAGAGGATCGAGAATCCGGCCGCCGCCGATGGTGGTGACCGGCGAGTAGCTGCGCAGCACGAAATGGTCGCCCGCCACAACAACGTCCTCGTCGGCCAGAATCAACTGGGCGAAAGATTTTTCGCCCGGGGCCAGTTCGTCCGCATCCAGAAGAATGATCCGTGTCATGATTTCCGTCGTTCCCGTGTGCAGGCGCACCAGAGCGCGGTTCTTCAGCTTCCGGGAATTGGAGGACAGATATTCGAAAAAAACATCCAGCCGCTGGGTAGGCCAGACGGTTTGCGGCCGGACCAGCACGTCGCCCCGCTCGAGCGTCGATTTTTCGACGCCCTGCAGATTGACGGCGGTGCGCTGTCCGGAAAAAGCCTCTTCCACCGGTTCGTTGTGGACCTGCAGGCCGCGGATGCGCGCCGCCGTTCCTTCCGGCAGGATCGAGATGTCCTCGCCCGTCCGGATCCGGTCGGAAATCAGCGTTCCGGTGACAACGGTCCCGAAGCCTTTCATCGTGAAAATCCGGTCGACCGGCAGGCGAAATATGCCGTCGTCGGTTTTCTCGCTCAACTGCGCCGCGACCCGGTCGATTTCCGCCAAAAGCTCCCGGACACCGGTTTCCTTGACCGCGGAAACGGCGATAATCGGCGCGCCGGCGAGGAACGTGCCCGTGAGGTAGTCGGATATTTCCGACCGCACCAGCTCCAGCCAGTCCTGTTCCACCAGATCGATTTTCGTGAGAGCGACCAGGCCGGTCGTGATGCCCAGAAGCGAGCAGATCTGGAGATGTTCCTTCGTTTGCGGCATGACGCCTTCGTCTGCGGCAATGACCATTAAAACCAGGTCGATGCCGGCAGCGCCGGCCACCATGTGCTTGATGAATTTTTCATGGCCCGGCACGTCGACGATGCCGAGCGTCGGTCCGGACGGAAGGGTCAGGGAGGCAAATCCCAGCTCGATGGTGATGCCTCTTTCCTTTTCTTCCTTGAGACGGTCTGTGTCCACGCCGGTCAGGGCCTTGATCAAGGACGTCTTGCCGTGGTCCACGTGGCCGGCTGTGCCTAAAACAAAATGCTGCATGCTTTCGTCCCGGTGTTTTATCGTTGCGGAAAAGTGATAACAAACTCCCGTCTTTTTCACAACCTCATATTTGAAAACGGTTTTATCCGTGCCGGACGGCCTGTGATTTTATTCTTGAAAATACGAATTGGAATTGTTAGACAACAAAACACAAGAGGTGTCTTTTGCGTATTTTAGGGTTGGATTACGGAGAGAAACGAATCGGCGTGGCCGTCTGTGATGAGCTGGGATTAACGGCACAGGGCCTGCCGACGCTTATCCGCAAGACGAAGAAGCACGATCTGGAAATTCTCGGACGATGGATTCGCGACTATGCGGTGCAGAAGATTGTCATCGGCTATCCGGTGCGACTCGACGGATCCGAGGGCATTCAGTGCGAAAAGGTCAATCGGTTCGCCGGTCTGCTGGCCGACACTTTTTCTTTGCCCGTGCTGAAATGGTCGGAGACGCTTTCCACCAAAGAAGCAGAAGACATTTTGATTGCCTCCGGCATCCGCTGGCAAAAAAGGAAGGAAAAAGTCGATCGACTGGCCGCCTGCCTGATTCTTCAGAATTATCTGGATTGCGCCGGTAAATGCCCCGGCGGACAATCCTGAAATCTGCTTTATATTTTCATTCCGACATCGACTATGCAACGGAAAATGAAAAAAAGAATCCTTAAAATAACAGGTTATATCTTTCTGGTGCCGTTTCTGGCCGCCGTCGTCTTTGGCGCTTTTATATTTATCTATTCCCGCCTGCCGATTGACGAGACGAAGACGACGCCGGTGCTCGTGGATATTCCGACCGGCACCAGTTTTGTCCGGGTAACGAAAATGCTGGCCGACGCCGGTCTGGTCGAAAACCGGTTTTTATTTTACAGCCTGGTTGTCGTTAAACGGGGAACGCGATCGATCCGTGCGGGAGAGTACGAATTCGTTCCGTCCATCACACCTGCCCAACTCGTGGACAAGCTGATTTCCGGCGATATTAAAAAATACCGCGTGACGATTCACGAGGATTATTCGCTTCAGGAGGTGGCCGCGCGTCTCAAGGAATACAAGATGATCGATGAAAAAGCTTTTTTTGACCTGGCCCGGGACCGTGTTTTTCTGTCCTCGCTGGGCATTACGGGATCTTCGGTCGAAGGATATCTTTTCCCCGATACGTATTACCTGAACCGGTCGATGAGCACCCGGCAGATCATGCGCATGATGGTGGAGCGCTTCTGGGATAAAATTTCGCCGGAGATGATCAACCAGGCGGCGCAAAAAGGTTTTACCGTTCATGAATTTGTCACTTTTGCGTCGCTCATCGGCAAGGAAACCGGCTATACCGCCGAAAAACCCCTGATTGCCGCCGTGTTCTTCAACCGGATGAAAAAAGGGATGCCGCTGCAAAGCGATCCGACAACGGTTTACGACCTCAAGAATTTCGATGGAAAAGTGCTGCGCCGCCACTACAAGCGGGAATCCCCCTACAACACTTACATCATCCGCGGACTGCCGCCCGGGCCGATCTCCAATCCCGGTCTGGATTCTTACCAGGCGGTGATCAATCCGGCGCCCGTAGACTATTTATATTTCGTTTCCCAGAAGGACGGAAGTCATTTTTTTTCATCGTCGTTTGACGTCCACACCAGCGCCATCGTCCGTTTGCGCGCCATCCCCGGCGACAGGCAGTAGCCGCTGTCCGGCTGACATAACCCTATCATTTTAATATAATTGTATAATTCAGAATTGTCCCACCCGTTTTTCCGGCAAGCTGACCTGCGATGGGCACGCCCTGGCGCCTCCCGGGAAAAATTTTGGTCCGATCCGGCCCTCGCGGCCGGCCGCCGTCTCCTTTTTTCTCAGTGATTTTAAGTTATTTGATTGGCAAAAAGATGTATTTTTTTCTTGACAAAGCCATTTTCCCCCTCTATAGTTGGCCACGTGGAGTGAAGTGGCTTATTGTGGAGGGAATCTGTAATGTCTGTATTTCGTGGACAATATCATCACAGTATTGATGAAAAGGGAAGAATTATTTTCCCCTCGAAGTTCCGCGAAATTTTCGCAGAGCAGTATGACAATAAAATGGTCATCACGAACTGGGACGGATATCTGATTGTGTTCCCCTATGCCGAGTGGCGCCTCATTGAGGAAGAAATATCGAAAAAACGCATTTTGGATAAGAAGTTTCGCGATTTTCAGCGATTCTTCATGTCCGGAGCGGTGGACTGCAGTCTGGACAGTCAGGGGCGGGTGCTGATTCCGCCGACACTGCGCGAATACGCCGGCCTGGAGAGAGACATTGTTCTGGCCGGCATGCTGAAGAATATTGAAATCTGGCCAAAGGACAAGTTTGACGAAAAACTGAAAATGGCCGGCACGGAAATGGACAGGGATAACGAGATTGCCTCCAATCTGGGGATCTGACCATGACCGCAGAATTTTCTCACGAACCGGTGATGCGCGGGGAAGTGCTCTCCTGGCTGGTGGGAAACAAAAGCGGGACCTACGTGGACGGCACGATCGGCGGCGGGGGGCATGCCGGGGCGATTCTGGAAGCAACCACAGGACGGCTCATCGGCATTGATTGCGACACGGATGCGCTGGCGGCGTGTGCCGAAAAGCTTAAGCCGTTCGGATCGCGCGTCGTCCTGGTAAAGGCGAATTTCGCCGATCTGTCCTTAGTGCTTGCGGATCTGCAAATCGAGCGGGTGGACGGCGTGGTTCTGGACCTGGGAGTTTCTTCCCATCAGCTCGATGCGGCGCACCGGGGATTCAGTTTCAGCCGGACCGCGCCCCTGGATATGCGGATGGATCGGGAACTGAAGCTTCGCGCGTACGATATCGTCAACACTTTCACGCCCACTGAACTGGAAAAAATTATTCGGCTGTACGGAGAAGAGAAAATGGCGGCAAGAATCGCCCAGGCCATATCGCGAAAAAGGCAAGCTGCGCCGATCGGGACGACGACGGAGCTGGCCGATCTGGTGACCTCCGTAATGCCGGCGCGGATGAGGCAGTTCAAGATTCATCCGGCCACCCGGACGTTTCAGGCGCTTCGGATTGCCGTGAACGCCGAACTCGACTGTCTGTCCCGGGGCATCGCCGGCGCTGTCGCGGCGCTCAAAAGCGGCGGGCGCCTGGCCGTGATTTCCTTTCATTCGCTGGAGGACCGGATCGTCAAAAATACGCTGCGCGACCTGGCCGCTTCCTGCGTCTGTCCCAAGGACATTCCCTACTGCATCTGCTCTCAAAAGGCCGTTGTGAAAATTTTGACCCGCAGGGCTCTGACGCCTTCAGACGCGGAGATCCACAGCAATCCGCGCGCCCGCAGCGCGAAGCTGCGCGTGGCAGAAAGGATTTGACCATGGCCCAGACGGCAGGAGCGCATGCGATTTCCCATAACCGGCCCGCCAAGGAGAACGCCGCCGCGTCGTTCGGCGTGAAGTATCCGACCTTCATCGTGGTGGCGCTGGTTCTGATGTTCGTGGCGCTGGTTTACGTCGGCCTGCATATCCGGATGACCCGGATGGAGTACGACATCGCCGCGGCGCTTTCCGCCAGAGAGCTGCTCCAGGAGGAGCAAAAGAAGCTGAAGCTGGAAATGGCCATGCTCAAATCGCCGCAGCGGATCGAGGACATCGCCCGGAAAAAGCTGCAGATGTCCTATCCCACGGCGGAACAGGTGATTGTCATCAAACCTTCGGGGAAGTAGTATGGCGGCAGACTCGAAAAAATGGCTGAAGTTCCGGCTGGCCAGCCTTCTGGCGATCTTTCTGGTTCTGTTTATCGCGCTTTTGTCGCGCGCCTTTCAACTGCAGGTGCTCTCCGGCGAACAGCTCAAGAAGCTGGCCCAGCGCCAGCACATCACCACGCTGCCGATCCCTTCCGAACGCGGCATGATTTACGACCGCAACGGCGAGAAGCTGGCCATGTCCGTTCTGGCGGATTCCGTGTGCGCCGATCCGACCCGGATCACCGATCCCGCCAAAGCGTCCCGCCGGATCGCAGCGGTTTTGAATCTGAACGCCGAAGCGGTTTTCCGGAAAATTTCCGAGCCAAAGAGCTTCTGCTGGCTGGCCAGAAAAATTTCTCCCGAACAGGCCGCCCAGGTTCAGGCGGCAAACATCGAAGGCGTGTTTCTGATCAAGGAACCGAAACGGTTTTATCCCAACGGACCGCTTGCCGCTCATCTGATCGGCTTTTCCGGTTTTGACGCCGAGGGGCTCGAAGGGCTGGAAAAAAAGTACGATGGCTATCTGCGGGGAAAACCCGAAAAACTGACCTGGGCAAGAGACGCGAAAGGAAAAAAACTTTTCCTGCACGTGGAGCGCACGGCCTCGCCCCGGGACGGCAGTGCCAACCTGGTGCTGACCATCGACAGCCGCATTCAGTATCTGGTGGAGACGCATCTGAAACAGGCCGTACAGGACAAGGGAGCCAAGGGCGGCGTTGCCATCGTCATGGATCCGAAGACGGGCGAAATTCTGGCTCTGGCCAATGAAAAGGCGTTCAATCCCAACAACATTCGGGGGCTCACGTCCGACATCTGGCGCAACCGCGCCATTGCGGACGCTTTTGATCCCGGCTCCACCTTCAAACCGTTTCTGGTCGCGGCGGCCATCGAAGAAAAAGTGGTCCGGGAGTCGGACCGGTTTTTCTGCGAAAACGGCCATTACGCCGTCGCCAACCGGGTGATCCGCGAGGCCAACCGCAAGCGTCACGGCTACCTGTCCGTGCGGGACATCCTGAAGTACTCGAGCAATATCGGCTCCGCAAAAATCGCGGAAAAGCTCGGCCGGGAAAAGTACTACGATTATATCCGGAGTTTCGGTTTCGGAGCAAAGACGGGCATCGATGTGTCCGGCGAAGCCAACGGCCTGCTCAGACCCGTGAAAAACTGGACCCGGGTGGATACGGCGGCGATTGCTTTCGGCCAAGGGATATCCGTCACGGCCATTCAGCTCATCACCGCGATGTCGGCGATCGCCAACGACGGCGTCCTGATGAAGCCCTTCGTCGTCCGCGGACTGACCGACCGGAACAATCAGCCGATTAAAATGTTCGGGCCGGAGACGGTCCGCCGGGTCGTGTCGGCGCAAACGGCCAGGCGCCTCACCGCCATGCTGACGCAGGTGGTCGGCGCCGAAGACGGCACCGGCAAAAACGCCCATATCATCAATGTCGACGTCGCCGGCAAGACCGGCACAGCGCAGAAGTTTGATTTTGCCCGCGGCGTTTATTCCTCGGAGCGCGTGCGCACGTCGTTTATCGGGTTCTTCCCGTCGGACAATCCCCAGGTGGTGATTCTCGTCATTCTGGACGAACCGCAGCGCGACAAGTGGGGTGGCGTGGCCGCCGCGCCGGTTTTCAAAAACATCGGCGAGCAGATCCTCAACTGCTTTAAAACGAACATCCGGGAAACCCCCGTGTTCGAACCGCCCAAACCGGGCCACGTTCAACTGGTATCCGCGGACGAATCGCTTCTCGAAAATGCGGGCGTGCTGCAGGAAACCCTCGACGATGAGTCCCTCATGCCGGATTTTACGGGCCTCACGATTCGCGAAGCCCTGCGCAAGGCGAAGTCGCGGTCCATCGATTTGCAGATTTCCGGCAGCGGCTGGGCGGTGAAACAGACGCCGGAGCCCGGTTCGGCGCTGGGCGACGAACGGCTGTGCCGGGTTGTATTTGAAATGAAAAACTAGGGAAAGCATGAAACTTCGGCAACTACTACAGGGTCTGGAAATCGTCGGATGCGCGGGGGACGCGGATCGGGAGGGCGAGGTGTCTTCGGTCTGCTATGCGGCGTCGCAGTGCGGAAGGGACTCCCTGTTTGTCGCCATTCCCGGCCTGGTGCATGACGGACACGATTTCATCGGCCAGGCGATCGAACGCGGCGCCCGCTGTATCGTCCATTCGCGGGACATGTCGTTTCCCGCGGGAATCGCTGCCATCCGGGTGGCCGACAGCCGGCGTGCGCTGGGGAGGCTGGCCCGGAATTTTTTCGGCGATCCCTCGGCGGAACTTACGCTTGTCGGCATTACGGGAACGAGCGGAAAAACCACCGTCTCGTACCTGCTGGAATCGATGCTCTCGGCCGCCGGCTTCTGCTGCGGCGTTCTGGGGACGGTCAACTACCGGTTCGGGGGAAAAGTCCTGCCGGCGCCCAACACCACTCCGGAATCCTCCGACCTGCAAAAGATCCTGCGGGAGATGGCCGACGCCGGCGTGACGCATGTGATTGCCGAAATCTCCTCGCACGCGCTCGACCTGCACCGGGCGGATGAATGCGATTTCGATCTGGGCATCTTTACCAATCTCAGCCCCGAGCACCTGGATTATCACCGGGACATGGAGGATTACTTCCGGGCCAAAAAAAGATTATTTACCGAGCTTCTGCCGCAGAGCAAAAAATTCCGGCCGCGGAAGGCCGTCGTCAATGCCGACGACCCGTGGGGGCAGAGACTCATCCGCGAAGCGGCGATTCCCCTGCTGACCTACGGACTGGAGCAGCCGGGCGATGTGACCGCCAGGCGGGAGGTGATTTCCCTCGACGGCATCCGGGCTGAAATAATCCTTCCCGGCGCCGCGCTTTCAGCGGCCTGTGGCCTCATCGGCCGGTTCAATCTGTCCAACATTCTGGCCGCCGCGGCGGCCGCGTCCGTGCTGGGCGCCGAACCGACGGCAATTGAGGCCGGTATCCGGAACCTGCAGCAGGTTCCCGGACGTCTGGAGAAGGTGCAATCCCCCGCCGGCATTCATGTTTTTGTCGATTATGCCCACAAACCGGACGCCCTGGCGCAGGTGCTCCAGACGCTTGCCCGGCTCAGGCAAAAAAGGATATTGACTGTTTTCGGCTGCGGGGGTAATCGGGACCGCGCCAAAAGACCGCTCATGGGGCAAACGGCGACCGCGCTCAGTGATGTGACGATCATGACCTCCGACAATCCGCGCCGCGAAGATCCCCTGGCGATCATCGGTGAAATTGAAGCAGGTGTGGATACGAAAAAAAGTGAGAAGACCCCGTCTCCCAAGCTTGTCGCAAACCGGCATACCTACACGGTCATCGCCGACCGGAAAGCGGCCATTGACGCCGCCATCGGACTGGCGGATCCCGGAGACATTGTTTTGATTGCCGGCAAAGGACATGAGGACTACCAGATTTTAGGAGCGAAAAAAATCGCCTTTGACGACCGGGTGGTCGCCGCACAGGCGCTGCACGCGCGGTTTGCCGGATGCGCAACGCCGGTGTTTTCCGTAGCCGACGTTCTGGCCGCGACCGGCGGACAGCTGGCCGCCGGAAACGCCGATACGCTGATTTACGGGATTTCCACCGATTCGCGAACCGTCCGGCCGGGCAATCTTTTTGTCGCCCTGACCGGCGAGCGTTTCGACGGCCATGCGTTCGTTGCCGGCGCCGTGGACGACAAAGCGGCAGCCGTGATCGTCGCCGCCGGCTCCGGCATTCGTCCGGAAACAATCGGCTTGCGGGCGGCGGTGATTGTGGTCGGCGATACTCTGCGGGCGCTGGGCGATCTGGCGAATGCTTACCGCCGGCGCTTTGCCATTCCCATTGTCGGCCTGACCGGCTCTTCGGGCAAGACGACCACGAAGGAAATGCTCTGTTCGATCCTCGGGCAGGCAAAAAACGTCCTCAAGACCGAAGGGAACCTCAACAACCTGATCGGCCTGCCGCAGACGATTTTCCGCCTGACCGGCGAACACGACATGGCCGTTTTGGAAATGGGGACGAACACACGCGGTGAAATCGAACGGCTGGCGCGGATTGCCGAACCCGACATCGGCTTGATCACCAATATCGGTCCGGCGCATCTGGCGGGATTCGGTTCAGTGGCGACGGTGCGCGAAGAGAAGAGCGACCTGTTTGCCAACATCCGCAAAACGGGCGCCATCGTCGTGAATCTGGACGACGAGGCGGTTTGTGAAGCGGCCAACCGGTGGTCCGGCCGCCGCGTTACGTTCAGCATGAGCGCCGCAGCCGACGTGGGGCTCAACGACATCCGCCGCGACGGCGCCCGGGGCACCAGCTTCAATCTGCTCATCGGCAAGGCGGCGCACCGGGTGGAGATGAAGGTCGTCGGCATTCACAGCCTTTACAACGCCATTGCCGCCGCCGCGACGGCGCTTGCCTGCGGGGCGTCGGTCGAGGCGATCCGCCGGGGGCTTGCCCTGTTTGCGCCGGTCAGCGGGCGCATGGAAATCGTCCGGCTGCAAAACGGCGCGTACGTCATCAACGACGCGTACAACGCCAATCCGGCCTCCGTCCGGGAAGCGCTCTTGACGCTCAAGGACCTGAAGAACGGACACAACGCCTACGTGTTTCTGGGCGACATGCTGGAGCTGGGCGACGCCGCGCAGGAGATGCACCGCAAGGTGGGTCTGCTGCTCGCGACCATCGGCGTCGCAGCCGTTTTTCTTGAGGGTGATTTTGCCTCCGTGACGGCGGAAGGCGCCCGGGCCAACGGCCTCGATGCAGGGCGGATTTACTTTCTGACGGACGATGAAGAGGCGCTGGCCTTTTTGAAGAAGACGCTGCGCAAGGGCGACTGGGTCCTGGTGAAAGGATCCCGCCGGATGAAAATGGACAGAATAGCGGCACGCCTCATCGCCGAAGTGGGCGTTGCCGGGACGCAGGAATGACGGGCGGCGCGACCGGCCGGGAGAAAAAAAGTGATTTACGAACTCATCTATCCTCTGCATACGCTGCTTTCTTTCTTCAACGTGTTTCGTTACATCACGTTCCGGACGATCTTCGCCTCCATCACCGCTCTGGTCATCTGCCTGGTGCTGGGCCGCTGGTTCATTCAGAAGCTGCAGTCCCTGCAGATCGATCAGCAGATCCGCGAAGACGGTCCGCAGACGCATCTGGTGAAGAAGGGCACGCCCACCATGGGCGGCGTGCTGATCATCTTTGCGGTCGTCGTCTCCACGCTCTTGTGGGCCAACCTGTCGGTGGGCTATATCTGGCTGGCGCTTCTGGTGACGGTCGGCTTCGGCCTGATCGGCTTTCTGGACGACTACCGGAAACTGGCGGGAAAAAGCTCCCGCGGCGTTTCCGGCAAGACGCGGCTTGCCGCGGAAATCGTCATCGCCTTGTTTGTCGGCGTGATTCTGTATTTCAAGCCGGGCTTCAACACGCAGGTGACGATCCCCTTTTTCAAGACTGTTTTGCCCAACCTGGGCTGGGGATACATTGTTCTTTGCGTTTTTATCATTGTCGGCGCGGCCAACGCCGTGAACCTCACCGACGGTCTTGACGGCCTGGCGACCGGACCGGCGGGCATCTGCTTTGTCACGTACCTGCTGTTTGCCTACTTCGCCGGCAACATCAAGGTGGCGCATTATCTGCAGATTCCCTATGTGCCCGGCGCGGGCGAATTGTCCGTGTTCTGCGGCGCGTTCATGGGCGCGGCGCTGGGCTTTTTGTGGTTCAACGCCTATCCGGCGGAAATCTTCATGGGCGATGTCGGATCGCTTTCGATGGGCGGGGCGCTGGGAACGGTTGCGATGATCACCAAGCAGGAGATTCTGCTGGCGATCGTCGGCGGTATTTTTGTGATGGAGACGTTTTCCGTCATCTTCCAGGTGGGATATTTCAAGCTTACCGGCGGAAAAAGGATTTTCCGGATGGCGCCGATCCATCATCATTTCGAACTCAAAGGCTGGGCGGAGCCGAAGGTGATCGTCCGGTTCTGGATCATATCGATTCTGCTGGCGCTCGTGGCGATCAGCACGCTGAAACTGCGGTAGGGAAGACATGGACCTGAAAGGAAAGAAAAGCATCGTCATCGGCATGGGAAAAACGGGCATCGCCGCCGCCGCGTTTCTGGGCGCGCGGGGCGCGTCCGTGGTCGCAGTCGATGAAAAACCCGCGGCCGAATGGGGCGAGGCCTACAGCCGCATCGCCGCCAGCCCGTGGCTGTCCGTCGGCCGCTATGATGCCTCTGTGCTCGCGGGCGCGGATCTGATCGTTCCCTCGCCGGGCATTCCCCCGCGCAACGCCATTCTGGCCGCCGCGCAGGCGGCCGGACTGCCGATTCTGAGCGAAATCGAACTGGCGTACCGCCATCTTCGCGTGCCGCTGATCGCGGTGACGGGCACCAACGGCAAAACCACCACCACCACGCTGCTGGGCGAAATGCTGAGGGCGGCGGGCAAAAAGGTTTTTGTCGGGGGCAACATCGGCAATCCGCTGATCGAATACGCGAACTCGGCGCAGGCCGACGATGTCGTCGTCGCCGAAATCAGCAGCTTCCAGCTGCAGTGGATCGAATCCTTCCGCCCGCACGTTGCGCTGCTGCTCAACATCACCTGCGACCACATCGACTACCACGGCTCGTTTGACGCGTACCGGCGGATCAAGGCCCGGGTGTTTGAAAATCAGCAAAGCGCCGATTGGGCGATCGTGAACGCCGACGACGAGGCGCAAAAGGGGCTTGACGCGGCTTACGCCGCGCGGATCATCCGGTTCAGCACCCGCCGGAAACAGACGGAGGGCCTCTGGCTGGAAGACGACGCGATCTTCTGCCGGATGCAAAACGGGGCGCCGGAGCGCTATCCGCTCGACATGATCCGTCTGCCGGGCCGGCACAACGTGGAGAACGTCATGGCGGCGCTGGCGGCGGCGCGCTCGTGCGGCGCGGATCCCGAAAGCATCGCCAGGACCGTCTCCGGATTCCGCGGCCTGCCCCACCGCATTGAATTTGCCGGCGAGAAAAACGCCGTCCGGTTCTACGACGACTCCAAGGGCACGAATGTGGACGCCGTCGTCCGGGCGCTTGAAACCTTCGACCGGCCCGTGATTCTGCTTCTGGGCGGCCGCGACAAGGACAGCGATTTTACCGTGCTGGCGGGCAGCCTGGAGAAGAAAGTCAAACAGGTGATTTTGTTCGGCGAGGCGCGCGACCGCATCGCGCCCCAGATCGGGCCGGGCGTTTTGCACGTCAAGGAACCCACGCTGGAGGGGGCGACGCGCCGGGCGTTTCTTGATGCCCGTCCGGGGGACATTGTTCTTTTGTCGCCGGGATGCGCGAGCTTCGACGAATTCGCCAACTACAAGGAGCGGGGAAATTTTTTCAAGGATGTCGTGAGGTCGTTTTAGATGGAAGCCGCCTTTAAGAAGGAAACCAATACGCCGGATATCATCCTCCTGCTCGTGACGCTGGTTCTGGTGACGGTGGGCGCCGCGATGATCTATTCGTCGAGCTCCATTCTGGCGATGGAAAAATTCAAGGACGGACAGTTTTTCATCAAGAAGCATCTGTTCTTTGTGTTTGCCGGCCTCGTGACGATGATCGTGATGACCAAGGTGCCCTATGAGCATCTCAAGAAGGTGGCGTATCCCGGCGTGATCGTTTCCATCGTGCTCTTGCTGCTGCTGTTCATTCCGCATGTCGGCGTCCGCCGGGGCGGAGCGACGCGCTGGCTCAACATGGGCGTCTTCACTTTTCAGGTGACGGAGCTGGTCAAGGTGGCGATGGTCGTTTTCCTGGCGCACCTGCTCACGCGCAAGGTGCACCATCTGAAGAAATTCAGCCGGGGCGTGGCCGTCCCCCTGTCGGTGACGGCCGTCATCATGGGCCTGATCATTTTTCAGCCGGATTTCGGAACGGTCGTCATCATCGCGTCGATCCTGCTTTTGATGCTGTCGCTGGCCGGCACCCGGATCACGCACCTGCTGTTTCTCGGCGCGGCGTTCATTCCCGCGGCGATCTGGCTGATCCTGCACAAGAGTTACCGGCTGGCGCGGCTGACGGCTTTTCTGGACCCCTGGAAGGATCCGGACAAGACGGGCTTTCAGCTCATCCAGTCGCTCATTTCCTTCGGGTCGGGCGGCGTCTTCGGCCAGGGTCTGGGCGACGGCATGCAGAAATTGTTTTATCTGCCGGAGCCGCATACGGATTTTATTCTGGCGGTCATCGCGGAAGAGAGCGGCTTTGTCGGCGTGACGATCGTCATCGTCCTGTTCATCGTTTTTCTGCTGCGCGGCTTCATGATCGCGTTTCGCGCGCCGGATCTTTTCGGGACGCTTCTGGCCGCCGGGCTGACGATGCTGATCGCCATGCAGGCGTTCATCAATATCGCGGGCGTGATGGGGCTCATTCCGCTCAAGGGGCTCGCGCTGCCGTTTCTGAGTTACGGCGGCACGTCGTTTGTCATGAGCATGCTGTCGGTGGGGATTCTGCTCAATATCTCCACCCAGCGGACATAAGAGGTGAAGACGGTGCGGATGGTCATCGCGGGAGGAGGAACGGGAGGACATTTGTTTCCCGGCATTGCCGTGGCGGAGGAGTTTCTTCGCCGCGATTCCGCCAACCGGGTGATCTTCATCGGGACGAAGCGCGGCATCGAGCACCGGCTCTTGGGGCCGCTGGGCTACGCGCTGCGGGAGATCGACGTGGAGGGCTTGAAAGGCCGGGGGCCGAAAGCGCTCATCCGCGGACTGTACGCGATTCCCAACAGCATGCTGCAGTCGCGGCGGATCTTCCGGGAGTTTCGGCCGGATGTCGTGATCGGCGTCGGCGGCTACGCGTCGGGGCCGGCGGTAATGGCCGCCTGGCTGATGCGGATTCCGACCGCCGTTGCCGAGCAAAACGCCCTGGCGGGAAACACCAACCGCATCCTGGGAAAGTTCGTGGATCGGGTTTTCCTGACCTACGAAGAGAGCCGGGGGCCGTTTGCGGCAGGGAAGGTTCTGGTGACCGGCAATCCCGTCCGGGCCGCGTTTGTTGGTGCGCTTGCGCAAAGTTCCCCCGCGGCTGCAAGGCGCGGTCTGCTCATCTTCGGCGGATCGCAGGGGGCTGCGGCCATCAATAAAGCCGTGACGGAAATGCTGCCTCGGCTGAAAACGCTTTTGCCCCCCGTTCGCATTGTCCACCAGGCGGGCGAGCGGGAGGTGGAGACGGTTGGCCGCGCCTACCGCGATTGCGGAATTGCGGCCGAGGTGACGCCGTTCATTTCGGATATGGTTTCGGCTTACGCGGCGGCCGATCTGATCATCTGCCGCGCCGGAGCGACGTCGCTTGCGGAAATCACGGCGGCCGGAAAGGCGTCCGTTCTGATTCCGTTTCCGTTTGCGGCCGACGACCACCAGACACAAAATGCGCGCGCCATGGCGGACGCGGGCGCGGCGGTGATGATCCGGCAAAGCGAGCTTACGGCCGAAAGGCTTTTCGGAGTGGTGAAGGACCTTTGGGAGGACGGGCGCCGGCTCCGGGAGATGGAACAAAAATCCAGGGCGCTGGGCCGGCCGGAAGCAGCGGCGGCGGTGGTGGACGCCTGCCTTAAACTGGTGCAACCAAACGGGCGCTGAAAGGCGCCGGTGAAGGGAAAAGAAAATCGATGGGAAAAGATCGGGAAACCGGATTCATGCAGCGCAAAGTCAAGCGCATCCATTTTGTCGGCATCGGCGGCATCGGCATGAGCGGCATCGCGGAGGTGCTGCTCAACCTTGGCTACGGCATCAGCGGTTCGGACGCCCAGGTCAATGAGACGACCGAACGCCTGCGAAGCCTGGGCGCCCAGGTGGCCCACGGCCATGCGGCGGAGAACGTCGGCGCCGCCGACGTGGTGGTGACCTCCACCGCGGTGAAGGCGGACAACCCCGAAGTGCAGGCCGCGCACCGCAGGGCCATACCGGTGATTCCCCGCGCGGAAATGCTGGCGGAGCTTCTGAAAATGAAATTTTCCGTGGCCGTCTCCGGCAGCCACGGCAAGACGACGACCACCTCCATGATCTCAACCCTTCTGGCCCGGGGCGGCCTGGACCCGACGATGGTGATCGGGGGCAAGCTGGCGTCCATCGGCTCCAACGCCCGGCTGGGCGACGGCGACATCATCGTCGCGGAGGCGGACGAAAGCGACGGCTCGTTTCTGAAGCTGTCGCCTGCGATCGCCGTGGTCACGAACATCGACCGCGAGCACCTGGACTACTATCCGGGCATCGCCGAAATCAAGGACGCCTTTCTGAAATTCGCCAATATCGTGCCTTTTTACGGCTGCACGGTCATGTGCAACGACAACGAACACGTGCGCGCCATCATCGGGTCGGTCAAGCGCCGGGTCATCACCTACGGCATTGACGCGCCTGCGGACTACCGGGCGCGCGATATCCGGTTTCAGCCGGCGCGGACGCTTTACCGCCTGCTTTACAAGGGAGAGGATCTGGGCGAAACGACGCTGGCCGTGCCGGGGCTTTTCAATGTCTACAACTCCATGGCGGCGACGGCTGTCGGCGTCGAGCTGGGGCTCGGTCTGCCGACGATCCGCGAAGGGCTTCTGGCCTTTGCCGGCGTTCAGCGGCGCCTCGAGGTCAAGGGAAGCGCCGGTTCAATTACCGTGGTGGACGACTACGGGCATCATCCGACCGAAATTCTGGCCACGCTGGCCGCGGCCCGGCAAATGTGGCCCGGCCGGCTGATCGTGGTTTTCCAGCCGCACCGCTTCACGCGGACGCAGGCGCTCTTTGACGAATTCACGCGGGCCTTCGGCGACGCGGACGTCCTGGTGTTAAACGACATCTATCCCGCGTCGGAAGCGCCGATTCCCGGCATCAACTCCGCCGCGCTGTGGGCGGCGATCAAGGAAGGCGGCCATCCGCGCGTGGAATACATCGGACAGACGCAAAACACGGTGGACTTTCTTCTGGCCGAAGCCCGGCCCGGCGACACGGTTCTCACCCTGGGCGCGGGCAGCGTGTATAAAATCGGCGAGGCGTTTCTGGCGCAAAAGAAGGGAGCGGCGGGAGCATGACGATGCGGCAGGCCATAGCGGAGGCCCTGGCCGGGCTGACGATCGGCAGCGTGCTCTATGACGAGCCGATGTCGCATCATGCGTCGCTGCGCCTGGGCGGTCCGGCGGATGCGCTGGTGGCAGCCGATGATGAGGCGCAGCTCGCGGCGGTCGTGCGGCGGTTGACCCAAAAAGGCATTGCCTTTCTGCCGGTCGGAAATCTGACCAACATCCTCGTGCGCGACGGCGGCTACCGCGGCGCGCTTTTGTGGATGCGGGGCTGGGACCAAACCGCCGTTTCGCCCGGGCCGGACGGAACGTATTTTCTCGATGCCCAGGCGGGCGCGGCGCTGGGCCGGGTGGTCGCCCTGGCGGCGGCCGAGGCGCTTGCGGGCGTCGAATTCTGCACCGGCATTCCCGGCAGCGTCGGCGGCGCCGTCCGGATGAACGCCGGCGCGTACGGAAAAGAAATCAAGGATGTGGTGAGCCGGGTGACGGTGATGAACAAAGAAGGCCGGGTGCACCAGCTGCGCCGCGAGGAAATCGCATTTGCCTACCGCCGGTCCGGTCTGCCCGCGGACACCATCATCTGCGGGGCGCGTTTCGTCCTGACCCGGGGAGACGCCGGCCGGATTCGGGCGCGGATGAGTGAAATCCGTGAGTGGCGGCAGGAAAAGCATCCGCTGCAGTATCCCAGCGCCGGTTCGGTTTTTAAAAATCCTCCGGGAGAGCCGGCGGGCCGCCTGATCGAGGAACTGGGACTGAAAGGACGGCGGCTGGGCGACGTGCAGATTTCGAAAAAGCACGCCAACTTCATGGTCAACAAGGGACAGGGAACGGCCGCCGACATGCTGGAACTGATCCGGCTGGTGCAGGAGACGGCCCGCCGGGAAAGAGGCGTGGCGCTGGAGCCGGAAATCGTGATTATCGGAGAGGAACGGTGAACGGGAAGATTCGGGGAAGTCTGGAAGCCAGGAAAAACCGGCTGCACCGCCGGATGATCGGGGCGGTCGGCGAATCTTTCGCCGCCGTGGTTCTGCTCTTCGGCGCGGCCCTCTCGGGCGCGGGATTCATCTATGCCTACAGCGCGGTGCTGAGTGCTCCTTCGCTGCAGATCCGGGAAATCGCCGTGCGCGGCGTGAAGGAGCTCACGGAAAAGGACATCCTGGCCCTGGCGAAGATCACGCCGCAGGCGAACATTCTGGCGGTGAATGCGGATGCGGTCGCGCGGCGGATCCGCACCAATCCCTGGATCCGGGCCGTCTACATCGGCAGGGAATTTCCGGACCGTCTGGTGGTCGAGGTGCGCGAACGCACGCCCGTTGCGCTGGTCAAGCAGGCGGGGACTTTTTATCTGATGGATGCGGACGGATTTGTTTTCAAGAAATTATCGCGGGGCGACGACGTGGATCTGGCGATCGTCACGGGAGTTGACGTCAAGGCCCCGACGCAGCCGGCTCTGGTATTGCAGGCTCTCAAACTCCTCCAGACGCTGGGCGCCGAAGCGCACGAGTCGCTGGGAACGATTTCCGAGATTTCCGTCGATGAGGTTTTTGGCCTGTCCATTCTGACGGACAGGGGACTGCACCTGAAACTGGGCCGCGACAATTTTGAAGGCAAGATCCGCCGGCTGGATGTCGTCCTGGCCGACCTGGAAAAACGGGGGCTGAAAGACGGACGCCTGTTCGTCGATCTGACCGACGTCGCCAAGGTGACGGTGCAACGCAAAGACGCGCTGGGAAAAGCGCAGGACGAAAAACCGGGGCCGCAGTACCGCATCTGACGGGCGGTCGCAAAAAAAGGGTGAAATGATGGGCAGAAAAAAGAGCAATGTTCTGGTGGGCGTCGATATCGGAACGACCAAAACCGTGGCGATTGTCGGAGAGGTGACGGACACCGGCATCGACATCATCGGCATGGGAATCACGCCTGCCCGGGAGCTGCGCAAAGGCGGCGTGGTCAACATCGACAACACCGTCGAGGCGATCAAGAAAGCCGTGGAGGACGCGGAGCACATGTCGGGCTGCCGCATCAATTCCGCCTACGTCGGCATTGCCGGCCCGCACATCAAGGGACAGAACTCGCTCGGCATTGTCGCCGTCAAGGGCCGGGAAGTCGGCGAAGACGATCTGCAGCGGGCCATTGAAGCGTCCAAGGCCATTGCCATTCCCGTGGACCGCGAGATCCTCCATACGCTGCCGCAGAATTATGTCGTGGACGGCCAGGACGGCATCCGCGATCCGGTGGGCATGTCGGGCGTACGGCTGGAAGCCAAGGTGCACATCGTCACGGGCGCGGCGGCGTCCATTCAGAATGTCGTAAAATCCGTCAACCGGGTCGGGCTCGATATCGACGACGTGGTTCTCGAGCAGCTCGCGGCCAGCGAGGCCGTTTTGAGCGCCGACGAAAAGGACTTGGGCGTCGCGCTCGTCGATCTGGGCGGCGCGACCACGAGCATCGCGATTTTCGCGGAAGGCAGCATCAAGCACACGGCGTCGCTGCCGGTGGGCGGCAACTTTCTGACCTCGGACATCGCCACGGGGCTGCGCACGCCGTTTGCGGAGGCGGAGAAAATCAAAATCCAGTACGGCTGCGCGCTGACGGCGATGATTCCGAAGGAAGAAACCATCGAAGTGCCCAGCGTGGGCGGGCGGGAGGCGCGCATGGTGTCGCGCCAGATCCTGGGCCGGATCATGGAGCCCCGCATGGATGAAATCCTCAATATGGCCCTCAAGGAAATGGTCCGCTCCGGATATGAAGATCTGCTGGCGGCGGGCATCGTTCTGACCGGCGGCACGGCGCTGCTGCCGGGGATCACGGAAATGGCGGAGCAGATCTTCGACCTGCCGGTGCGCCGCGGCTATCCCACGGGCGTAGGCGGCTTAAGCGACGTCGCCAATACGCCGGCCTTTGCCGTCGGCGTCGGCCTGATTCTTTACGGCAGCCGGAACGTCCCCGGCGATTCCGTTTATCGCAGGACCGGCAATGTTTTCAGTGAATTTTTCAAAACGCTCAAAAAATGGTTTGTGGAGTTTTTTTAAAAGAAGGGGGTGCGCATGTTTGAACTGACGGAAGTATGCATCGAGAATTCGGCAAGAATTAAGGTAATCGGGGCGGGCGGCGGAGGCGGCAATGCCGTCAACACCATGATCTCCTATGCGCTGAGGGGCGTCGATTTTATTATCGCGAACACCGACTCTCAGGCGCTGGGGGCCTCCAGCGCGCCCGTGAAGATCCAGATCGGCGCGGAGGTCACCAAGGGGCTGGGCGCCGGGTCCAATCCGGACGTCGGCAGGCAGGCGGCCCTGGAGTCCCGCGACGAGATCCGCCGGCATCTGGAAGGCGCGGATATGATCTTCATCACGGCGGGCCTGGGCGGCGGCACGGGCACGGGCGCCGCGCCGATCATCGCGCAGGTGGCCCGCGAATGCGGCGCGCTGACCGTGGCGGTGGTGACCAAGCCTTTTCAGTTTGAAGGCAAGCGGCGCAACCTCCAGGCGGAGGAAGGCATCATCCAGCTGCGCGACGTGGTGGACACGCTGATCGTCGTTCCCAACCAGCGCCTCCTGAGTCTCGGCGGCCGCGGGCTTTCGCTTCTGGAAGCCTTCAAGAAGGCCGACGACATTCTGTATCAGGCCGTGAAGGGCATCTCCGATCTGATCATCGTTCCGGGCCTCATCAACCTGGATTTCGCCGACGTGAAGAACATCATGAGCAACATGGGCATGGCGCTCATGGGCACCGGCACGTCCAGCGGCGAAAACCGCGCCGTCGAAGC
>DBPV01000096.1:74912-76209 GCA_002304995.1 Syntrophaceae bacterium UBA1411
CTCTCGACGCCCGCTTTTCTGCGCCGGGAAAAATCGCGCGACACGGCCAATGTGCTGACCGTGGGCCTCAATGACGACCAGGAAAACGTCGATATCGAGATTCCCACGTTTCTGCGCCGCCAGGCGGACTAGGCCGGGCCGTCCGGAAGGAAAGCGGCCATGCGCCGATGAACTGGAAGCAAAAGCAGAAATACGAAGCCCTGCTTTCCCGCGAGCGGGGCGTCGTGAAAAAAGTCTGGGGAACCGGCCACACGGTTTGTCTGGCCTATCCCAACGCCTACCGGATCGGCATGGCCAACCTCGGTTTCCAGACGGTGTACAGGCTGTTTAACGATTTGCCCTCCTTTCTTTGTGAACGAGCGTTTTGGCCTCCGGCCGGCGGCGGCGCCGAATCCGCCGCCGGCGGGGCCCCCCTGGTCAGTCTGGAGAGTCAAAACCCCCTTCGGAACTTCGACCTTCTGGCTTTTTCCCTTTCGTTTGAAAACGACTACCCCGCCGTCCTGCAGATGCTGGAAGCGGCGGGAATTCCCCTCGCGGCCGAAGACCGCGATCTTGCCCATCCGCTGGTCATGGGCGGCGGCATCGCGCCGACGCTCAATCCCGAACCGCTGGCCGCTTTTTTCGATCTGTTTGTGCTGGGCGAGGCGGAAGAGATTCTGCCCGCGTTTGCGCGCGTCTTTGCCGCCACGGCGGGCCTTGACCGCAGGGACCGGCTGGTCGCCCTGCAGAGACAGCTGCCGGGCGTTTATGTTCCTTCCCTTTACGGCGTCTCCTATTTTCCGGAAGGCCCTATCCGGCGCATGATCCCGCTTGCGGACGGCTTGCCGGAAACCATCCGGATCGGCCGCATCCGGAACATCGGCGCCTTCAGCACGACGCAAACCGTGAGCAGCCCCGATTCGGAAATGGCGGACATGTACCTGGTGGAAGTAAACCGCGGCTGTCCGCACCTGTGCCGCTTCTGCGCCGCCGGCCACGTTTACGCGCCGCCGCGCTTCCGCCCGGCCCGCGACATCATAGAGGCGGTGGACCGCGGTCTGGCGCTGAAAGGGAAGATCGGCCTGGTCGGCACGGCCGTTTCCGATCATCCCGACCTGGCGGACCTCTGCCGCCACATCGTGGCGCGCGGCGCCGCCGTGGGCGTGGGGTCCCTGCGCGTCGACCGGATTACAGGCGAAATGCTGGATCTGCTGAAGGCCGGCAGGGTGGAGACCGTTGCGCTGGCGCCGGAAGCGGGAAGCCAGCGCCTGCGCGATCTGGTGCGCAAGGACATCACCGACGCCGACATTCTCGCCGC
>DBPV01000136.1:0-1068 GCA_002304995.1 Syntrophaceae bacterium UBA1411
CGGCGGATTGATTTTTATCTCCGGCCAGCTGCCCATTGATCCGGCAACCGGAGAAATTGTTCCTGAGATCGGCCCGGCCACCCGCCAGGTGCTCGTCAATCTGCAAATCCTTCTGGAAGGAAACGGCCTGGCGCTGGCCAATATCGTCAAGACGACGCTCTTTTTAAAAAGCATGGCCGATTTCGCGGCGGTCAATGAGATTTATGCGGAGTATTTTCCGTCGCAACCGCCCGCGCGCTCGACGGTGGAAGTCGCGTCCCTGCCCAGAGGCGCGCTTCTGGAAATTGAAGCGGTTGCCGTAAGGAGGTAGACGGACATGGCCAAAATCGTATCCGTCAATATCAGCGACCGTAAAGGCGAAAAAAAGCGCAGTGTCGCAAGCGCGCTGGCGCTGGCCGATCAGGGACTGCAAAACGACGTGCACAGCGGCATGAAGCTCCGCCAGATCAGTCTGCTCGCCGCGGAAAGCGTCGACAAAATTCGCCGAAAAGGGCTCCCGGTCCAGTACGGCGACTTTGCCGAAAACCTGACCACGGAAGGGATCGAACTCTTCACTTTGCCCCTCGGAACGAAAATCCGCATCGGCGCGGACGTCGTGGTGGAAGTGACGCAAATCGGCAAAACCTGCCTTGCGCCCTGTGCCATTTATGCGGCCGTGGGAGACTGTGTGATGCCCCGGGAAGGCATATTCGCGCGGATTCTGTCCGGAGGCGTTATCGCCGCCGGCGACGAGATGGCCGTGGTCCGGTAGCGCATGCAGACCTTCCTTCCCTACCCCGATTTCGAAAAATCCCTCCGGGCGCTCGACTACCGGCGTCTGGGCAAACAGCGGGTTGAAGCTTATCAGATTCTGCGGGCGATCCAATCCGGCGGGGGCTGGTCGCATCACCCGGTCGTGAAAATGTGGCGCGGACACGTCAATGCGCTCAAGCTCTACCACAACCTGTGCATCGACGAATGGGTCCGCCGCGGTTATCGCAACCAGATGAAGAAAATGAAAATTACGGGACGCATCGCTTTTCCGCCCTGGTTCGGCCGCGAGGATTTTCACGCGGCTCACCGTTCCAA
>DBPV01000136.1:1109-7993 GCA_002304995.1 Syntrophaceae bacterium UBA1411
CGTCCGGAATGCAGTTTTCGCATTGCAATCATCCCGGGCATGCTGCATAAAGAAGCATAAATGATTTTACGGGAGGTGATCCATGAGCGCCTTTATTGAACCGCCCTTGAACATTCCCTTTTATTTGAGAATCGGTCTGTGGATTTCCCGGCGGATCACCGGCCGCGATCTTCTGCCCGGCCGACTCCTGGCCTGGTATCCCAAAGCCGCGGTCGGCTCCGGCATCATGGAAGCCCTCGTGGCCCACGCGGACGGAAAACTCGACAAACGGATCCTCAAGCTGGTCCGCCTGCAGGTGTCCTTTGCTCTGGCCTGTCCTTTCTGCATCGATATGAATGCCTACGATTTTGATCAGTTCGGCATCACCGGCGAAGAACTGGCCGTCCTGCAAAGCCGGCAGGACGTCGCGGCCGTGCAAACCTTTTCCGACCGGGAGAAAATCGCCCTGGAATACGCCGCGCGCATTGCCGCATCGCCTCCGTCTTTTCCGGAAGACTTCGTGAGGCGATTGAAAGCCGAGTTCGGCGAGCGGGAAATTGTTATTCTGGCTGCAACGGCCGCTCAGGTCAATTACTGGGCAAGGCTTCTCCAGGCCCTGGGCGTCCCACCCGCCGGATTCCGGGACACGTGTCCTGTCCGGTCCTGGTGAAAAATGAATAAAAGCACAAAAAAGTTCAGGAAAGCAAGATGATCTGGATGTCCATGACATTGGTTCCGGTCGATCCGGTTATCAGCAGTTCATCCGTGTTTTGGAAAAAGGTGTAAGAATCGTTTCGCGCCAGGAAAACGCCGGAGGAGAGGCCCCGGGCGCCGGCCCGCGCGATGGTCCGGCCGTCGACAACGGCGCCCGCCGCATCCGTCGGTCCGTCCGTGCCGTCCGTCCCCGCGGATAAGAGCGTGATATCCGGCCGGCCGTCGATGGCTTCGGCAAAGGCCAGCGCCAGTTCGGTATTTCTGCCGCCCTTGCCCGTTCCCGCCACAGTAACAGTCGTCTCGCCGCCGGAAATGAGGCAGATCTTTTTGCCGGCCGGGCGCTGCTTTTGAATTGCGAATGCTTTTTGCGCAAGCCACCGGGCGGCGTCTCTGGCCTCGCCCCGGAGTTCCGTCGTGAGGACGACGGTTTCAAAGCCTGCCAGGGTGGCTTTTGCAGCCGCCGCTTCCATCGCCAGTTTGTTGCTCCCGATGATGACGTTGGCGACATCGGCAAACACCGGATCGTCTTTTGCGGGCGTCTCCGGATGCGCGCCGTTTTGGCCCTGGATCAGTCTGCGGTAGACCGCAGACGGAATTTTTTCCGCAAGTCCATATTTTTCGATGACAGCCAGAGCGTCGGCAAAGGTTGTGTTGTCCGGCGCCGTCGGCCCCGAAGCGATCACGTCGAGCGGATCGCCGATGACATCGGATAAAATCAGCGACAGGACCCGCGCCGGATAAGCCAAAGCAGCCAGCCTGCCGCCCTTGATTGCGGAAATGTGCTTGCGCACCGCGTTGAGTTCGCCGATGTCCGCCCCCGCCTCAAGCAGGCACTGCGTCGTTTCCTGCTTTTCGGCCAGGGTGAGGCCGTCAGCGGGCGCAACCAAAAGCGCCGAGCCGCCGCCGGAAATGAGGCACACCACAAGCGTCTGCGGATCGGGATCCTCCAGCATGCGCACGAGCCGGCCCGTCGCCGCAACGCCCGCGGCATCCGGCAGAGGATGCCCCGCTTCATAAACCGCGACCGGATCGGGCAGCGTCCCCGGCACATGGCCGTATTTGGTGATGACGGTTCCCCGTGTAACCAGCTCCCCGACGGGGCTTTCGGTAAGCGCCCGCGTCATGGCAAAGGCGGCCTTGCCGAAGGCCGCGAGCATCAGTCTCCGGCAGTTTCCCCGCCGATAGGCATCCACCACGGCCGGGCAGTGGCTTTGCACCAGCCGGCTGGGATCGGCGGAGGCCAGCGCCGCCTGGAAAATGGCGACGGCTGTTTCACGGTTGGCAGGATTGTCCAATTCCGGCAAGTCTCCTTCGCGCCCCAATCGGACGCTTACACTTCAATCGGTTTGAAAATGAGGACGATGCCCATCACGACGAAGACCATGGTCTCCGCCGCCGGCCCCCACAAGCGCCCGGTGACCGACATGACCATCCCCAGCGCAAAGGCCGCCACGAACGTGCCCTTGATGTTGCCCAGCCCGCCCACGAGAACAACGGCAAAGCTGATCAGCAGAACCATCGATCCCATGTAGGGATGCACCGAAGTGATCGGCGCGTAAAGCACGCCGCCGAGCGCGGCCAGACAGCTGCCGATGATGAAAATGTAGGCAAAATACTTGTCGACGTTGATGCCCAGACTGCGCACCGCGTCCTTGTCCTCGAGCGAGGCGACCACGATCTTGCCCACCATGGTTTTCTTGAAAAAGATGGACAGGGCGATGAAGATCACGACGGCCAGAGCGATGATGATAAGCCGGTACAAAGGCAGTGTGATGCCCAGGAAAGCCACGTCCATGCCGACCGGGTCGGACAGCGGAATCGGGGAGGCCCCCCAGATCCATTTGATGACGTCGACGCCGATCAGTACGACGGCATAGGTGGCGATGATGGCGTAGTCGATGGACACGCCGTAGAGTTTGCGCACCACGAACCGTTCAATGATGTAGCTGATGGGCACGACGGCCAGGACAGCCAGCACGGCGCCCAGGATGAAATTATCGCGGGCGACGGGCAGCAGTGTGACGACAAAGTAGGCGCCGATGGCGTAGATCAGCCCGTGGGCGAAATTCACGATCCGCATGGTGCCGAACGTGAGCGACAGCCCGATGCTGATGATGTACAAAATACCGCCGATCGTTAATCCGTATGCAATGGTGTTGATCATAATAACCTCTCTTTATGCCGCCGCCCGTAATTTCAGTTTATCCGCCACAAATCCCCAGATGCCGCTGCGGAAGCGGAAGACGCAGATGAGCAGCGCGATGCCGAGGAACATTTCCCAGCGCGAAATGTACGAGGCGAGATAATTGCTGATGGCCATGTAAAGGACGCCGCCGATGATCGCGCCGTACAGACTGCCGGAACCGCCGATCAGCGCGGCAAAGATCACTTCCACCGCGCGGGACGGATCGATGAAGCTGGGCGTGACGTACCCGTAGTTCAAAATCGAGAGCGCCCCGGCAAACGCGGCAATGGACGTCGAAATGATGAAGGTGATCCACTTGTAGGTGAAGGTGTTGTAGCCCAGGAACTTCACCCGGGTTTCGTTTTCCTTGATGCTCTTGATGAGCACGCCGTAAGGCGAAGAGGTGAACTTCTTGAGCACGTAGAAAGTCAGAAGGAGGCAGAAAAGCGCGAAACCGAACATCACCGGCTTTTGTCCGAAATCGAGAAAGCCCATTTTCGAAAAATAAGCCGACATGCCGTCCTCGCCCCCGGTGTATTTGGAGAAGGCCACCAAAACGAGAAAGTAGCCGACCTGATCGAAGGCCAGGTTGATGAGCGCGAAGCAGGCGCCGGTCGTCCGGACGATGATCGGCCCGAGGATGACGCCGATGAGCGCTCCTGCGAGAATTCCCGCCAGCACCGCCAAAAGCGGATTCTGCGAGACATGTTCGGAAAAGAGGGTGATCGCATAGGCGCCCGTTCCCAGGTACAGCATGTGTCCGAAGGACAACCTGCCCATAAAACCGTACAGCAGGTTAAAGCCGAGCACGAAGACGCAGAAGATCATGAAATCGGTTGTGCGGTTGATGCCCAGAATGGGAAGCAGCACCAGGAATCCCGCGGCGATGACCGCAACGTCGAAAATGCTTCTTCCGGGGCCTGTTTTAAACAGGCTCATGAGTTTATGATCGGTTTTCAATGTCCGTTCTCCTTGCCCCGAACCCGGCGCAGTCGATTTTTTCTCCCCTCTCCGGACTTTCCCCTCCGGATCCGGAGGGGAAAGCGAAAGGGAGAAAATCAGGCTGTTACACCAGGCATTTCAAAAATTCTTTGTAGTTCAAAACGTGGCCGATTTTGGGAAAAATGTACTTCTCCACGTAGTTCTGTTCTTCGTCCGTATCGGTGCCCGTGCAGTCGCCGATGACCACCACGCGGTATCCCTTGTCGTAAGCGGAACGGGCGGTGGATTCCACGCACCAGTTGGTATGGAAACCGACGATGACGACCCATTCGATCATGTTGACGCGCAGCGTATAGTCCAGCGCGGTGGACCAGAAGGCATCGAGCGTCTTTTTGCCCCGCAGAATGATGTCGCCCTTCTGCGGCGTCAGTTCGGGAATGATCTCCGGTCCCGGGGTTCCTTTGACCCACGCGCCCGTCACCGGCTTGCCGTCAATCTTCCAGCCCGTCGGCATGTCGATCTCCAGGCCGCGCAGTCCGCCCATGCCAGGACCTTTCTTGTCGATTTCCGGAAATCCCGGCTCAAACTCTTCGAAAGGCACGTAGACGATCTTTTTGACCTTTTTTCTCGCCTTGGCGATGAAATCCTCCAGATTGCCGATGACGTTTCTTTTTTCCAGCTGATCTTCAATAAACTGGTACATGGATCCGCCCGGCTTCAGAAAATCGTACTGCGGTTCGATCAGAACAACGGCTGTTTTCGCGGCCTCAATCTTCGGCGCTTTGGTTTTTCCCTTCATATGATTTCTCCTTTTTTTCATGTATTGGTCTGATGGTTTTATCGATCGGTCGCAGGCATGCGCCCGCCCCCCTATAAACATTGCTCCATAATCACCTTGTCGTTCATCTGCGCTTTGTCCGTCACCTCCCGGACAATTTTGCCTTCCTTCATCATGTAAACCTTGTCGGCCAGCATGCCCACCACGGAGAGATTCTGCTCCACGATCAGCAGGGAGACCTTTCCCTTCATGGAGGCCAGGACGTTTAAAATATCGTTGATCGTTCCCGCAGCCAGTCCTTCCGTGGGTTCGTCGATGAGCAGCAGCTTCGGTTCGCCGATCAGCGCCCGGCCGATGAGCAGGATCTGCCGCTGGCCGCCGCTGAGGCTTCCCGCCCGCAGATTCAGAAACTTCTCGATTTTCGGATAAATGCTGACCGTTTTGGCAATCGCGTCCGCGACGCCGACTTTGAGCGGATAGGCGGCAAGCTCCAGATTCTCGCGGACGCTGAGCTGCGAAAACACCCGCTTGTCCTGGAAGACGTAACGGATTCCCGATAGCGCGATTTTTTCCGGCGCCAGGCCGAGGATGCTTTGGTTGTCGAACGTGATGGAGCCCTCAGAAGGCTTCAGAAATCCCGCGATCGATTTGAGCAGCGTAGTTTTGCCCGCGCCGTTGCGGCCGGCGATAAACACGGTTTGCCCCGACAGCACTTCCAGCGTGATGCCGTGCAGCACTTTGGCATGGCCGTAGGAGGTGTCGATATTCGTTACACTGAGCATGTCAAACCCTCCTCTTTGCCCCAGTACACTTCGCGCACCAGGGAGTTGCACAGCACTTCGTTGGGCGGTCCTTCGGCAATCAGCTTGCCCTCGTGCATGACGCACAGGCGGCCGACCAGATCGAGAATGTGGGAAATCTTGTGTTCGATGATCACGAACGAAAATTTCTTTTTCACCTCGGCGAGAATGCCGGATACCTCGCAGATTTCCATGTCGCTCAGTCCCGCGAACGGTTCGTCGAGCAGCAGGATTTTCGGCTCCAGGGAAAGCGCCACCGCCAGTTCCAGTTTGCGCTTTTCTCCGTAGGACAGTTCGGAGGTCATGACGTCCGCCTTGCTTTCGATGCCCATCAGTTTCAGAGCGTCCAGGCAGCGTTCCTCCATCTCCCGGTGGTGCGCGTCATTGAAGAAAAACTTTCTTTTGGACTCCTGATGGCCGCTGATGCGGTGTGTCGATAAGATCAGATTGTCCACCACCGGCAGGGAATCGAACACGGAAACGAGTTGGAAGGTGCGGATGATTCCCATAAGCACCCGCTTGTGCGGCGGCACCCGGGTGATATCCGTCCCGGAGAAAAAAATGGTTCCGCCGGTCGGGAAAAAAAGTCCGGTCAGCAGATTGAAGAAGGTCGTTTTACCGGCGCCGTTGGGGCCGATCACCCCGACCGCCTCGCCTTGCTTCATGCTGAAGTCCACGGAATCGACGGCGACAAGACCGTTAAAGTTGATCGTGGCGCCCCTGGTTTCGATGATCGGTTGTTCATTCGTCATAACTTCCACCCGAGTGAGGGGCGGATGCCCGCCCCCCGTTGAATTGTTTCCTAGTAGCCCAGAGCGGACAGGGGAGGCAGATAATCTTCGCCTGTGTAAGCGCCGATGATTTTCACCAAATCCCACTTTTTGTCCTTGCGTTCCTTCTCGCCCTTGCCGATCACGACATAGGCGCCGTACTTGAAGAGAGGCTGGTGATCCGCTCTCCACATCCCGGGCCCCTTCATGGAATTGAACTTCGGATTGGCCATCAATGCCTTGGCCATCGCCTTTCCGTCCAGCGACTGAGCGAGTTCCATCGCCCGGACCGCTTCCATGACGCCCTCGTAAGCCATCGCGGAATAGGGATCGGGCGGATATTTGTATTCCTGCTGAAATTTCTTGGCGAACGCGTCGGACGCCTGGACAATGGCCTTATCCGAGAAGCCTTTCATATCGTAGTACCAGGACATGAGCGAATAAACGCCTTCCAGCGCTTCCGGCGGAACGCCGCTGCCGAAGGAGTTGGTCATCCAGTCGAACCAGATTTTGGAGGTCTTTTTCAATCCGATTTCGTAGGACTGTTTAAGCACGTTGATGGCGTCGACGCCCCAGTGGGCCAGCATGACGATCTGCGGTTTCTTTTCCTTGATCTTGGTCAGGTAGGAGGTGTAGTCGCTGGTGCCGACCGGCGATTCGACGTATTCAACTTTAATGCCCCGCTTCTCGAAGGCCGCCTTGGCGCCCGCCCACTG
>DBPV01000136.1:7998-13838 GCA_002304995.1 Syntrophaceae bacterium UBA1411
CCGGCGTAGCCGATGGAGTAGGCGCAGCCGTGGATGGAAAACGTGGTGTCGGCAATTTCGCTTTTTTCAAACATGGTAACGGCCACGACGTTGACCGGAAAATACGCAATGTTGCTTTTCTTTACTTCTTTATTGAGGGCCGCCGAAATCGGCGCGAAGGTCTGACCGACGATGGCATCGACCTTGTTTTCGTCGAGCATTTCCCGGTAGCGGCGAATCGCGATATCCGGTTTGGACTCGTCGTCTTTNNTCCTTGATGGCCAGCTTTGCGCCGTCAAGCTGCACGGGACCGATCGGCGACGCCGCGCCCGTCAACCCGAACATGAGTCCGATCTTGACCTTGTCCGCCGCCGACGCACCGATGGCCGACCCGAAAATGAGAGCGGCCGTCAGCGCCAGCGCCGGCAGTACCGTTGATAGCCCTAGTCCTTTTTTACGCATGGTATTCCTCCTTCATGTGTTTCGTGTTGCGTGTTGTCTTTTTATCGATTACGGGTTTGTGTCGTGAACCGACACCTCCTTTTTCCATTCGTCGTTCAGCATGCTGTTTTTAATCTGCGCAATCATCTGATGGTTGTGATTTCTGAAGGCGGCTTCCGCCCGATCGGGATTTTTTGATTTGAAGGCTTCGAGGATTTCCAGGTGGTCGCCGTAGAGGCTCGACAGAATAGGCTTGATGTGCATGGCGATGGGACGCATTTTATTCTTGATCGTTTCCAGCATTTCCTGCAGTGTGCGGTTGCCGCTGGCTTCGTAGACGATCGCATGAAAATCGTAGTCCAGCCGGGAGTAACTCACCAGATCTTCCTTTTGGACGACTTCATATTGCTTTTGCAGACAATCGCTCATCTTCTGCAGCGTCTCGCCGTCGACATTTTCGATGGCCAGACGCGCGGCCAGACCTTCGAGCATTTCTCTTACCGTGTAAAGTTCAATGGCCTGCTGCGGCGTGAGCGTGAGCATAAAAACGCCCCGGTTGGGAATATTTTCCAGAAGTCCCTCCTGGACAAGACGGTGAACCGCCTCCCAGACCGGAGTTCTGCTGGCCCCCACCTCTTTGGCGATCTGCTCGACGTTGATCCGCGCTCCGGGATTGAAACGGTAGTCGGCGATCATTTCCTTGAGAATGGTATAAACCTGATTGCTCAGTCTTTCCTTGCTTACCTTCATCATGGTTTCTCCTATAAACGATAGTGAAATTTAAGTCAAGACATTTCATGAATCATATTTCATATTTCATGAAATTTTATTCTTTTAAAAATTCCAACGCCCTCTTTTGTGTATATATTTAATATTATTTATATTTATTAAATATAGCCGATCTTACCGATTCTATTTCAGTGGTCAGCTCTCTCGTATTTATGCAGATGACGAAAAAACGGAATGATATGTCGGTCGGTTCTGTGCGGAGGTCCGGCTCTTCGGCGAAAATAAAAAGAGCCGGGAGATTTTGCCCCGGCCCCTTCAATGATCTGGTCGGGGCGGCAGGATTTGAACCTGCGACATCTTGCTCCCAAAGCAAGCGCGCTACCAGGCTGCGCTACGCCCCGTTTGGATTATGCCGGACAGAGATGGCTTTTCAGAAGCGCAAAAGCCTGTCCGCGGTGGCTGACAGTGTTTTTGATTTGTGGCGGCAGTTCCGCGGCGGTTTTGTTGAACGCCGGATCCAGGAAAATCGGATCGTAGCCGAAGCCGTTGGTTCCGCGCCGTTCGTCGATGATCAGCCCCGGCCAGCGGGCCTCGAAAGCGCGCCAGCGGCCGTTCGTTTCGTAGAGGACCAGCGCGCAGTGGAAAGCCGCCGTTCTGGCCGTAGGCGGCACGTCTTTCAGACGGCCCAGCAGCTTGGCGTTGTTTTCCTCGTCCGTCGCCCCCTCGCCCGCATAGCGCGCGGAATACACGCCCGGCTCTCCGCCGAGAACGTCCACCTCCAGCCCTGAATCGTCGGCCAGCACCGTCTCGCCCGTAAATTCGGAAATGATCTTTGCCTTTTTCAAGGCGTTTTCCAGATAGGTTTTTCCGTCCTCCACGATGTCCGGCGCCTGCGCAAACGCATTGAGCGAACAAAGCTCGATATCCTCAGCTGCCAGCATCTCGCGGATTTCCCGGACCTTGCCTTCATTTTTGGTGGCAAAAACGATTTTCATGCCGTCAGGTCGCCCGCAACAGCCTTCTGAAAGGCGATGATCCGGTCGATGCCGGCCTTGGCCAGGGATGTCATGGCGTCGAGCTGATCCCGGGTAAACGGCGCATGTTCGGCCGTACCCTGAAGTTCAATAAAGGAGCCCGCTCCGGTCATGACGACATTCATATCGACGTCCGCCCGGGAATCCTCCTCGTATTCCAGATCGAGAAGCGCCTGCTCCCCGATGATGCCGACGCTGACCGCCGCCACATAATCCCGGACGGGGATTTCCGGTATCTGCCCCCGGCGCTTCATTTCCCTGAACAGATCGACCAGCGCTACAAAGGCTCCGGTGATCGCGGCAGTCCGCGTTCCGCCGTCCGCCTGCAGGACGTCGCAGTCGATATAAACGGTTCTTTCGCCGAAAGCGGTCAGGTCCGTCACGGCCCGCAGCGACCGGCCGATGAGCCGCTGAATTTCCTGCGTCCTGCCCCCCACTTTGCCGCGGGCGGCTTCCCTGGCCGAGCGGACCGGCGTGGACATGGGCAGCATCGCGTATTCCGCGGTGAGCCAGCCCTTGCCCGTGTTTTTCAGAAAAGGCGCCGTCTTGTCGTCGAGAGAAGCGGCGCACAGCACTTTGGTGTGCCCGAACTCCACCAGCACCGATCCCGGAACGTTTCTCACGTAATGATTGCTGATGCGGATAGGCCGAAGTTCGCCGTACCCTCTGTCTGCATTCCTCTGAAACACGGATCACCTAAAAAAAGGATTTGATGCTTTTGGCCAGCGCCTGGGCGATTTGCGTCTGGGTTTTGGCCGTCGCAAGCTTTTTTTTGTCCTCCGGCGAGGTCGCAAATCCTATCTCAACCGTCAGCACGGGCGCCGTCAGTCCGGCGGCCAGCGGAACCTCCGCTTCTCTCAATCCCCGGTCCTTGCGCGGAAAGATCGCGTTGAAATTTTTCTGCACCAGACGCGCCATTTTAACCGTATCGTTTAAATATTGATGAGAGCCGGCAACGGCCTTTCCCGCGGCGTCTTTTCCGCCCTGCGCAATATTTTTGAATCCCGGATAGTACAGTTCATAGCCGGAGGCGGTCTTGCCGAAACCGGCATTGGCATGCAGGCTCAAAACGATCGCCGGCTTCTGCTCGGAAATGATTTTGCGGCGTTCTTCCAGCGAAACGGCCTTGTCCGAATTCCGGGTCAGCACCACCTGTACGGAGGACTCTTTCGCCAACTCCTTCGCCAGGGCCAGGGCGATCGCCAGAGTGATATCCTTTTCCGCCGTCTCGTCAATGCCCAGCACGCCCGGATCTGCACCGCCGTGCGCCGGATCGATCACCACCACCGGCTTTGTTGCCCCCTGGGCAAAAACGGTGAAGGCGCAGAAACACGCGATGAGCACAGAACAACACACAACGATATATTTTAGCCGGTTGCTTAGCATTTTTTCACCTGATATGGATTCTTATTCGCCTGACCCGCAGGCTCGGCCTGCTTATCGCACAGTGGCTGCTTTTGTCAATCAAAAAGGGATCCGGCCGCCATCTTCAGCCCTTACGGAGCCGTTCGATGGAGTGGACGATTTTCAATTGCCGGATGGCCGAGAAAATGGCGTGCAGCTGCTGCGTGTCGTACACGTCGATCACGAACATCAGATTGGCGATCATGTCGTTCGTCTCGACATGAGCGGAACTGATGTTGACGTCGAAGGACGAAATCACCGAGCTCACTTCGGTGATCACGCCCTTGCGGTCGGTGCAGACGACTTTGATGTGCACGGGATACGCGTGTTTCACGCCGACGTCCCAGTTGACGTCGACGATTCTTTCCGCATCGAGCCGCTGCAGATGCG
Source organism: Syntrophaceae bacterium UBA1411 (assembly GCA_002304995.1). Taxonomy (GTDB): domain Bacteria; phylum Desulfobacterota; class Syntrophia; order Syntrophales; family Smithellaceae; genus UBA8904. Next base: position 11,976 of record DBPV01000136.1, read on the forward strand.
GACAGCTTTGCGTGTGCACCATGATGCCGCGGCCGCGGGAAATGTAGCCCGCGATTTCATCGCCGGGAATCGGATTGCAGCACTTGGCGAATTTCACCATCACGTCGCCGATGCCGGTCAGGCTGATGCCCAGGGAAGGCGCGGCGGATTTCTTTCTGACTTTTTCCGGCGGCGCTTCCTGCTCCTTCGGCGCCTCCGCCGCCAGAAAATGATTGACCACCTGCTTGGCGGAAATGCGTCCGTAGCCGACCTGGGAAATCAAATCGTCGATGGTCTGGAGCGAATACTCCCCGAGCACTTTGCGGATTTCTTCCGATTTGAGATACGTTGAAAACTTCAGGTTGTTGCGCCGGAATTCCTTTTCCAGCAGGTCCTTGCCCAGCGCAAGCGAACTGTTCTTTTCCTCCGCGTTGATCCAGTTGCGGATTTTGGAGATGGCCCGGGAGGTTACGACGAACTTCAGCCAGTCCTTGCTGGGGTGGTGCCCCGCCTGCGTGACGATTTCCACCTGGTCGCCGTTTTGCAGCTGGTAGCGCAGCGGCACGATGTTGCGGTTCACCTTGGCGCCCGTGCACTGGTGGCCGACGTCGGTGTGGATGCTGTAGGCAAAATCCACCGGCGTGGCGCCCTTGGGAAAGGATTTGACGTCCCCGTGCGGCGTGAAGACATAGACCTCCTCCGGAAAGAGCGCCAGCTTGAGGTTGGACATGAACTCTTTGGGATTCTTGATTTCCTGCTGAATCTCCAGCGCCTCGCGCAGTTTCTTGATCTGATTGTCCTCGTGATCCTGAAAGGCCCGTCCTTCCTTGTAGCGCCAGTGCGCGGCGATGCCCTTCTCCGCCCATTCGTGCATGCTCCGCGTGCGGATCTGAATTTCAACCCGCTCACCGTAGGGGCCGATCACCGCCGTGTGCAGCGACCGATAGTTGTTGGCCTTGGGCATGGCGATGTAGTCCTTGAACCGGCCGGGAACCGGCTTCCACAGGGCATGGACGATGCTCAGCGCCTCATAGCAGGTCTTATCGATGTCCGAGTCCAGAATGATGCGGAAGGCGATGACGTCGTACACCTCGTCGAAGTTGATGCGCTGCTCGTGCATTTTTTTGTAAATGCCGTACAGGTGCTTGGCCCGGCCTTCGACTTCGCCGCGGATGGACACCTTTTCCAGTTCTTTGAAAATGATGCCCTTGACTTCCTCCGTGTAGCGGTTGCGGGATTCCTGGGATTTGGCGACCCGCGTGGCGAGTTCCTCGTAGGCTTCCGGTGAAATGTACTGAAAGGCCAGATCCTCGAGCTCCATTTTCATCCAGTTGATGCCCAGCCGGTTGGCCAGCGGCGCATAGACGTCCATGGTTTCCCGGGCGATATACACCCGCCGGTCGGGCTTCTGGTATTGAAGGGTCCGCATGTTGTGTATGCGGTCGGCCAGGCGGACCAGCAGAATGCGGATGTCGGCCGACATCGCCAGAATCATCTTCCGGAAATTTTCGGCCTGGCGCTCCTCCTGCGATCCGAAGGAAATGCGGCTCAGCTTGGTCAGTCCGCTGACGAGAAAAGCGACGTCCTTGCCGAATTCCTGCTCGATCTGTTCGCGCGTGGTCAGTGTATCTTCAATCGTGTCGTGCAGCAGCCCGCTGATGATCGTCGCCGAATCCATCTTCATATCGACGAGAATGCCGGCCACTTCCATGGGATGCGTGAGGTAAGGTTCGCCGGACAGACGAACCTGTCCCTGGTGCACCGTGGCGGAATAGATATACGCCTTCTGAATCATCTCCAGCTCTTCGGCCGCCAGGTAGGCCTGAGCTTTATCCAGAATGTCATTGATTCTCAGCATGAAGGTTCCCAGCCCCGCGCGGGGAT
>DBPV01000136.1:13904-14199 GCA_002304995.1 Syntrophaceae bacterium UBA1411
CCTGGGCCAGATTCTTGGGCCCCACGACAATCCGCAGGGGAATGCCGATCAGATCGGCGTCCTTGAATTTCACGCCTGCGCGTTCATCGCGGTCGTCGAGGATCGCTTCCACGTCTGTGGCCAGAAGGGCGCCGTAAATCTCTTCAGCCGCCTTCATGACCGCAGGCTCGTTGATGTTGACGGGCGTGACGATCACGGCGTAAGGCGCAAGCGGCATCGGCCAGATGATGCCGTTTTGATCAAAATTCTGTTCGATGCAGGCGGCCACGGTCCGGCCGACGCCGATGCCGTAGCA
>DBPV01000136.1:14217-36483 GCA_002304995.1 Syntrophaceae bacterium UBA1411
GAGTACTTGGTGCCCAGCTTGAAAACGTGTCCGACTTCAATGCCGCGGGCGAACTTGATTTCGCCGCCGCAGCGCGGGCAGGCGTCGCCCGGCCGGACCACGCGCAGATCCGCAAAAGACTCCACGGTAAAATCCCGCCCAAGGTTCACGTTTTTAAGATGGTAGTCTTCCCGGTTCGCCCCGGTCACCATATCGGCGAGATCGATGATCGAATAGTCGGCAATCACGCGGACTTTCACACCGACGGGTCCCGCAAAGCCGCGCGGCGCGCCGGTGGCTTTGAAAATCATGTCGTCGTCGGCCAGTTCGAGTTCGGCGGCGCCCAGATAATTTTTCACCTTGATTTCGTTCACCTCATGGTCGCCGCGGATCAGAACGGCGCAGGCCTTGCCGTCCGCATTGAAGATGAGCGTTTTCACGATCTGCTGCGGAGAAACGTTCAAAAAGGCACTGACCTCTTCTATGGTGCGGACGTTGGGCGTCTCCACGCTTTCCAGGGCCGGCGGGTCCTGCGTGCCGGACGCGGTCTTTTCCGGCCTGGCGAGTTCCGCCTTTTCCAGATTGGCCGCATAGTTGCATTTATCGCAGAAAGCGATGGCGTCCTCGCCCGATTCGGCCAGCACCATGAACTCGTGCGAAAAGCTGCCGCCGATGCTGCCGGAATCCGCTTCGACCGGGCGGAACCTGAGGCCGCACCGGCGGAAGATGGCGTTGTACGCGGCAAACATCTTCTCGTAGCTTTTCTCCGCTCCCGCCTCGTCGGCGTCAAAGCTGTAGGCGTCCTTCATGCCGAATTCCCGGCAGCGCATCACGCCGAAGCGCGGACGCACCTCATCGCGGAACTTGGTTTGAATCTGGTACAGATTGCGCGGCAGCTGGCGGTAGGTTTTAATGTCGTGGCGGACCAGATCCGTGATGACTTCCTCATGCGTGGGCCCCAGGCAGTAGTCGCGGTCGTTGCGGTCGCGGAACCGGAGCAGCTCCTTGCCGTAATAGGTCCAGCGGCCCGATTCCTGCCAGAGCTCCGCCGGCTGCACCATCGGCAGATGCACTTCCTGGGCGCCGGCCCGGTTCATTTCCTCGCGGATGATCTGCTCCACCTTGCGGATAACGCGATAGCCGAGCGGCAGATAAGAGTAAATTCCGCTCGTGAGCTTGCGGATCATTCCCGCCCGAATCATGAGTTGATTGCTGACCACCTCCGCATCGGACGGCACTTCCCGTCCGGTGGGCAGGTGCATTTCCGAGTAACGCATTCCTCCTCCTTATGGTTCATTGTCCAGGGATTGGATCTCTTCGAGTAACACCGGGACAAAATCTTTTTCCGCGACTTTTTTGCAGGCGACGCCCTTTTTGAAGATCATGCCGAAGCCGCGTCCGCCGGCAAGGCCGATGTCCGCTTCCGCCGCTTCGCCGGGTCCGTTCACCACGCAGCCCATCAATGCCACCTTGAGATAGGCTTTGCGGCCGGCCAGGGCTTTTTCCACCTGCGACACCAGACCGGCCAGATCGATTTCGCAGCGTCCGCACGTCGGACAGGAAATGATTTCCGGCCCGACTTTCCGGATTTTCAGGGCCCGCAAAATGCCGTAGGCGATGGGCAGTTCCTGCACGGGATCGCCCGTCACGGATACCCGGATGGTGTCCCCGATGCCCTCGTAAAGGAGCATGCCGATGCCCAAGGCGGATTTGACCGCCGCATCCACCGGCGGGCCCGCTTCCGTAACGCCCAGGTGCAGGGGATAATCCGTTTTCGCGGCGATGCTGCGGTAGGCTTCCACCATCATCGGCACGTCGGAAGACTTGAGCGACAGTTTGATCTGCTCAAAGCCCAGGTCTTCAAACAGGGCGATATTGCGCAGGGCGCTTTCGCAAAGCGCCCGGGCCGAAACACCGTATTCGGCAAGCAGGTCCTTTTGCAGCGAACCGGCGTTGACGCCGATCCGGATGGCCGTCGCATGATCCCTGGCTGCGCGGACAATTTCGGCGATCCTGTCCTTCGCCATGTTGCCCGGATTGATCCGGATGCCGTCCGCCCCGTTTTTGATGGCGTCGATGGCCAGCTGAGCCTGAAAATGAATATCGGCGATCAGCGGAATGGCGATGCCCTTTTTGATGTCTGCAAGCGCCCGGACGGCGTCCGCATCGGGAATCGCCACGCGGGCGATTTCGCAGCCCGCCTGTTCGAGGGCGTTAATCTGCTTTACGGTTGCCGCAACGTTCCGGGTGTCCGTATTGGTCATGGACTGGACGACGATCGGCGCATCTGAGCCGATCCGGACGGATCCGATCCGGATGGTTCTGGTTTTTCTTCTTCGTAGTGAGGCTTCTTCCATAAGCTGGGCGCTTTCATCTTTGCCTTTGGAAATTTTATAACATGTGTATCTTCCGCGGGCAACGGCTATTTTGCGGCTATTTTGCGAAGAGGGGCATTCCCGACGGCTTTACGGAAATAAAAAAAGGCGGCCCCGCGGTCCTGCCTTGCCGACCTGCGTTAAGCCGCCTTGTCTTGCGTTTTTATTTTCCCAGCCAGCAGTGCAGGCAGAGCTGATCCGCGGGAAGACCGATCGCCGCGATCATGTCTTCGATTTTCAGATATTTCAGCGTCGTCACGTTGAGGTCGCGCCGGATCCAGTCGATCATCTCGGCATGCTTGGCCGATGACGGGTCCAGATAATCGGACGGATCTTCCAGATCCCTGCCTTCCAGCGCGCGCATGGCCTTGCGGCAGGCCAGTTCGGCCGTGCTCCGCGTGGAGGAGGCGTAAATGCAGGGAAACATCAGCGGCGGACAGGCGGGACGGATATGAATTTCCCTGGCGCCGTTGTCCCACAATTTCTTGACGGTCAGGTTCTTGAGCTGCGTACCGCGGACGATGGAATCGTCGCAGATGATCATCCGGTTGCCGTTGATGACCTCCCGCACCGCCACGAGTTTCATGGTCGCCACCAGGTCGCGGATTTCCTGCGTGGGCGGCGTGTAGCTTCTTCCGTAGCCGGGAGTGTACTTGACCAGCGGACGCCGGTAGGGAATGCCGGATTCCATGGCGTAGCCGACGGCATGTCCCACGCCGGAATCGGGGACGCCGGCGACGAAGTCCGCGACAACATTGTCGCGCTTGGCCAGGTAGCGTCCGCAGCGTTCGCGGGTGTGCTCCACGCTGACGCCGTCATAAATGGACGACGGGGAGCCGGTATAGATCCATAAAAAGGAGCAGATTTTTTTCTGGTTCCCTTCCGGTTTGAGCTGCCGGACGCCGTCCGGCGTCAAAAGCGCAATTTCCCCCGGCCCCAGAAATCTGTCGAGTTCGTATCCCAGATTCTCAAAGGAACTGGCTTCCGTAGCCACGACGTACGACTTCCGTGCGGGATCCTTGCTTCGCCCCAGGGCCAGCGGAAAACGGCCCACCTTGTCCCTGGCGGCGTAAATGCCTTCCGGCGTCAGCACCAGGACGCAGATCGATCCCTCGATGATGCCGCGCATGGAGGCAATGCCTTCAACGATATTGTCGCCGCGGTTGATGAGGGACGCGACGATTTCCGCGTTGTTGACGCCTCCGCCGGCCATTTCCGTGAAGGACGCTCCCTCGTTGAGAAGTTCGTCGACCAGTTCGTTCTTGTTGGAGATGAGGCCCGTGGCCGCGACCGCGTAAATGCCGAACTTGGAGCGAAAAATCAGCGGCTGCGGCGAGTCGTCGTCAATGGCGCCGATGCCGGAATGCCCTTCCATTTTTTTGTAGTCGTCGACAAACCGCGATTTGAACTGCGCCTGCGAGATGCCGTGAATGGTGTTGTAAAACCCTTTGGCGCCGTAAACGGCCATGCCGCCGTGTTCGGTTCCCAGATGAGAATGATAATCCGTCCCGTAAAAGAGCGTCTGAACGCAACTGTCCCGACTGACTACGCCGAAAAGCCCTCCCATTTCTTTCTTCCTTCCGAACTACTTTTTATTGTTGGTCATGTGAAATTTTTCCAGCAGCCGCTGATGAACGTTTTCCGGAACCAGTCCCTTCACCGAGCCTCCCAGGCTGGCCACTTCCTTGATCAGCTTGGAACTGGTGTAAAACCAACGGAATCCGCTCATCAGAAAAACGGTTTCCACATTCTTGGTCTGCCGCCGGTTCATGAGCGCCATCTGAAATTCATATTCGAAATCGGAAAGCGCGCGCATGCCGCGTAAAATCGTACTGGCGCCGGAACTTTTCAGATAGTCGATCAGCAAACCATCGTGGCAATCCACGCGGATCCCCGGATGGCCCTGAAAGATTTCCCTGATGAATCCGCATCTTTCCTCCACGGTAAACAAGGAGGATTTGTTCGGATTGTAGGCAACGAGAACGATGATTTCGTCGAAAATCCGGCTGCCCCGTTTGATAATATCGATGTGACCATTGGTGATCGGATCGAACGAACCTGGATAAATAGCGATTTTGTTGTCAAATTTTTCTTGCATCATGCTTTGACCACCCTTAGAAAAGTTAGTAAATTTTCGCCGTACCTTCGCTGGTCTTCAACGCTCCACCCCTCACCGGGAGCCGTCGCCTCTTCCCTTACCGAATGCTGGAGAACCAAAACGCCTTCGGGCGCCAAGGCCGGATACTCCTCCAGAGTCCGCAGGGTCCTTGCGATATAGCCTTCGTTGTAGGGCGGATCGGCAAAGATCACGTCAAACCGGCAATTTTTTTTATAAAGATCGCGCAAGGCCGACTGAAAGTCGGCGGTGATGATCCTGCCCTTGTCGGCATAGCCCAGGCGGCTGAGATTCTTCTGGATGACGGCGGCGAGCACTTTGCTCTTTTCAACAAAAGCAGCCTCCCGGGCGCCACGGCTCAGGGCTTCGATTCCCACGGACCCCGAACCGGCAAACACATCGAGAAACGTCCGCCCCGACTGGGCTCCGAGCAAATTGAAAACCGCTTCCCGCAAAAAATCGGTCGTCGGCCTTTGGGTCGACCGGGACGGGAAATCAAGCGTTCTTCCTTTTGCCTCACCTCCGGAAATTCTCATGACATTACTTTTAGATGATTATCTGCCGAACACTTTCATTCCGTCCGGGAAGCGCCGCCGGTCTTGCCGTCTTTCGTGCTGATTTTCCTGATGAATTTAACGACCCACCACAGAGGACCGGAAATGGCGTAGCCCACAAAGATGACGAAAATCATCACTTCCGGTTTGTAGATGATGACCAGCAAAACGCCCAGGATAATCAAGAAAGTCATAAACGGCATGCGGGCGAACAGCTTCATGTCCTTGCCGCTGTAATATTTGATGTTGCTGACCATGAGCAGGGCCAGGACGACCACGAGGACCATCATCTGCGGATTGTGAAATGTGCCCTCGACGCCCAGGTAGTCGAAGAATATGACCGTCGCGGCGACGACGCACGCAGCGGCCGGAATGGGCAGTCCGTTAAAGACCTTGCTGTCGATGATGCCGATTTGAATGTTGTACCGGGCGAGTCTCAGAGCGCCGCAGACGACAAACAGAAAGCCGGCCATCCAGCCCAGTTTGCCGTAGAAGGACATGGCCCAGAGGTAGGCCAAAAGCGCCGGCGCAACGCCGAAAGCCACCAGATCGGCCAGCGAATCGTATTCTGCGCCGAAACGGCTGGTGGAATTCGTGATCCGCGCGATCCGGCCGTCGAGCCCGTCAAACAGCAGGGAGACGAAAATGGCCAGGGCCGCCAGAAAAAACTTTTCCTGGATCGATGCGATAATCGAATAAAATCCCATAAATAAACTGGCGGTTGTAAAAAGGTTCGGCAGAACGTAAATGCCCTTTTTGATGCGGATGTTGCGAATACGCCGTTCCGAATTCATGAGAGGTATCCTAAGGGGGTTTGTCCCGCCCGGACTTTGTCGCCCGGCCGGACAACAACGGTCGAATCGGGAGGTAAGAAGACTTCCACGCGGGAACCGAAGCGAATCAGGCCGAACCGCTCGCCTTTTTGAATATCAGCCCCTTCGCTTGTCCAGCAGACGATCCGGCGCGCGATGAGACCGGCGATCTGCACAACCCAGACGGCGCGTTTGTCTTCGGTCCGGATCAGCACCTCGTTGCGCTCGTTTTCCGCCGAAGCCTTGTCCAGATTGGCCGACAGGAATTTTCCCTTGTGGTACTGGATTTTTTCGATCTTTCCGGCGTAAGGCGCCCGGTTGACATGGACGTTAAAGACATTCATGAAAATGCTGATTTTTTTAAAGCGGCCGGCGATGGTGCCTTCGACGGCGACGTCTTCAATCTTAAGGATTTTGCCGTCCGCCGGAGAGATCACCAGCTTGTCCTGCGGCTTATAAGAGCGCTCGGGATTGCGGAAAAAGCTCACGATGAAGACCGTCAGAATTCCGAAAATGACGGCAAGCCAGACGATGCCGAAAAAAGCTGCAAGGACAGTGAGGACCAAGGAAAGGAGAATAAAGGGAATGCCTTCGTGAGCAATCATACTATTATGTTTCATAAAGTATTTTTTCTTTCCTCAAATGAGGTTTTGTTGATATATGAATTGAAGTCGCTTGTCAATCATTCTTTGTCTCTGGTTTTTCCGACTATCAGCTTGACATGATAGCCGAAAACCATATATAAATCATAAAAAATGCGGAGGAAAAAAGATGTCCAGAAAAGTGAAAATATACACGCTCAGCACATGCAGCCACTGCAAGGCGGCGAAGAAATTTTTAAACGACAACAACATCGCCTTTGACGCGACGGACGTCGATCTGCTGCAAGGTGCGGCGCGGGAGGCCATGCTCAACGAAGTGATCCAGTACAATCCGAATCGTTCCTTCCCGACCATCGTTATCGGCGACAAAATCATCATCGGTTTCAAGGAAAAGGACATCCGGGAGGCGCTGGAGCTCTCATGACGGCTGCCGAACTCTACGATCTTCTGAGAAAAGCCCAGGAGCCCAAAGGGTACTTTTTTAACCGGGACAAGCAGTGGGTGCTGTCCATCTTGAACGATCTCTTGATCAACAAGGAGCGCTACGGCTATACCTCCTGCCCCTGCCGTCTGGCGTCCGGCGACCGCGAAAAGGACCGCGACATCATCTGCCCGTGCGTTTACCGTGCCGAGGACGTTCAGGAATACGGCAGCTGCTACTGCAATCTTTACGTTTCCGAGGACTGGAACAACGATCGGATTGCACATCAGTACGTTCCGGAAAGACGGCCGGCGGACAAAATTTTCCCCTGACCCGATCGCTCGAAAAGCTCCCCTGCCGCTCGCCTGGCGGATGTGCACGCCGGCGGCGACAGGGGAGAAAAAAACTTTTTTCATCCGAAACATTGACAAATGACAAATCCGCCATACTTTACGCCCGATTCACTTTAACCGAAGGGATTATTGGATGATCAATCAATACATCTGCAAGAAAAAAGGAATGGTGATTACGGAAATCTGCACCGACACCACCTGCGAATGGCGCCTGAAAAACGAGTCTTTTCTTAATTGTACGTGGGTCGCGTGCAATTACGGCCCTTTTACGCTTGAAGAAGTCGGCGATATGATGGGGGTGACCCGGGAAAGAATCCGCCAGATCGAAGCCAAAGCGCTCAAAAAGCTTCAGCATAAAAAAAGACGGGACCAGCTCAAGGATTTTGCTGCTCCCGGCAACGACTGGGACAACCTTTAGGCAGGCTACGGCTGCTTTTTCTTGCGCAGTTTCTCCAGAAAAAGCACTTCATTCATGAAAATCTTGCGTTCATCGCGGGCAAACAGCATACCGCCGATGGACATCTCCATATCCAGCGCGGCGATCTTGTCCATCCTGGGCACAACGGAGCTGATGTTTTTAAGCTCCTCGAACGCCTTGACCGACCGCGTGGCCAGGGTTTCCGCCATCTTCTCGGCTTCCTGCATGAATTTTTCGGGGGGCGCCACCTTGTTGACCAGGCCGATCCGCTCCGCTTCGTTGGCGCCGATCGGCTCACCCAGCATCACGATTTCCTTGGCTTTCGTCACGCCCACGATCTGGCTTAACGGATAGAACAGCGGGCTTAAGCCGAATTTCAGCTCCGGATGGCAGAAAATGGCGCTTTCCGATGCGACGATGAGATCGCACACCGTGACGATATTGAATCCGCCGCCCAGAGCGATGCCGCCGACCGCGGCAATGACAGGCTTGGGATAGGAATAAACTTTTTTCAGATAGCGCTTCATCGACTCGAAATAGTCGTCGATTTCCACGTTGGACAGAGACGACATTTCCTTGATGTCCATGCCGGCCGAGAAGACGTATTCTCCACCCGTGATCACCAGGGCTCTCATCTGGGCGTCGTTTTCCACGTCCAGAAGCGCATCGTTGAATTCCAGGCGCATTTCCTTCGACAGCGCGTTCATTTCATGCACGCGGTTGAACTTGATGATCGCGTAGGATTTCTTTTTTTCGACGAGAATATTTTTATAGGTCATTCCTTGCCGTCCACCTTCCGCCGCAGTTCTTTGCCGGTTTTAAAAAAGGGCACTCTTCTGTCGCCCAGCGCGACCTGCGCCCCGGACTTCGGATTGCGCCCCAGCCTCGGTTTTCTCTCCCGGATGGAGAAGGTGCCGAATCCGCGGATTTCAATGCGTTCATCGTTTTTCAGGGCACCGATCATGGAATCGACAATCGTCTGCACGGCCAGGGCGATGTCCTTTTGCGAATAGGTCTTAAACCGCAACCGCGTTTTTTTGATCAAATCGCTTTTCGTCATAGTCTCCGTCCGGTCACGGGGCATACAGGTAACCGACTCCTCCCCGCTTCTTTTGAACCTGTTCGAAGATGGTTTTGCCGAATTGTTCGGCCGCGTTTTGAATGATCAGATCGAAAAGAGAGGAGCGCTTTTCCCTGGGATAGACCAGATCGTAGCGGCCGCCTTTGCCGGCCAGTTCGCTTGCCAGCTTTGCTGCCGAGGCCAGATCGCCCAGTTGATCGACCAGGCCGTATTCCTTGGCCTTGCGTCCCGTGAAGACGCGGCCGTCTCCGATGGCAACCACCTGCTCCCGCGTCAGTTTCCGGTCCCGGACGATGACATCGACAAACTGGTTGTAAATATCGTCGACCAGCTCCTGGATGATCATCCGCTCCTCCGGCGTCATTTCCCGGGTCGGCGATCCGATGTCCTTGTACTGCCCGCTTTTGATCACGGAGGACTTCACGCCGATTTTTTTCATGAGTTCTTCCAGGTTGGCAAACTGCATGATGGCGGAAATGCTGCCGGTGATCGTTCCCGGATTGGCGACGATTTTATCCGCCGCACAGGCGATCAGAAGCCCGCCGGAAGCCGCAATCGACCCCATGGAAACGACCACTTTTTTCTTTTTCTTGAGCGCGACAATGGCGTCATAAATTTCCTGGGAGGCCGCCACATCGCCGCCGGGTGAATCGATGCGGATCACGACGGCGGCAATAGAGGTATCCTCCGCAAATTCGTCGATATGATCCGTGACGGCGAGCGAATCGGTGATGACGCCCTCCACAGGCACCACGCCGATCTTATCGTTTAAGGAAAAACTCTGCTTGGCCGAACGTCCGGATTGGGAGCCCGCCCGGTAAAAAACCAGATAAATGACGGCGGCAAGCGCGATCAGCAGCACCAATCCCAGAATGACCGGATGTTTTCGCATGCTATTCCTTCGAATGGCCGCCGATCTTCACGTCGGCCAGGGCCTGCGCCAGATTCGAGCCGATGTTTTCCCGATTGTTGATGTACTGGCTTGACGACGATGACGGGGCCTGCGTCGGCGCTTCCATTTCCTTGATGCTCAGACGAATCTTCTTGGTCTTGACATCGATGCTTTTGACGACGGCGGAAACCACATCGCCCACATTGTACAGCTCGGCGGACGACTTGACCCGCTTGGAGCTGATTTCAGAAATATGGACCAGACCTTCAATGCCGTCTTCGATCTCCACAAAAATGCCGAAATCCGTAAAATTGGTGATCTTGCCCGTCACCACGCTGCCGGGAGCGTATCTCTGCGGCAACTCTTCCCACGGATTCTTTTCGATTTGCTTAATTCCCAGAGAAAATTTCTCGTTGTCCACGTCGATGTTCAGCACCACCGCCTCGACTTCCTGCCCCTTCTTGAAATATTCGGACGGATGCGTCACGCGATGCTTCCAGGAAATATCCGACACATGAACCAGCCCGTCGATGCCGTCTTCCACGCCGACGAAAACGCCGAAGTTGGTGATGTTCCGGACCAGGCCCTTGACCACCGTGCCCACCGGATATTTTTCCTTGAGTTTCTCCCAGGGATTGGCAGTCGTCTGCTTCAGGCTCAGCGAAACGCGCTTTGCTTCCGGATTGACTTCCAGCACGACCACGTTCACGACGTCGCCGATGTTCATGACTTTCGACGGATGCTTGATTTCCCGCGTCCAGTACATTTCGGAGATATGCACCAGACCTTCCACGCCCGGCTCCAGTTCAATGAACACACCGTAGTCCGTGAGATTGACGACTTTCCCCTCCACCAGGGCGCCCACCGGATACTTTTCGCTGATGCGCTCCCAGGGATTCTCGCGCAATTGCTTCAATCCCAGAGAAACGCGTTCCTTCTCGCGGTCGAAAGAAAGAATCTTGACGACGATTTTTTCTCCCTTGTGGAAAATTTCCGCCGGCTTCGCGATTCTTCCCCACGAAATGTCGGTCACGTGGAGCAGGCCGTCGATGCCGCCCAGGTCGATAAAAATGCCGTAGTCGGTGATGTTTTTGATAATGCCTTCAACAACGCTGCCTTCCGAAATGGTGTTGAGGGTTTCTTTCTTCTCCAGCTCTCTTTCCGCCGCCACGATCGCGCGCCGCGACAAAACGATGTTGTTGCGTTTGCGATCATATTTAAGAATATTGAAATCCAGCGACTGACCGATGTAATGGTCCAGATCCTTGACCGGACGGGTATCGATTTGGGATCCGGGCAGGAAGGCGATGATTCCGATATCCACGGAAAGGCCGCCCTTTACCTTCTCCACGATGGTTCCCTTGATGGTCGCATTGTTTTCGCTGACCTGCTTGATCTCGTCCCAGACCTTGAGCTTGGCTGCTTTCTCCCGCGACAAGATCAGATTCCCTTCCGAATCCCGCTTGTCGATAAACACTTCTATATTGTCTCCGACGGAAATCGTCACATTTCCCTGGGCGTCTTTAAGTTCTCGAATCGGAATAAAACCCTCTGTTTTCCAGCCGACATCGACCATCACGATATCCGAGGTGATCTGGACGACTTTGCCGCGGGCAATATCGCCGTACTGCAGCTGGTTCAGACTCTGCTCGTAGAGCTCCTTGAAGCCCATGTCTTCCTCTTTGGGCGGAAGGAAAGAGTCGGGTTTGGCCTCCTTTTCATCTGTTAAGTTGGTGTTGTTGTTGTTGACCATTAACGAAATACCCCCTAATTTTTATAAGACAAATTTTAATCTTTGCTGCCTAACATACTGAAAATTAAATAGCAAGACAAATCAAGCGCCGTTTGGTTTTCGGCCGGCCGGACGCGAGGCTCCGGCGAACGCCATCCGTTCGATAATCCTGTCGACCACCCCGTCCACGGTCAAAGATGTCGAGTCGATGATCAAGGCGTCCGGAGACGCGGTTAAGGGCGCAATTTTCCTTTGCGAATCCTGCTGGTCTCTGGCGCGCATGTCTTTGGCCACGCAAGCGGTTTGTGCCGGTTGGTTTCCGTCGCCCAGCTCCCGCGTCCGCCGCCGGATTCTCTCCTCCAGGTCGGCATCCAGAAAAAATTTGAAATCCGCATTGGGAAACACGACGGAGCCCATGTCCCGCCCCTCCGCCACAATGCCTCCCCGGGCCCCCGCGTCTCTTTGCAGAGACAGCAGTTTTTCCCGGACGACGGGAAAGGCGGATATGGAGGAAGCGGCCAGGCCCACCTCTTCTGTGCGGATTTTTCCGCCGACCTCTTCGCCGTCCACATAAACCGTCATGTGTCCGTCGACATTGTGCAGCGTGACATCGGTTGTGGCGCAAAGCTTTGCCAGCGCGTCCGGATCATCCGTGGCCACGCGGTCCCGGAGCGCTTTATAGGCCAGCGCCCGATAGAGCGCTCCTGTGTCCAGATAAACATAGCCGAGACGGGCCGCGAGAGCCTTGCTGACCGTGCTTTTTCCCGCGCCGGCGGGTCCGTCGATCGTAATGACTTTGTCCATGGCGCAAACCTTCTTCATGCCTCCCGCCGCCGGCAATGACGCCTTGCCTATTGGCTGCAAAGCAGGTATAAGACAGCGTACAGAAAACAGGATTTTCAATTATGTGCAAAACGATCCAAAAGCAATGTTTTTCTTTTGTCCTGGCCCTGGTGCTGATTTTTTTGTCCGTCCCGAACGCCTGGCCGGCCTTCACGATCGAGGATGAAAAAAAGCTGGGGCGCGAAATTTACGACAAGCTCGACCGCAACGCATTTCTGCTCAAGGACCCAAAACTCAACGCCTATGTCACCGGGATCGGCAACCGGCTCCTGGCGCACAGCACGCAGGCGCCGTTTGCCTTCACCTTCTCGGTGTTCAACAGCTCCGGCATCAACGCCTTCGCCACGCCGGGCGGCTACATCTACATCAACAGCGGATTAATCACGGCGGTGGAAAACGAAGCGCAGCTGGCCGGCGTCATGGCCCACGAGATCGCGCACGCCAACTGTCGCCACGTCGCCAGCATCATTGAAAAATCGCAAAAGCTGAATATCGCCATGCTGGCCGCCATCATCGCAGGCGCTTTTATCGGCGGCGGCGGAGACGCCTCGGCGGCCATCGCCGCCTTTTCCATGGCGGGCGCTTCGTCCATGAGCCTCAAGTACCAGAGAGAGCACGAGGAAGAAGCGGACCGCCTGGGCATCGCGACACTGGTGGATTCCGGCTATTATCCCGCAGCAATGGTCGAATTCCTCAGAATCATCAAACAGTATGAATTTTTCTCCAAGTCCATTCCGTCTTACCTGCGGACGCATCCGGGTACGGACGACCGGATTTTTTACCTAGACAGCCTGCTGCAGACCCAGTACCGCCGGACAAAAGGGCTCTCCAACATCGTCGGAAACTTTGTCCGCATGCAGGCTCTGCTCGGACAGAATACGGCCGAACTTCACAAGCGCCGCCAGCAGCTTCTCGCCGCCGTGGAAAAAGATCCGCAAAACGTCGATTTGCTCTATGCCCTGGGACTTACAGAAGATCAGCTCGGCCGGCCCCAAACCGCCCTGGATTATCTCGCCCGAGCGCTGGCCCGCCGGCCGCAGGACGCCGACGTCCTGAAAAGCATCGGCTTGATTTACCTGAAAACGGGTGATGCCGGGCAAGCCCGCGCCTATCTTCTGCAGGCGGCGAAAAGCGCTCCGGAGGACGAAGAAATTCTGCTGGCGCTGGGACGGGCGCATTATGCCGCGGGGGATTTTCATAACGCGCTGGCCTGTTTCCTGAAACTGCGGGACAAAACCTCCGACGATGCGAACGTCATGTATCACATCGCCATGTCTTACGGAAAGCTGAATCAGGCCGGCGAATCCCACTACTATTTCGGCCTGTACTTTCAAAAGGAAAAAAAATCCGACAGCGCGCTTTTCCATTTTCAAAAAGCACAGGCCTATTTTCCCGAAGGATCGCCCCGGGCCTCGGCCATTGCCGACGCCATCCGGCAGTTGAATGCAGGCAAAACCAAAAAAACGGACAGGACTCCCCCTTCCGAGGCAAAATACTTCTGACAAAAGCCCTTTAATAACAATTTTTTATTTTATAACCGCCGGTCAATCTTTATCGTTGCGAAAAATCCGCCAATACATTATAAGAGCACCGTCCAAACATTTTTTTGAAAGGAGTCCCAGACAGTGAATATCTTAATATTCGGCCCCAACGGCAGCGGCAAGGGCACGCAAGGTGCCATCGTACAGAAAAAATACGGTGTTCCTCACATCGAAACGGGTGTGATTTTCCGCCAGAACATCTCCAAGAAAACCCCGCTGGGAGAAAAGGCAAAAGCGTTCATCGACCGCGGCGAACTGGTTCCCGACAATATCACCATTCCCATGATTCTCGACCGCCTGAAGGAAGACGACGCCAAAAACGGCTGGCTGCTGGACGGATTTCCCCGCAACCTTGCGCAGGCCGAGGCATTGTGGGATGCCCTGCAGAAAGAAAACATCAAACTGGACATCGTGATCGAGATTGACCTGGACCGCGAAACGGCCAAACAGCGCATCATGGGCCGGAGGCTGTGCAAGATGGACAACAACCATCCGAACAACGTCTATATCGACGCCATCAAGCCCCATACGCACGACGGCAAAACGGTCTGCCGCGTGTGCGGCTGCGAAGAACTTTCCACCCGCGCCGACGACCAGGATGCAGCCGCCATTGACAAGCGCCATGGCATTTATTACGATACCAAAACCGGCACGCTTGCCGCCGTCAACTATTTCAAGGAGAGAACCAAGATCGTCGTGGTGGACGGCCGCGCCGGCGTCAAGGAAGTCTCCGAAGAACTGATGAAAAAATTGAGCTGATTGCGCCCGGAAACATTTTAGGATAAAAGCCCCCCAGAACCTTTGGAGGGCTTTTTTTAACACGGCATGGAAAATATTAGAAACTTCAGCATCATCGCCCATATCGACCACGGCAAGTCCACGCTTGCCGACCGGCTGATCCAGTACACCGGCGTCTGCAACGAAAGAAATTTTCAGGATCAGCTTCTCGACAACATGGACATCGAGCGCGAGCGGGGCATCACGATCAAGAGCAATGCCATCTCCCTGCCCTACCGCGCGCAAAACGGGCAAACCTATACGTTGAATCTGATCGATACTCCCGGGCATGTCGATTTCTCCTACGAAGTTTCCCGGTCTCTGGCCTCCTGCGAAGGCGTGCTGCTTCTGATCGACGCGGCGCAGGGCGTCCAGGCCCAGACGCTGGCGAACCTCTACCTCGCGATGGAGCACAACCTGGAGATCATCCCCATCATCAACAAGATCGATCTGCCGTCGGCCGACATCGACCGCGTCCTGGAGGAAATCGATTCCGAACTGGGACTGGACCCGGACACGCACATCAAGGCTTCCGCCAAGGAAGGCACCGGCATCGAGGAAATCCTGGAAGCGATCGTCGAACGCATTCCCCCCCCCAAAGGCAGCGGGGATAATCCGCTGGCGGCGCTCATCTTCGATGCAAAATACGACGCCTACCGGGGAACCATCATTCACTGCCGTGTCTTTGAGGGTTGTGTCAAAGCCGGCGACATCATCCGCTTCATGTACAACAACGCCACCTACAAGGTGGAAGAAGTCGGTCATTTCCTTCTTCAGCGCGCCAAACGCGAGAAACTGTCCGCCGGCGAGGTGGGCTACATCATCGCCGGCGTCAAGACCGTCTCCGACGTGCGCACGGGTGACACGATCACGCATCAGGACCGCCCCTGCCCGGGGCCGCTGCCGGGATTCAAGGAAGTCAAGCCGGTGGTCTTCGCGTCGATCTATCCCATCGCGTCGGACGATTATCAGGATCTGGCCGATTCGCTGGAAAAGTACAAGCTCAACGATGCGTCCTTCATCTATGAAAAAGACTCCTCCGCCGCGCTGGGCCAGGGATTCCGCTGCGGCTTTCTGGGGCTTCTGCATCTGGACATTGTTCAGGAGAGACTGGAACGGGAATATGATCTGTCGATTATTCTTTCCGTTCCCAGCGTCCGTTACCGCTTCACCCTCAAGGACGGCCGCGTACTCTACGTCGATAATCCGACGCACTACCCCGACCCGGCGGAAATCGACAAGGGCGAGGAGCCGTACATCCGCGCTTCCATGATGCTGCCGGAGCGCTATCTCGGCAGCGTCATGAAGCTCTGCATGGAAAAGCGCGGCGTCAATTCCAACATGAATTACACCGGTCCCGGCCGCGTGGAGCTTTCCTACGAAATGCCGCTGGCCGAAGTCATCTTCGACTTTTACGACCGTTTCAAATCCGTTACACAGGGCTACGGCTCCTTCGACTACGACATCATCGATTACCGGGAAAGCAACCTGGTCCTGATGGACATCCTGGTCAACGGCGAAAAGGTCGATGCGCTTTCCCAGATCGTCCACCGCGAACGCGCCCGCGCCCGGGCGCTCAACGCCTGCGATCGCCTCAAGGACGAAATCCCGCGCCAGATGTACAAGATCGCCATCCAGGGCGCCATCGGATCGGAAATCATCGCCCGCAGCACGATCAGCGCGTTCCGCAAGGACGTCACGGCCAAGTGCTACGGCGGCGACATCACGCGCAAACGAAAACTTCTGGAGAAGCAGAAGGAAGGCAAAAAGCGCATGAAGATGATCGGGTCGGTGAGCATTCCGCAGAGCGCATTTCTGGCGGTTCTGAAATCGGACAATGATTAAGAGTGAACAGGCCGGTCTTTACATTCATGTTCCCTTCTGTTTGAGTAAATGCGCGTATTGCAGCTTTTACTCCATTGCCGCTCCGAATCTGATTCCTGAATTTATCAAGGCCCTCCTGCGGGAAATGGCTTTCTGGAAATCGTCGTGCCTCCCCCTCAAAGGCTTTGACACAATCTATCTCGGCGGCGGAACCCCTTCTTTGCTCTCCGGCGGACAAATACATGACCTATTGAATGCCGTTCATTCCGCGTTTGCCATCGCCCCTCAGGCCGAAATCACGATGGAAGTCAATCCCGGCGATGTTTCGCCGGAGTACTTGCGGAATTTGCGCACTTGGGGCGTAAACCGCCTGAACATCGGCGTACAATCCTTTGACGACGGCATTTTGAAGTTTCTTGGGCGCAGGCATTCGGCCCGCGAAGCGGTTTGCGTAAGCGATGCGGCGCGTGCGGCCGGCTTTGACAATATCGGCCTCGATTTAATCTACGGCGTTTCCGGCCAGGATGTCCGTTTGTGGATCCAAACCCTGGAAAGAGCCCTGTCGTTTGTTCCGGAGCACCTTTCCTGCTACCAGCTTTCGCTGGAGGCGCAAACGCCCCTCTTTGGCCGCTACCGGTCGGAAGGCCTCAGCCTGCCCGCGGAAAGCGAGGCGCTGGATTTCTTTTTCGCGACCTCGCACAGGCTCGCCGAAGCCGGCTACCGGCATTACGAAGTGTCCAACTTCGCCCGCGGGAATTCTTTCCGGTCCCGGCACAACATGAAATACTGGCGGCATATTCCCTACCTGGGGCTCGGTCCGTCCGCCCATTCGTTTTGCGCTGGGCGGCGCTGGTGGAATACGGCGGACGTCGCCGCTTATATTCAAAACCTCTCCGAAGGCAAAACACCGGTCTGGCAATCCGAGGAGCTTTCGGCAGAACAACTGGCCCTGGAAGCTCTTTTTCTGGGCCTGCGCACGCAAGACGGCATCGACCTGGAACAGTATCAGGCTTTACATGGCGTGGATTTGCTCACGGCAAAAAAGCAAACTCTGGGGCAACTGGTGGAAAACGGCCTCGTGGAAATTCGGGACGGCCGGCTCAGTCCGACGCTGTCGGGTCTGGCAGTTGCGGACAGCCTGGCGCTGATTTAGAGAAATTCCCTATTCGTACTCTTCAAGATAGTGTTCGATGTAGGCCCGGACGCGGCTTTTGGGCGAATAGACGCCGAAGTGGCCTTCGCAAAGAATGTCGGCATCCAGAGCGAGAAGCGCCTGCATGGACTTTCTCCAGGCGGAAAGATCGGAACCGAAGGCGCGGTTGAAGGGGCCGTGAATGTCCTGGCCGAAGAGCACCCGCTGGCCGTCCCGGTCCAGATACACGCTGATGGAGCCGGGCGTGTGGCCGGGTGTGTGCAGGCAGTGCAGTTCTTCGGGACTGAAGGATAATATCTCCTCTGCGCCGGTTAATTTCCGGTCGATTTTCGTCGGCGGAAACGTCGCGCCGTACCAGTCGGCCGCGGTCCTCGCGGAATCGCCCGTTTCCAGCGCTTTTGCGTCCAGATCGTGAATAACCAGCTCTGCGCCGTACTTTTCACGGAAAAACGGCGCGGATCCGATATGGTCGATGTGGCAGTGCGTCAGGATCACGTGGGACAGGCTGTGCGGGTCCAGGCCCAGCATTTCGATATTGCGGACCAGTTGCGAAGAACTGCCGCCGGCGCCCGCGTCGATCAACACCAGTTTTCCGGAAAAGTCGATCAGATAAACGGCAGCATCGTCGGCCTGCGTGACATTCGGCCCGCCGATCAGATAAATTCCCCGGACAATTTCTTCACTTCCCCTGCGCATAATCTGCTTCCGTCGGATACTATCGTTTCCTATACTTGCAGCGTTCCGACAATTTCCGCGATGTTTTTTATCTTATGATGTTTGAGATAGAGCCGCATGCCCTGAACGATTTCCTCGGCGGCCAGCGGATTGATGAAATTGGCCGTGCCGACCTGTACGGCTTTCGCTCCCGCCACCATGAACTCCAGCGCATCTTCCGCCGTCAGAATGCCTCCCATGCCGATCACCGGAACCGCTACGCTTTGCGCCACCTGCCAGACCATCCGAAGCGCAACCGGCTTGATGGCCGGCCCCGACAGGCCGCCGGTGACGTTTTTCAGGTGCGGTCTGCGCGTCCGCAGGTCAATGGCCATGCCGGTCAATGTGTTGATGAGCGACACAGCGTCCGCGCCCGCCTGTTCCACGGCCCGGGCAATCACCGTAATGTCCGTGACGTTGGGTGTCAGCTTGACCCAGACAGGCAGATCTGTCGCGGCTTTCACCCGGCGGGTGACTTCCGCCGCCGCTTTCGGATTCGCGCCGAAGCTCAGACCGCCCTGCTTGACGTTTGGACAGGAAACATTCACTTCCAGCGCGTGCACTCCCGGCGCCGCAGAAAGTTTTTCGGCCACCCGGGCATACTCCGCGTAACTCTCGCCGTAGATATTGGCTATGACGGCAACGTCGTACCGGCGCAGAAAGGGCAGCTTTTCGGCGAGAAAAGCTGCCACGCCGACGTTTTGCAGACCGACGGCATTGAGGAGCCCGCCCGTTGTTTCCATGATGCGCGGCGGCGGATTGCCCAGGCGGGGCTTAAGCGACAGACCTTTTACCACAATGCCGCCCAGCTGATTTAGATTCACATATTCGGCATATTCTTCGCCGTAGCCGAAAGTGCCGGACGCCGTGATCACCGGGTTTTTCATTTTCAGCCCGGCGATGTCCACGGCCAGCGCCGGATCCGTCTTGCTCTTTTTTTTCAACAAAAAACCTCCGCCTCCGTTTAGCTCCTCCGGAAATAACAGTCTGGGAGACCGGCCCTGAAAAAAGCTGGGCCGCCGCTTTTATTCCCAGAGAATGTCTTTTAATTCGAATACCGGTCCGTCCGCGCAGACCCGCCGGTAGGCCTTGTTTCCCGAGGCATCTTTCACGGCCACGACGCAGCCTGCGCAGGCGCCGACGCCGCAGGCCATCCGTTCTTCCAGCGACACCTGGCAAAAGTACTGATCATTAAGCAGACCGGCGAGCGAACGGATCATGGGCTTCGGCCCGCAGGCGTAAAGGGCCGTGTCCGCGGGATTGTACTTTGGCAGATCCCTCTGGAATGCTTTCGTCACCGGCGCTTTTTCGCCGAGCGTCCCGTCATCCGTGCAAACAATGATGCGCGAACAGGATTGGCGCAGTGCGTCAAGGCCGACCAGCGCTGTTTCGGTCCGGGCGCCCAGGTAAACCGTCATGGCGTCCGCTGCGCGACAGGATCTCCGCCGCAGCTCCCGAACCAAAAGCGACAAGGGCGCAATGCCGATGCCGCCGGCGATGAGCACGATATTTTTTTTCGTCCGGTCGACGCGATATCCTGTCCCCAGCGGTCCGGAGAGTTCCACCTGCGATCCCGGAATCAGTCCCGCGAGAATCCGCGTTCCCTTCCCCGCCACACGGTAAAGCAACTCGATCGTACAGAACCTCGGGCCCTGTTTGCAGGCGTAAATACTGAGCGGCCGCGACAGAAACGGATCCTGCAAACCCGCCACGCGGACCATCACGAACTGGCCGGGAAGCGGGCGCTCAAACTGCGCCGGCAGCCTGATCTTCATGAGAAAGAAATCCGGCCGGACTTCTTCGTTTCGGGAGACCTCCCCCAGGTAAATATTTCGGGCCATCGCTTTTTCCGTCATCCGTCCGCCCACATAATGAGGGCGTCCTCTTTCGTATCGGTGTAGTATTTGGGGCGCCTTCCTTTTACCACAAATCCGCACTTCCGGTAAAGCGCGATCGCCTGCCGGTTTGAGGCGCGCACCTCCAGCGTCCGTTTGGTAATTCCCATCTGCGCCGCCGTCTGCTTCATCAGCTGAAGCAGGTGGTTGGCCAGTCCCTGCCGGCGGAATTCCTTGCGGACGGCCAGATTGTGCAGGTGCGCTTCGTCGGCAACCAGCCAGAAAATGATATAGGCGCCGATCAGAGCTTTTCCGCCGAACTCGATTTTGACGACCCAGTTCTGCGCCTGCGGCACGCGCAGTTCGTCCAGAAACATTCCTTCCGTCCAGGGAGACGGAAACGACAGGCGTTCGATCGTCAGAATCTCCGGCAGATCCGCCTTGCGCATCAGATCAACGCTGACTTTAGGGCTCGCTTGTTCACCAGACATGAAAAAATTCCAAAGCCACGGCCGCCGCCAGAAAACCCGCGCAGAACACGGGGACCGCCCCGCGCATTTTGAGCGTGCTCAGCGCCACCGCGATTCCCAGAACCGGTAAAAAATAATAAACCAGCGTCAGCGTCTGCAAAAAAGGCGCCGGCAGTTTCGGGTACAGCCAGCCCGTCAAGGGGATGAGGAGCGCCTGTGCGGCCAAGAGAAAAACCAGATAAAAAATCAAAACCCGGGCCAGACCGAGATAGGTTTTGCGTTCGACGGCCCGCCAATTGAGCTTTTTGGCGTCTTCCAGGGCCTGATCGGAAAGGCGGTTGTTGGCTGTGACGATCCGGACGTCGATGATCCGGGCGATCATGCCCAGCGGAACGGCCAGGAGAACGGCCAGAGCGATCATTTCCGGCGCCACGCCGTCCGGACGGCGTCCCATCCAAGCGGCGGCCGACGTTGCGGCGACGGCCGCCAGAGAATCGTTGGGGGGAATGTAAATGCCGATGGGCAGACGGTCGATCCAGAAAAGCTCCAGGATCGCGCCGATCTGCAAACCGGCATAAGGATTTCCCAGCGCCAGTCCCACGACCGGCCCAACGACGATCGGCCGCGACACCATGGTCTGCACCAAGACCCTGTCGAGAGAGAGCAGACCCCCCAGTAAAGCAGCAAGGACGATGTGAACGATCAGCATAAAATCACCGGACAACGGACGGCTGAATGTCGCAGGATTCCTTGAGGGCATCCCGGATGTTGATCGCCCTTTCCCGGGGCACCCTCTTCAGTTCGACGGAAACGCCCTTTTCTTCGAGCAGACGGAAGACATCCCGGACGTCCGCTTCGCACAGAAAAACGGACGGCGCGCAGCAGACCTTGTATTCCTCGTTGTGGATGTTTCCGATATTGAGCTTCTCAAAATGAAATCCCGCCTCATAGGCTTTGAGGGCGTCGGCAATATTGCTGAATAAAACAATGGTCTTTTTTCCGCGACCCTGGGCATAGACGTAATTGGCGGTAAAATCCTCCACCGAGCAGATGTTGACTTCGATGTCGCTGGGCACCGCCATGCGGATGACGGTTTCACAGAAGAAATCGCTCGCGGAATTGTTGTCAACGACCAGAATGCACTTTGCTTTGATGAACGGAACCCAGGCTTCCAGAATCTGTCCGTGGACGAGCCGGTTGTCCACCCGCACCAGAGCGATGTCGTAATATTCCGCCAATTGCTCACCCGACTGCTTTTTTGCTCAGTATCTCGCTGGCCAGTGAAATATTCTTTTTCCCGTAGTCTTTGATAAAACTGGCGAACTCGTTAAGCGTGGTATCTTCCTTGACGTCGGACAATTTCAGCAGCATCGGCAGATTGACGCCGGTGACCACCTCCACTTTTCCCTCTTTCATAAAGGACAGAGAGATGTTGGAGGGCGTGCCGCCGAAAAGATCCGTCAGAATCAGGACTCCCTTTCCCTTGTCCAGTTTCTTGATGGCGTTCTGAATTTCCTTCTTCAAATCCTCGACGCCTTTGGTCTGTTCAACACAAACGTGCATGACGTCTTTCAGCTTGCCCTTGATGGACTCCGCCGCACGAATGAGCTCGTTTCCCAGATTCCCGTGGGTGGTTATCAGCACACCGATCATTGTCGCCCCCCTTTAAAAGCGAGAATCATGGCCGCCGGCGTCAACAGGCGGCCATGATCTTCAAAAACAATGTAGCAGGCTAATGGATTGACCTTTAATTGTCAAGATTTATCCGGCAAAA
>DBPV01000031.1:0-6571 GCA_002304995.1 Syntrophaceae bacterium UBA1411
CCCGAACCGCTGGCCGCTTTTTTCGATCTGTTTGTGCTGGGCGAGGCGGAAGAGATTCTGCCTGAGTTTGCGCGCGTCTTTGCCGCCACGGCGGGTCTTGACCGCAGGGACCGGCTGGTCGCCTTGCAGAGGCAGTTGCCGGGCGTTTATGTTCCTTCTCTTTACGGCGTCTCTTATTTTCCGGAAGGTCCTATCCGGTGCCTGACCCCGCTTGCGGACGGCTTGCCGCAAACCATCCGGATCGGCCGCATCCGGAACATCGACGCCTTCAGCACGACGCAAACCGTGAGCAGCCCCGATTCGGAGATGGCGGACATGTACCTGGTGGAAGTGAACCGCGGCTGCCCGCACCTGTGCCGCTTCTGCGCCGCCGGCCATGTTTACGCGCCGCCGCGCTTCCGCACGGCTCGCAACATCATCGAGGCGGTGGACCGCGGTCTGGCGCTGAAAGGGAAGATCGGTCTGGTCGGCACGGCCGTTTCCGATCATCCCGACCTGGCGGACCTCTGCCGCCACATCGTCGCGCGCGGCACCGCGGTGGGCGTGGGGTCCCTGCGCGTCGACCGGATTACAGGCGAGATGCTGGATCTGCTGAAGGCCGGCAGGGTGGAAACCGTTGCGCTGGCGCCGGAAGCGGGAAGCCAGCGCCTGCGCGATCTGGTGCGCAAGGACATCACCGACGCCGACATTCTCGCCGCCGCGCGGCTGCTGCTTGAAAAAGACATCCTCAACCTGCGCCTGTATTTCATGGTCGGACTTCCGACCGAAGAGGAGGAGGACATCGACGCGATCATCGGCCTGGCCAAAAAAATTCAGCACACGGCGCTTGTGTCCACGGCGGGTCAAAAGAAATTCCGGCGCCTCACGCTGAGCGTGAACCAGTTCATTCCCAAGCCCCGCACGCCGCTGCAGTGGTGCGCGCTGACGGAGGTGCAGGACGTAAACCGGCGGATTCGGAAAATCGTCTCCGCCTTTCGCCGGGACCGGCAGATCACCGTCCTGGCCGACGTGCCCAAGTGGAACTTCGTGCAGGCGCTTCTGTCGCTGGGCGACCGGCGCGTGGGCGACATTCTTCTGGCCGTCCATCGCCGCGGCGGCCATTGGCTGAAAGCGCTCCGCGAAATCAACATCAACCCCGACTTCTACGTCTACCGGCCCAAAAAGCCCGACGAGATCCTGCCCTGGGATATTGTCGACGTCGGTCTTCCGAAAAAAGCGCTGATCCGGGAATACCGCAAGGCGTTTCCCGATCTTTCCTGACGGCGCATGATTCAAAGACCGATTCGCCGGCGGACAAACCGCCGCTTTGAGAGACAAGACCGCTAGACGCCGTCGGCGATGTTCAAAAACCGTTTCGCATTTGTGCAAAGCAGCGGATCCGGAAATTTTTCAAAGTGGTCGAAGTACCGCGTGAGGCCGCCCAGCTTGGGATCCAGCATGATCATGATGTAATCCGTGCCGAACATCAGCTTGTCGGCCAGGCGGGGATTTTCACCGATGACCTTCAGAAGCTCGCCGGGCAGATTCTCGCGCGCGTGATAGGAAACATCGGTGTATACGTTGTCGTAGGTCTTGACCAGGTAGATGATCCGGTTCATCCACTCTCTCTTGTTTTCGCCGAGCTGATCGCCGCCGCCCAGATGGGCGAAATTGATGCGCAGCTTTTTCCAGCGGTCGAGGACGGGCAGCCATTTTTCCGGCGCCGTGTAGAAGGCGCTCTTGTTGCCGGTGATCCGGCCGAAATCCTGCCAGCCGCTTTCCTCGGCCCAACTGCGGACGTAGTTCTTCGTCCGGAAATTGTTCAGGCCGCCCGGCGAGCAGTGCAGCGTGACGGGAATGCCGTGCTGCTCGCAGTAGTCGAAGACCGGCGCGAGGTTCGGATGCGTGGGCAGGTAGCCCAGCGGCGGATAGAGCTTGATGCCTTTGAAAAGGCCCCGGCCTGCTTTCACTTTCATTTTGACGAGTTTAAGCATGCCGGCGCGCCGGGGGTCTGCGGCCAGAAACGGAAAGACCTGTCCGGGATATTTTACGGCCAGCGCTTCCAGATCGTGCAGGTGCCGCCGGTAGCCGGGCGACATTTCAATGCCCGCGTAGGGATCCGCGCCCCGGCGGGTTTTGGGGGGTGGGGCCAGCAGTTCTTTTTTGGCGTCGTCAAAAACGGCCGCCAGCGCCTGATCAGACGCGGACCGGCGGAGAGCTTTCGGCGCCGTTTCCATTTCGGCGAGGATCAGTTTTCTGACCGCCTCGAAATGGACGTCGAAGTCCTTGCGCCGGGCGGCGGGGATGGCAAAGGCCTGCGCTTGCGGCGCGGCCCGCCTGCCGCGGCCCGCCGCCTCTTCATCGGCGTTGTCGGAAAGCGCAAAGTAAATGTCCATCATAAGCGGCGCCATGAAAAGCTGCGCGTTTTTCCCCAGCCGGCTTGCGGCAAAGTTGCGGAGGCTTGCCTGATAGAGGCTTTCACAGTCGGAGACCGCCGTCGCCGCCAGACGGGCGATCCAGGCGGCATAATCCCTGACTCCTTCCAGCGCTTCGAAAATTCCCCGGGCCGTTCTTTTCTTTTTTGCGCCTCCGGCGTGGGGATAATCGCCCTGCAGATGATTCCAGGTCGCCGCGGCCAGTTCCATAACCGCGAACCGGGCGTTGAACAGATGGCAGTGAATGTCGAGAATCTGTCTTGAAGACATGATGCCGCTCCTTTCGTTTGAAATGACCGGAAAACCGATAAAGGAAAAATGCCGCTTTAGGCGGCTGCTAGGCAACGAGGCGCGCAAAGGGATCGGCATAGACGACGTACGCCAGATAAGTGGCGTCGCCGGCCTTGAAGGCCGCTGCCCTTCCGGCACTGACCGCTTCCGCGACGACTTTCCCCGAACAGAGCGCCTGGTAAAAAGCCTGGACGAAGGTGAGGGCCGGCGCGTCGCCGATCATCCAGAGCGCGCCGACGAATACGGCGGCTTCCCGCTCGAGAAAGGCGGGAGCGAATCCGCCCAGGCCGGTGAGCTGGTAGCCCGTTTTTCCTGCGCGGCAGGAATTGAGAACCACAATGGGCCGCGTGCCGTCTTGCGCCTTGAGCCGGCAGAGACCGGCGACGATATCGGGCGTCAGATCGCGAAGCCGTCCGCCTTGATCCGCGCCGGCCGGATCGAGTTCGAGGCGGCCTTCTGTAATGGCCGTTTCGGACGCCTCTCCGTGTCCCGCGAAATGGAAAAGGTCAAAGGGCCCTTCCGCGCCCAGCAGTTTGGTCACTTCCGGGCGTGTGGCGGGCGTGACCGGTTTGGCGTCAAAGAGTTTTTTCAAAAGGATTCCTTCTTTTTTTGCGCTCGCCAGTTCGTGGCCGGGATAGGAAGGCGCAACGTACCAGGCGCGGCCGGGCCGCACCCGGAGTTCGGTCGGGGCGGTATGGCCGTAAAGCCAGCGCACGAGCCCCATCTGCCCCAGAAAGCGCGTTTCGGAAGGCAGGGATTTGCCCGGCTCGCACACGTGCAGAATTTCCCAGGGAATGTAGGGCTCCTCGCAGTACAACTTCAGGTGCGTGATCCGGTCGCGGTTTTCCCAAAAGACGCTTTGCAGATCCGACGGAAAAAGCGTCTGGAAAAGCCTTGCGCCGATGCTGCGCAGTTCGATTTGCAGCTGCTCGAAGTCCGTTTTATCGGCCGTTTCCACCTGGTCGAACAAATTCATGTAGGGCTGCAAAATCGTCTTGATGTCGCCTGCGAACTCGGGCGATTCGTATTCCTGGTCCACGCCCAGCGCGTCGAGCCACAACGTGTAACGGTAGCGGATTTTGCCGCCGTTTTCCCCGAGGTAAACCCGCATGATGTTGATGCGCGCGGGCGGACCGGGAGGCGGCGTCGCTTCGCTTCCGGCTCTGAGCCGTGCGCCTTCCTCCTGCGGCTTTCCGGCCACCGTCTGCGGCTTGAGTTTGAGCGTCACCAGGGACAGAGGTCCCCGGCAGAACGCGACCCATAACTCACAGGCGCCCGGAGAGCCGGACTGAACCTCGAAAAACAGTGTGCAAGACGGTTCGCCCGGCAGGGGCGCGCTGACGTCGGCCCGCGCCTGGCCGATGACGGCAATGTTTTTCTTGGGAATGAGGCGGACGGTGAGGATTTGACCGGGGAGTGCCGGCAGGGGGGCGGCTGCTTCCCGGGAGGTTTCTCCGGAAGCGAGACCGATGGCTTCGCGGGAGATCGTGACTTCGACCTGCCGGGATTTGCCGACCTCTATCTCTTCGGGCATCTCAGCGCCGAAAAAGCAGGGCAACGGAGTTTCGAGAGCGCCGGATACCGCGGGGGCGGCCGGTTTGGGAGTGCCTGGCGCGGCGCCCTTCTTTTTCGCGGTTTTCACCGGCATGGAAACAGGGAGCGCGCCGGTTTCCGGTATCGTCGGGCCGGCCGGCGCGGGCGCGAGGGTTCCGCGCCGGCCGCCCATTTTTTTGACGGGCGCTTTTTCAACCGACAGGTGCAGGGGGAAATCAACAGCCGGTCCGGGAGGAATGCCGCGGCGGAGTTTTTTTACGGCGGCTGCGGGGCGGGCAAGACCCCAATACCCGACCACTCTGCCTTCATCGGTGATGACGGTCCGTTCGGCAATTCCTCTTCTCATTGCCCTTCCGGCCAGCGCCGCGGGAAGCTCCGGGCAGGAATTGCTCTCGTGCAGGTGAAGCGCCGCCTCCAGTGTTTCGTCAAGATGTGCGCCGGTGAGGGCCGTCTCCAGTTCGTCACGGCGCAAAAGATAAAACAGCGGCCGGCCGGCAACGACCCGCCGGATGACCACGGCGCTGGTGCGGCGGTTTTCGAAAAGGACAAGCGTTTCCCCTGCTGTGAAGGAGGCGGGAAGGCAGATGAAATCCGTTGCAATGCCGCCGGGCAGAAAATGGCCGACCACCCGGTCAAGACCGGCCGGCGGTTGAAAATCCGGTTGTTTCATTTTTCCCTCCTTCATCTTCTTCCCTACCAGGTGAGGCCCCGGCGCTGCAAAGCCTGCTGCGCGGGAAGATAGCCCTGTGTTGCCGCCCGGCGAAACCAGCGGACGGCTTCCGCGTCATTTTGCGCCACGCCGCGCCCGGCGGCGTACATCAGCCCCACCTGGTACTGGGCCTGGCTGTTGCTCTGCCGGGCGGACCTCATGAACCATTTGAGCGCTTCCCTGTCGTTTTTTGCCACGGTCTCCCCCCGGGCATAAAGAGTTCCCAGACGCAACTGGGCGTCCGCGTCGCCTTGTTCGGCGAGGTTCCGGATTTGCCCGACAGCGTCTGTCTCTTCCGCCTGCGGCCTCGGGAAGGGACGGGGCGTGATCGTCGGCCTCTCCGGCGTGAGGTGGATATACAGGAGGATCAGCGCTGCCGCGACGGCGCAAACGATGAAGAGCTCCAGCCTGTCTTGCGAAAAAGGCAGGCTGAAGACGGCGGACGCTTCTCCGGCGGGCGAGCGCAAAACAAAGGCCCGGTATTTCCCGCCCTCCGGCGTGATCTTGATATCGAAATCGAGGTAATGCAGTCGTTCCATGGCCATACCCCTTCGGTATTTTTAGCCTGGCCGTTTCTTGACGTAAGGAATGAATGAGAAGGAGATTCTTTTGCGATGGACGGATTATAGAAAAAAAACCGTGCAAAAGTCAAAGAAAATTTCCCGGGCGCGCCTGCAGGGCGGGGGTGATTTGCGCAAAAAAATCATGAACGAACGGGCCGGTTGTGGTAAACATTTCCATCCGGTGAAGAATAAGGGGAACAAAAACCTTGCGCTGGTTGTCTAAAAGGGAAGAAGGCGAAAAAAAAACGTCCGCCGACGACGATGCGGCGTACGTTGCGGCCTGCCGGAAGGGCGATCCGGAGGCGTTTGCCGTCCTGGTGCGGCGGCACTCGTCCAAAATGCTCACGGTCGCCTGCCGCCTGCTTGGCGATTACGACGAAGCGTGCGACGTGACCCAGGAGGCGTTTTTGGCCGCTTACCGCTCGCTCGGCAGCTTTCGGGCCGACGCGGCGTTTTCGACCTGGCTGTACCGGATCGTGGTAAACTGCGCGAAAAACAGGCTCAAAAAGATCCGGATCCTGTCCGGGCGCGAAAGCGGGCCGCCTGACGAAGCGGAAGGCGGCGGGTGCGCGGGCCTTGCCTGCTCTGCGTTTTCCGATGCAAACGACCCGGAGCGGGCGCTGGAAGAGCGCGAGATCAACGCCCAGGTGGAAAAATGCCTGGCGGCGCTGGAGGAAGACCAGCGGGAAGTCCTGGTGCTGCGCGATGTCCGGGGCTTTTCTTACGGTGAAATCCGCGAGGTTCTGAAGATACCGGAAGGCACGGTGAAATCCCGGCTGGCCCGCGCGCGGCTGGCGATGAAGGACTGCCTGAAAAAAGCCATGGGGACGCTATGAAAACCTGTTCCGACATTGAAAATCTTCTGCCGCTTTACGAGGAGGGCGTTTTGTCCGACGCGGAAAAGCGATTGGTGGAGGAGCATCTGGCGCACTGCGACGCCTGTTTTCGCGAGCTGGCGGATTTGCGCAAGGCGGCCGCGCTGGTGCGCGGACTGCCCGAGGCGGCCCTGCCGCCCTGGTTCGAACAGAAAATCATGGCGC
>DBPV01000031.1:6618-10817 GCA_002304995.1 Syntrophaceae bacterium UBA1411
GCGCCGCCGCCCGCCGCACTGGAAACGATGCGACAGACGGTCCCCGCTCCGCCGCCGGAAAGCGCAAAAAAAGAAGCGCCCGCGCCGCGGAAAAAAGCGCCTGCTTTGCCGCGGCCGGAAGAAGGCAGCAAAGCCGTTTCTGCGGAAAATCTTGCCGATGTCGCGGCGCCGGCCGCCGCCCCCGTCCCCGCCGCGATTCCGGAGGCCGTGGAAACGGGGAAAGACAAGGCTCTCGATATTTTTTCCGCCGGGCAGAAGGGTATCGGTTCCGGCGAAAAGAGAAGCGAAATGCGGGAAAGAAGTCCGGACCGGGTGCCGGCCGCACCGGCGGCCGTTTTGCCCTCTCCGGTCCGGCTGACCCTTCGTGTGGAAAATCCCGCTGCCGCGGCGGCGGACGTGGAAAAGATTTTCCGTCAGGCGGGCGCCCGAAACATTACGCAGCGTCCGGGAGGAGAGGGAATGGCCGTTTCCGCCGATCTGTCCGCGGAAAAATGGAAAACCGTCCGCGCCGCCCTCGGGAAAATCGGGCCGGCCGTTGAAAGCTCCGGAGCCGCGGATGAAGCGTCCGGCGGCATCGCCGCGACGGTTGTTCTGACGAGCCGGTGACAAACGGCGCCCGTCAAAAGCCGTTGCCTGGGGCGGCCCGCAAAAAAGGAAATCCTTACTTGAAAAGGATCGGAATGGACTTGCAAAACGCAAAAATAGTACGCCGGGCGGCCGGCCGTCTGATGCTCGCGGCGCTGGCGGTTTTATGGATGGCTTCCTGCGGCGAACCGGACCGTCCATCTGCTGTGGCCGACCGCGCCCTGGCGCACATGCTTCATCTTTCGGAAGCGATCGGGCAGAGAGTCACGGGAACGCCAAACGAAGCAAAGGCGCTCGACTATGTCCGGCAGACCTTTCTCGCCATGGGCTACGAGCCGGCCGTTCAGCCGTTTGGCTTTGCTGAAGAGGGAGGCGGGGTTGTTTTTTCGGGCAACGTCATTGCGGTGCTGCCGGGAGACTCGCCCCTGGAAATCATCGTCGGCGCGCATTACGACTCCGTGGACGTCGGCCGGGGGTTTGCCGACAACGCATCGGGCGTGGGATTGTTGCTCGCCCTGGCCGGGCGGCTTCGCAACAGCCGCCCGCCCTGTACCGTCCGCTTTATCGTTTTCGGGGCCGAGGAGCCGGGGTTTATCGGTTCCCGCTTTTATGTTGCAGGCATGTCCGAAGCCGAAATCGGCAAAACGGTGGGAATGATCAATCTCGATACGCTCGCCTGCGGCGACATGATCTACGTTTACGGCGGGGAAGGAGAGGCAGGCTGGATGAGACAGCAGGCGCTGGACATCGCCGCGCAGCTGGGAATCGACCTGAAAACAAATCCCGGCTGGAATCCTCACTATCCTGCGGGCACGGCCGGGGACTGGAGCGACCATGCGCCTTTCCGGCAGGCGGGCATCGACTATCTGTACTGCGAAGCCACCAACTGGGAGATCGGGGATTTGGACGGCTCCCTGCAAACCGAAAAATTCGGAGAGATTATTCACACGCCCAGAGACAACTTCTCTTTTCTGGCCCGGAACTTTCCCGGACGGGTCCGCGGTCAGCTCGGAGACTTTGCGCGGGTCCTGGAAACGTTTCTTTTGTCCGTCACGGCCGAAGACGCGGCGGCGCGCATCGACGCGCGTGCGAAAGATGAAGGGGATGCCCGACCGGCTGTTTACCTGCGTCGGGACGGTTCCGTGCGGAGACTTCCGCCGGAAACACCGGGAAGCCCGCTGCGGCTGCGAGACGAGCGCTAGGCGCCGGGCGGATTTTTCTTCGCTTGAGCAAGAAGGCGCCGGGTGAAGCGGGCAAGGCGACGGCCGAGGGGCAGTGATTCGTGAATGCTCTCCAGGGACTTGCGGGCGGCTTCCTCGCCGATCCGCACCAGGTCGGAAGCGCGGCTGAAGTCCGTCCAGTGCAGATTGCCCACGGCGGGGCGGATGACGACGTCCGCGTTTTTCAACTCCGTTTCTTCCAGGGCATTGGCCGTGATTTCACCCGCCCGGTAAAGGACGTCCCTGGCCGTTTCGATGCTGACGTCCGGCGGCAGTTCGCGGTCCACCATGACGGCGATGACGACGTCCGCGCCCGCGTTGCGCGCGGCGTGAACGGGAACGAGGCTGGTGACGCCGCCGTCGGCCAGCAGCCATTCGCCCATCCGTGTGGGCTCCACTGCGCCGGGAACGGAACTGCTCGCCAGCACCGCCTGGCGCAACGATCCTTCGCTCAGCACCACCTGCCGGCCGGTGATCAGATCCGTTGTGACGGCGGCAAAGGGAATGCGCATGTGGCGGATGTCGATGTCGGGAAGCAGGTAATTGATCAGCGACTGGAAATCCTCGGCGGGCAGGATGGACGGGCTGATGAGCGCGCGGATCAGGTAGTACTGGTTTTTGGTGAAAATCTGCATTTTCTGCAGCAGCGTTTTGGGGCCGGGCGAAAACGTCATGCCGATGGACTTGATGGCCGATTCGGCAAACTCGGGGCTTTTCAGATAGGCGGTCACCTTGGCCGTGATTTCCTTTGTGGTCATGCCCGAGGCGTAAGCGCCGCCGACGAGCGCGCCGGCGCTGGTTCCCACGATCAGGTCAACGGCGATTTCCTCCTCTTCGAGGACGTTGAGAACTCCGATGTGCGCCAGCCCGCGGACGCCGCCGCCGCCCAGCGCCAGGCCGACTTTTTTTCCGGTCCACTTCATGATGGGGCGCTCCGTTAAGAGATGCGGAATCTTAGCAAGGCGCTCCCCGTCTGTCAACCGGCGCCTGTGAGAGACGAAAAGCGCTTGAATCCATATCCGGTTGAAACAAAAAAGCCGCCGTTGCTAAAAACGGCGGCTCGCTCCATACAAGTGCTTTCAAACGAAGAAACGGCGGAGGCGTTATTTCATCCGCTCAAAACAAACCACCCCGTCCGTGCCGACCTTATTGCCCGTCGTGTATTCGGAGATGTAGATGACTTTCCAGCCGTCGAATTTCTTAAAGACGGCGTCCATTTCCGACTGAGACCGCATGTCCACGCGTTCACACCGCGTCTGGGCCTTGTCGCCCGCAAGGCCGGAGTCCCATTTGACGGATGTTACAACTGCCGGCTGACAGCCGACCATGACCAGACACACCAGGAGAAATAAAGCAAAACAGATATTTTTCATGCCACGCTCCTTTCTGTCGAAATTTAATGGGAGCATCTTACTCCAACAGAAGAATGTTTTTCAATAGCGGACAACTATTTTTTCACGGCCGCCCGGAATTCCACCTGTTATCGACAGAAGTACCGGCCGGGCGCGGCGCTTCCCTGCGTCCGCGTCCGGGCCCAAACAACCGGACCTGCGGCTTCAGGGCTTGCGGCCGTTTAAAACCACGAGCGCGTCGACGATCACCGGCTGGCTGCCGCGGATGATGACCGGATTGATGTCGATTTCAGCGATTTCGTTGAGGCGGCAGCCGAGCTTTCCGATTTCCACCAGCGCGTCGGCCAGCGCCCGGCGGTTCACGGCGGGGCTGCCGCGGAAAGCGTCGAGGAGCTTCGCCAGGCGGATTTCATCGAGCATTTCCTCCGCGTCCTCCACAGTCAGGGGCGCCACGCGGAACGTGACGTCCCGGATCGCTTCCGTGAAAACGCCGCCCACGCCGAACATGACGCAGGGGCCGAACTGCGGATCGCGGGTGAGCCCCAGAACGAATTCCCGGCTCCCCGAAACCATTTCCTGCACCAGGACGCCGTCGAGACCGGCCGCCCGGTCCACGATTTCGGCGTAGGCAGAGGCGACCTCCGCTGCGTCTTTCAGGCCGAGCTTGACCAGGCCCATTTCCGTTTTATGGGTTGCCTTGTCCGAGCAGCCCTTGAGCACGACGGGGTAGCCGATTTCCGAAGCGGCGAGCACCGCCTCTTCCTGGGACTGGGCGAGTTTTTCCTGCGTAATCGGAAGGCCGACCGCGCCGAGCACCTGTTTGGAGTCATATTCCGAAAGCGTTTTCTGGCCGCGCCGGACGGCCTGTTTAATGAGCTGATCCACGTTTTTTCTCCTTTTTCTGCAAATAGTGAAACTGCTGGTGCGACACCACCAGCGCCCGCACCGCCTCTTCCATCGTGCTGAACAGCGGGAGATTTTTTTCGGCGCGGGCCGCCTGCACCCGTTTCATGCCGTTGAAGCAAAATAAAGCGGCCGGTTT
>DBPV01000056.1 GCA_002304995.1 Syntrophaceae bacterium UBA1411
CAGTAAACTCAACGGCTTGAGCAGGTCTTTCCAGACGATCACGGACAGGGGCACACTCGGCTTTACTGGCAATTCATCGTAAACTTCCGGTTTGAATTGCAGGACATAAATGACGTGCGTACCGTCCACAAACTTGTCTCCGTAAACATTGGCGTCGCCGCCCAGTTCCTTTACCCGGGCATAGGCTTTTTTGATCATCGCGTCTTTCTCACCGATGGTAAGGGCGCCGGTCGGACAGGACTTGACGCACGCCGGCGCCTGGCTTTCGCGAATACGGGAATAACACAAATCGCATTTGTAAACTTTGTCGGTCTTTGCGTCATACTTGGGAATGTGGAACGGACAGGCCGCCACGCACTCCTTGCAACCGATGCACTTTTCGTGAGAAATCCCGACGGTTTTCAGCGGTGTGTAGTACAGCGATCCGCTGGGACAAACTTTTACACAGGCGGCATCGGTGCAGTGCATGCAGCCGTCCTTGCGGAAAATCCACTGAAAGTTGCCGGCTTTGTCTTCATATTCCTGGAAGCGGATCAGCGTCCAGGTGTTCCACTGCAAATCCGGCGGATTCTGGTAGGTGCCCAACTGCTTGGTTCGAAATCCCGGCAGTTCATTCCACTGCTTGCAGGCCACCTGGCAGCCGCGGCAGGCGGTGCAAAGCGTGGTGTCGATCAACTTTACGAGTTCAGGTTGTTTATTCATGGTCGCCTTCCTCCTACAACTTTTCCACGTTGACCATGAACGCCTTGTATTCGGGGCAGAAGGTGTTCGCGTCGCCAACGGTTGGGGTTAACATATTCGTGCTGTCGCTTCCGCTGTCCTTGGGGAAAAGCCAGCCGTAATTGAAGGGCATGCCGACCTGATGAACTTCTTTTCCATCAACGGTGAACGGTTTGAAGCGCTTGGTCACCATGGCAATACAGGGAGCTTCACCGCGTATGGAGGAAACCTTGATCCGCTCGCCGTTTTTAATGCCTTTTTCCCTGGCGAGTTTCTCACCAATCTCCACGTAAAGTTCCGGCTGCATTTCCAGGAGCCACGCCTGCCAGCGGGTTAATGCGCCGGTGCACCAGTGCTCCGTGCAGGAGTATGTTGTGCAGACATAGGGAAACTTCTCGCTGGCGTTGGCCACTTTATCCATGTCACTTTTAAAGATTTCCGCCGCCGGATTCATACGCTGCGAAGACAATAAATTTTTCTCCAGTGGTCCTTCCAGCGGTTCGTAATGCTCGGGGAAGGGGCCTTCAGCCATGCCGGGTCCGAACAGAGCGCCCAGACCGTCTCTCTGCATAATGAAGGGATATTTTCCTTTCGCTCTGTCCGCCTGTGGCGGCCAGGGGCCGTCCGGCACGTCGCCCACCCACTTGTCTCCCGTCCATTCCAGAAGCTTGCGTTTGGGATTATAGGGCTTGCCGTTCACATCGCAGGAGGCGCGGTTATAGAGAATGCGGCGGTTAACCGGCCAGGCAAACGACCAGTTGGGGAATAGCCCGAGACCCGTCGGATCTTCCTTCCCCCGAGACGCCATCTTGTTGATGCCGTCCGCCGTGTAACTACCGGAGATGCACCAGTTGCCGCAGGCCGTTTTGCCGTCAGCCTGGAGATTGCCAAAGCCCGGAACCAGTTGACCTTTCTTGAACTCGGTTTTCGTACCTTTCGCCTTGTCTTCAATCACCGTATCTTCCAGGAAAACACCGTTGATCCGTTTGGCCACTTTAATCACATCAAAGTGCCCTTTACTGTCTAAATAATCCCACTTGAGATTGACAATGGCTTCGGCATTGGGACCGCCTTCTTTTTCATACAGTTTCTTGACGGCTGCCATGATCTTGATTTCGATTTCACCCACGGGAAGCGCGTCGCCGGGGGCTTCCGCAGCCTTGTATTTCCACTGCACCCAGCGGCCGGAATTGCTCTGCGATCCTTCCTTCTCCATCGTTGCGGCAGCGGGCAGAAGGAAACATTCCGTCTTGATTTTGGTGGGATCAACGCCGGGGCCTCTCCAGAATTCGTAGGTTTCGTTGTTGAAAATATTTTCACCGACCAGCCAGTCCAGATTTTCCATCGCCTTGCGGACTTTATTGGAATTCGGTGTGCTCACCGCCGTATCCGCGCCAACGCAGAAATATCCCTTCACCTTTCCGGCATACATCGCGTCAAACATGTGCATGGTGGAATAGTGTTTCCCGTCGTCCATTTTGGGCAGCCAGGAGTAACCGAATGCATTTTCCTTTGTCGCCTTGTCTTCCCAAAGAGATTTCAGGAAACTGACAAAAAACTTCGGATAGTTCGAATAATAGTTGGCCGACTGGGGATCTTTCGATTCCGGCGTGTATTTGTGCAGATATTTGTCCAATGTATCCAGTGACGCGGAAAGCATCTTCAGATAGCCGGGCAGATTGCCGTATAAAATGCAATGGTCGGTCGAACCCTGAACGTTGGGTTCGCCGCGCAGCGCGTTGATGCCGCCTCCCGCGATGCCCATATTGCCCAGGAGCAGCTGAATAATCGACATCGTGCGGATGTTCTGGCTGCCGGTGGTATGGTGGGTCCAGCCCAGAGCGTAGCATTCCGTTCCCGCCTTGTCCGGCACGCCGGTGGAAGCGTAGATTTCATAAACCTTAAGCAGGTTTTCTTTGGACACGCCCGTGATGCTGGAAACTTTATCCAGCGTGTAACGCGAGTAATGCTTTTTGAGCAATTGAAACACTGAGCGCGGATGCGTAAGGCTCATATCCCTCTGAGGAATGCCTTTTCCGTCTTTATCGAAGACCCAGGTGGCTTTATCGTACTTTCTTTTCTTGGGATCATAACCGGAAAACAAACCGTCCTTGAAATTAAAACCGTTGTCCACAATGAACGACGCGTTGGTGTAATTGAGGACATAATCCTTAAAGAACTTCTTGTTTTCCAGAATGTAATGGATCATCCCGCCCAGGAAGGCGATGTCCGTGCCGGAACGCAGCGGCACATGGAAATCGCAGCGGGCGGACGTTCTGGTATAGCGGGGATCAACATGAATGATTGTTGCGCCTTTTTCTTTCGCTCTCAAAATCCACTTGAAGGCGATGGGGTGATGCTCGGCGGCATTGCTGCCCATAATCAGGATAACATCGGCATTCTTCAAATCACAGTAGTGGTTCGTCATGGAACCGCGTCCGAACGACTCTCCCAGAGCCGCTACAGAGGGACTGTGTCAGACCCTGGCCTGATGGTCTATGTAGACCAGCCCCAGCGCGCGGGACTTGACGCTCATGATCCAGCATTCTTCGTTGTCCACGTTGGAACTGCCGTAGTGGCCGATCGCCTCGCAGCGGTTGACCAGTTCGCCCTTGTCATTTCTCTTTATAAAATTCTTATCACGCGTGTCCTTGACCAGACGGGCAATCCGCGAAAGCGCAAAGTCCCAGTCCTTCTCTTCCCACTCCGTTCCGTAAGGCTTCCGATAGAGCACCTTGGTCAAACGGTGCTTGTTGGCTTCCGTCAGATCGAAAAAGCCTGCGCCTTTGGCGCACAGCGATCCCTCATTGATGGGATGATCCGCGTCGCCTTCAATGTTGAAAATTTTGCCTGTAGCCTTGTCCACGCTACAGACCAGACCGCAGCCGACGGAGCAGTAACAACAAATTGTCGTCACCTGCCTGGCAATCTTGATGCGATCCATCTTGCTCAGTTCGTCGGCATATGCCCGGGTTGGATTCAGGTTGAGCCCCAGACTCGACAGGGCAACCCCGCCTCCGATGGCGCCGGTCATGGTTAAAAACCCTCTTCTTGTAATCTGCATAAATTTCCTCCCGGTACCTGTGTCAGTTTTGATCTATGTCAAACGTGGCATACCATGACCGAAAGTCACAAGAATGTCAATATGTTATATAAAGCATAATTTGCCGGGCCGGCGGCAATGCCGATGAATTTCATTGACTTTTGGCCTTCAACGTTTCTATAAGGGGAAAAAATTCATCCGACACGGTCGGAAAGGACGCTCCGCGATGGAAATCAAGCATAAAGTCTGGATCGAAAAAGACGGTAAAGTGATTTTTGGCCGTGGCCGGGACGACATCCTCAAAGCAATCGACGAACAGCGCAGCCTCAATGCAGCGGCCAAAAAGCTGGAAATGTCTTACCGGGCGGCCTGGGGAAGGTTGAAAGCGTCTGAAGAACGTATGGGCATGAAACTGGTGGAAACGGGCGCGAAGGATAAATCCATGCAGCTCACCGACCAGGCACGGGCGCTCATCGAGCGCTTCGAGCGGCTCGAAAAAGACGTGGAAAAACTGCTGCACAGTGCAGATCAGGATTTTCAAAAGCTGCTGAGGAGGAACGGAAAATAATCCGCCCGCGTCAACTGCGCTGGACGGAAATACCCTGAGTGAAAAACTTCAGGCTGTCACGCACCGTCGAATGAATCCGTTCGGCGCGTTTATCCGGCGCTCCCGTATAGATGTACAGAGAAATGATGCCGTTGAGCAGCCCCCAGATTGCATTTTGCACCTGGCGGACGTCGAGTGTCGGAATAAAATCTCCCGCGTCGACACCCTTCTGGAGGATCTCGGAAATCGTCCGGATATTCTCGTTCGTGGTGTGAATCAGCTGGGTGTTCTGGTCTTCGGTCAGATTCATGTTTTCCGAATGCAGCATGAACGTCATCAGAATCCGGAAAAGCTCGTTGTTCTCCAGAAAAAAATCCACGTAATCGCTGGCAAAGGCCAGCAGAAGATCGGCCGCCGTTCCTTCCTGCTTTACAAAATTCTCCACTAATTTATGGCGTTCAATGTTCGCGGAAATCAGGATTTGCGTGTAGATTTCTTCCTTGCTGTCAAAGTAAAGATAGATGGAGCCCTTGCTCACTTCCGCTTTGGCGGCGATGAGATCGACCGTGACCGATTTGAATCCGCGCTCGAAGAACAGCTTACGGGCGGCTTTGAGAATCGAATTTTTCCGATTTTCCTTTTCTTTTCTTCTTCTTTCTTCCGAGCTCAAGGCTAGTTTCTCCTCTCCTTTAAGATGAAGACCAGTCAAGAAAAATTCCCCGCTTCTCCGGCGGATGAGGCTGTTGAAGCGTTATGCCTGCCCGCGTGTGAATTTCCGCCGTTTGGTCTTTGTTTAGCTCCGGCAAGACCTCTTTTTCAGCAAATCAACGTAAATACTGGAAAACAATCGCTAGCAGGAACTCATGACTTACGGTCACATTCCGTACCGCAATTGATTTTTTCTGTCAAGGAAAATTACGGATCCCTGATCATTGCTTTCCCCGCCATACCCCCGCCGGAACACTGCGGAGCGCATCACTTCGGCAATTTTTCCAGCTCGCGGACGATCGATTCCAGCGGCGGCCGTTCGTTGACGTCGTGCACATCGATGTACCGGAGAATGCCTTTTTTGTCGATGACGATAATGGCGCGTTCGGCCGTGCCGTCGGAACGCAAAATGCCGTAACGGGAGGCCACCGCGCCGTGCGGCCAGAAGTCGGACAGCACGTCGAACCATAAATCGCCCATCTGGCGGGTCCAGGAATGAAGCGTCGGAATATTGTCCACCGAAATCCCCAAGAGCACCGCATCGTGCTCGCCAAACAGGTCCTGAACGATGTTGTACCCCGGCCACTGGTCGGAACAAACCGGCGTCCAGGCGGCGGGCACAAACGACAGCACCACGTTCTTTTTCCCGCGGTAATCCGCCAGCGAAACCTTTTTGCCGCTTACGGCCGGCAGAGTGAAGACCGGTGCTTTCTGGCCGACTTTGACTTTCAAAACACTGTCCACCGGTTTGAGCTTGCCCACCTGGTAGATATTTTCCTTGTAAACGTCGGACAGGGCCGACGCGCCGGAGGCGGTCAAAACGAAAAGCAACGGAAGAAGGAAAACGTATTTTTTCATAATCCCCTCCTATTGAACATTCGCAAGCCTGACGACATCCGCGAGAAACGCTTCGATATTCTCATGCGCGCCCAGACGGGAATACACCACCTCCGCCTTTTTGGAACCGTTTAATTTCACGACGATGAAATACGGCGTGCGGACTTCACCCAGAAGCTTGTGCACGCTGAAATCCGCATCCGGAACCAGCGGAAACGGCACCTGGTACTTTTTTTTGAAAGTATTGACTTCAAACGTTGAATTTCCCGCGCCGACGCCCAGAATCTTGATTTTTCCCTTCAGACCGGGATTGTTTTCAATGAGTCCGAAAAACCGGTTCATGTTGGGAGCGTCCTTCTGACAGTAGGGACAGTACATGCTGAAAACCTGAAGAATCACCGCCTGCGTTTTGATCTGATCCACGGTGAAGGTTCCGGAGCCGGAAAGGCCCAGATACCGGAGGTCCTTTCCTTCCGCAGGTTTCGGCAGTTTCATCTCGGGCAGCGACTGGCCCGGCTGCGGCGGCTGCAAGGGCGACGCGGACGCGGCTGTCAGGAAGGCGAAAATCCCGACGGCGACGAAAACAAAAAAAAGCTTCTTTTGCATAAATCCTCCTCCTCTTCAATTGCGGGTCATCAAATGGTGCACCGCCTTCTCCAGTCCGTCAAGCGAGAGTTCGAACATGGGAAAAACACCGGCAATCTGCTTGACGGTCCAGGTGTAAAACCAGGAGTCCCGATCCACCGGATTGAGCCAGACGCAGTGCCGGAACGTATTGGCCAGGAACTTGAGGTAATCCAGCGACGGGCGCGATTCGTTCTGACCCACATAAATCGCGCCGCGCGGATCGACCAGCTCGTAGGGCGCCATGGACGCGTCTCCGACAAGGATCAGCCTCGTTTCCGGATCCGAGCGCATCAGGTCGTCGAGGGGCACCGGCCGCTTGTAGCGGTGCGGATCGAGCCAGACCTTGGAGTAAATCGTATTGTGAAAGTAGTAGATTTCCAGCTCCTTGAACTGAAACTGCGCGTAATGGAAAAGGGCCTGCACGATGGACACGTAGGGATCCATGGACCAGCCGCCGTTGTCGATGAGCAGCTTCACCTTCAGGCGGTCGGCCAGGCGCCGGTCGAAGACGATTTCGATTTCTCCCGCATTGCGCATGGTCTGGCGGATCGTTTCCGCGACGTTGACGATATCCTTGGGGCCGGCGGGCTGAAGATGCTTGAGTCTTTTGAGCGCTTCGCCCATCTGCGAGGCCGTGATGGGGCCGGACTGCGAATAGTCGCGGTAGCGGCGCTCCATGGCCACCTTGATGGCGGATTTGTTGCGCGACTCGCCGCC
Organism: Syntrophaceae bacterium UBA1411; assembly: GCA_002304995.1. Classification (GTDB taxonomy): domain Bacteria; phylum Desulfobacterota; class Syntrophia; order Syntrophales; family Smithellaceae; genus UBA8904. The sequence goes on from DBPV01000056.1 coordinate 7,200, forward strand.
CACGCGCATGCCGCCCGGATGATCGCCGGAGTGCCCCGTAGGCGACGTCCCGTGCGTCCCGATCCATTTATTGCCGCCGTGATGCGCCTCCGTCTGCTCCTTGAGGCGCTTCAGAAAATGCTGCACCAGCTCCTCGGGCGTCATCCGCTTCACCTGTTCTTCGGATAGCCCCAGGGCCCGCGCCACGTCGCCCGGATCCTTAAGCCAGTCGGAAAGCATCGCCTTGACCAGATCGGAGAGCTCCGCGTCGGTGGGCTCCTCCTCGGGCATGCCGCGGAAGGCCACGGCGAACACCTGGTCGTAGGTGTCGAAGTAGCGCTCGCTTTTGACGAGCAGGCTGCGCGCCGCGCTGTAGAAATCGTCCAGCGAGGCGATCAGCCCCATCCCCAGGGCCTTCTGCAGGCGCAGAAAGGACGTGGGCGTCACGGGAATCCCCTTGTCGCGCAGCGTATAGAAAAAATTGACGAACATGATCCCGTCCTTTACTGGTGCGCCGCCAGGTACAGGTCGGCGCTCTTTTTGAAGAGCACCCCCAGAAAGGGAATCGCGGCCGACTTGAGTTGCTTGACGTTGAAATCGGGATCGGCCTGAAGCGCGCGCATCCAGTTGATCAATTCCCGCGTGGCCGGTTTCTTTTCGACGCCGCGCACGTCGCGCAGGCGGTAAAAGGTGTCCAGGCAGGCGGAGGTAAGATCCCGGTTCAGGTCCGGAAAGTGGACGCCGATGATCTTGCGCATCATGTCGCGGTCGGGAAAGGCGATGTGATGAAAGTTGCAGCGTCCCAGAAACGGGTCGGACAGGTCTTTCTTCGCGTTGGACGTGATCACGATGACCGGCCGGATTCTGGCGCGAATGGTGCGGTCGATTTCGATGATGTCGAACTGCATCTGGTCGAGGATGTCAAGCATGTCGTCCTGAAAGTCGGTGTCGGCCTTGTCGATCTCGTCGATGAGCAGCACGACTTTTCTCTCGGCGGCGAACGCCTGGCCGATCTTGCCCATCCTGATGTAGTCTTCGATGTTGCTCACGTCGCGCCCGGAATCGGAAAAGCGGCTGTCGTTGAGGCGGGTGAGCGTGTCGTACTGGTACAGGGCGTCGATCAGCTTCATGCTGGATTTCACGTTTAAAACGATGAGCGGCATGTGCAGCGACTCGGCAATCGCATGCGCCAGCATCGTCTTGCCCGTGCCCGGCTCGCCCTTGAGCAAGAGCGGCATTTCCAGGGCCATTGAAATATTCACGATTTTAGCCAGTTCATCATCCAGAACATAACGCGCGGCCCCGCTGAACTGTGCGGGGCGGTTGTCGGTGGCAGTCATTCAGTTACTCCTTCTCCTATTTTTGATCTCCGGCCGGCGGTCTTGGGAAAAAATAACCTCCAGGAGCGGTTTGTCAACTCTCGTCAACACGTTGGAAGCCTAACACGCTTTGAAAAAAAAATTAAGTCCAAGAAATACGGAAAAAATAACGCTTGACTATTGTCCGCAATTCCACTAGGGTGCGCCCAACTTCGCGGGTCATACGGAATATGCGAAGGAATAAGTTGAATGGTGTCATGAAAAGCGCAAGGTCGGCCGCCTGGTCCTTTTTAACGAGGCGGCCTTTTTTTCTTCCGACTTTGGTGATCGTTCGACTTGGTACATTTTAGAAAGGGGGACAAACACGATGTCAGAAGGAAAAGTAAAGTGGTTTAACGAACGCAAGGGTTTTGGCTTCATCGAGCAAGAGGGCGGAAAAGACATTTTCGTGCACTTCAGCGCGATCCAGTCCAGCGGCTTCAAGACGCTGGCGGAAGGCCAGCAGGTCACTTTCGATGTCATCCAGGGCAAAAAAGGCCTGGAAGCGGAAAACGTCAGAGCGATCTAATTGCGTTTTGCGCCGAATTACGACGCTCCGGGCCCTGCGGCCCGGAGCGTTTTTTTTGGTCTCGCGGGCGCCAACCTTGAATCTTCCTTGACAAAAACAGCCAATTGGAGTTAGTTCCATACTCACTTTTTGCCGGCGGCCCTGCTGCGGCATCCCCCAAAACAACAGGACTGTGCAGGGTTAGATACTCCACAGAAAAATTTTTTTAAGCGGATCAAAAACCGCCGCCTTTAAGGAGAACGGACATTGTATTTCTCGGATGAAACACTCAAAGCATCCCGCAGGCTTTCCGAAAACTGGCAGGCAGAGGTTGGGGAGGCTTTAAAAACGGCTCCCGACCGGAAAAGCCGTTTTTCAACCGTATCCGATCTGGACATTCAAAGACTCTACACGCCGGAAGACATGAAAACCACGGAGTTCGCCCGCGACATCGGCGCGCCCGGCGAATTCCCCTATCTGCGCGGCAACCAGGCCACCGGCTACCGGGGGCGGCTCTGGACGTTCCGCATGTTTTCCGGCATGGGCACCGCCCAGGACACCAACACCCGCTGGCACATGCTTCTGCGCCAGGGCCAGACGGGCCTTTCGACCGCCTTCGATTTTCCGACGCTGATGGGCTACGACAGCGACTCGCCGCGCGCTTTGGGCGAAGTCGGCAAGTGCGGCGTGGCCATCGACACGCTGGAAGACTTTCTCGCCCTCGTCGACGGCATTCCGCTCGACCAGGTCACCACCTCCATGACCATCAATCCGCCGGCCACCGTCCTGTGGGCGATGTACTGCGCCGCGGCCGACGTCAAGGGCGTGCCGCTTGAGAAAATCGGCGGCACCATTCAGAACGACATGCTCAAGGAGTTCATCGCGCAGAAGACCTTCATGTGCCCGCCGGAGCCGTCGGTCAAGCTGATCAGCGATACGGTGGAGTTCGGCGCAAAATACGTTCCGCGCTGGAATCCCATCAGCATCAGCGGCTACCACATCCGGGAGGCGGGCGCCACGGCCGTGCAGGAACTGGCCTTCACGCTCCGCGACGGCATTGAATATGTCGAAGACGTCCTCCGGCGCAAGCGGCTGGACGTCGATGATTTCGCGCCGCGCCTGTCCTTCTTCTTCAACGCGCATATCGATTTTTTCGAGGAAATCGCCAAGATGCGCGCGGCGCGGCGCATGTGGGCCAAAATCATGCGGGACCGCTTCGGGGCGAAAAATCCCCGTTCTCTGTGGCTGCGCTTTCATACGCAGACCGCCGGCTGTTCGCTCACCGCGCAGCAGCCCTACAACAACGTCGTTCGGACCGCCGTGGAGGCGCTGGCCGCGGTGCTGGGAGGCACCCAGTCGCTGCACACCAATTCGCTCGACGAGGTGCTTTGCCTGCCCTCCGATCACGCAGTGGAGGTGGCGCTGCGCACGCAGCAGATCCTGGCCGAAGAAACGGGCGTGGCCAACACCATCGATCCGCTGGCCGGATCGTACTTTGTCGAAACGCTCACGAATGAAATCGAAGCTCAGGCCTGGGACTATATCGAAAAAATCGACGCGATGGGCGGCATGGTCGCCGCAATCGAAAAGGGATTTCCCCAGCTTGAAATTGCGGACGCGGCTTATAAATTCCAGCGGCAGATCGATGCGGCCGAAAAGGTCATGGTCGGCGTCAACAAGTACGTCACCGATCATCAGCAGATCCTGCCGCTGGTGGAAATCGACGAGAGCGTGGGCGAAGAACAGATCCGCCGCCTCAAAGACATCCGCCGGCGCCGCGACAATCGCGCCGTTGCGCAGTCGCTTGCCGACATCCGCGCCGCCTGCAGAAACGGAAACAACGTAATGCCTTTCTGCATCGCGGCAGTCAAGAATCTCGCTACCGAACAGGAGATCTGCGACGTGTATCGGGACGTTTACGGGGAGTATCGGGACCCGGGATTATTTTAATTGTGCAGGAAACCGCCGCGGCAACCGGATGCCCTGATGGCCTAAAGGTCACACGAGGGCACGCGAGGTCACACGTCGGTTCCCTGCGATCATGGAGAGAGTATGTCGGAAAGAAAAATACGGGTGATGGTGGCCAAACCCGGCCTCGACGGCCATGACCGGGGGGCGCGGGTGCTCGCGCGCTGTTTCCGCGACGCCGGATTTGAAGTGATTTACACGGGCTGCCATCAGACGCCGGAGCAGGTCGCAGCCGCCGCGATCCAGGAAGATGTGGACCTCGTGGGCCTGAGCTGTCTGTCGGGCGCGCATCGGGTCCTGTTTCCCCGCGTCGTGGAGCTGCTGCGGGAGAAAAACGCCTCCGACATCATCGTGATCGGCGGCGGCATCATCCCCGAGCAGGATTTTCAAATGCTGTACGACGCGGGCATTCAGGCGATCTTCACGCCCGGCGCGTCGCTCGATTCCATCGTGGACTGGATCCGCGCCAACGTTCCCCCCAGGGCCTGATTCGCGGGGCACAGCTTATGGACACCGTCAAAAAAATATGCGCGGGCGACATCCGCAGCGCCTCGCGCCTGATCCGCGACCTGGAAGATAAACTTCCCCGGGCGCGCCCCCGGCTCAAAGAACTGTTCATCCACACGGGAAAATCGTTCATCATCGGCATCACCGGATCGCCCGGCGCGGGCAAGAGCACGCTCACCGACGCGCTCATCGGCGAATTCCGCAAACAGGGAAAAACCGTCGGCGTTCTGGCCGTCGATCCGACCAGCCCCTTTTCCGGCGGCGCCATCCTGGGCGACCGCGTCCGCATGCTCCGCCACGCGGAGGACGAAGGCGTCTTCATCCGGTCGCTGGCCACGCGCGGCGCGCTGGGCGGCCTGTCCCAGGCGGCGGGCGACGCCATCCACGTCATGGAGGCGATGGGCAAGGATGTGATTCTGGTGGAAACCGTCGGCATCGGCCAGCAGGAGCTCGACATCATGTATCACGCGCACAGCGTCATCGTGGTTCTCGTGCCCGGCATGGGCGACGAAATTCAGACGATGAAGGCGGGCATTATGGAAATCGCCGACCTCTTCGCGGTCAACAAGGCCGACCGCCCCGGCGCCAGACAGCTGCTTACGGAACTCGCCCAGCTCCTCAACGCCACGCCGCCGGGCGAGGGCGGATGGCGCCCGCCGATCGTGAGCATCGGCAACCTCTACGAGCCGGCGGGATTCGCCGCAAAGACGGCCGAACTGGCCCGTCTGGTGCACGAACATCACGACCACCTGATTTTGAGCGGCCGGCTCGCCCAACGCATGGAGCGCAAGGCCAGGATGGAAATATCCGACGCGCTGCGCGCCTGCCTCTTGGAACCGGTGCTGAGACGCCTGGCGGAAAGCGGCGAACTGGCCGACATCGCCCGGAGAGTGCAAAACCGGGAATCGGACCCTTATTCGGAAGCGGAAGCCGTCGCGCGCCGCTTTCTTAAATCCGGAGAAACGTCATGAAAAACACGAAAAGTCCCGCGCGGAAAAAGGCGGCAAAACCGGCGATCAGATCCGCGCAGAAGCCATCGGCCGGCAAAGCGGCGTCAGCCGCGGCAGCCGACAAACGGGGGCTCGTCATCGTAATCACGGGCAACGGCAAGGGCAAGACCACCGCCGCTTTCGGCCAGGCGCTGCGCGCCGTCGGCCAGGGCCTGCGGGTCCTGATCCTCCAGTTCATGAAAGGCCGGGACTACGGCGAATTTATCGCCGCCGAAAAATATCTGCCGCGCCTGACCGTCCGCCGCTGCGGCCTGGACAGCTTCGTGATGCGCGACCGTCCGGCGCCGCTGGACGTCGAACTGGCCCGCGAGGGTTTTGCGCTCGCGAAAAAAGCGGCGGCTTCCGGCAAATACGACATGATCATCCTCGACGAAATCAACGTCGCCGTGGATTTCAAGCTGATTCCCCTGGAGGAGCTCATCGACCTGATCCGCAGCAAACCGCCGGCACTGGACCTGATCCTCACGGGCCGCTACGCGGCGAAAGCCGTCATTCGCCTCGCCGACACGGTGAGCGACGTCCGGGAAGTGAAGCATCACTACGCCGCAGGCATCAAGGACCGCGCGGGGATCGAATATTAACCTTTTGAACCGCATCCGCAACAATGGAGTTTTCGCATGTTTGCCTGGTTGACCTCCCCCGAAGCCTGGGTCGCGCTGGCGACGCTCACCGCCCTGGAAATCGTCCTGGGCATCGACAACATCATTTTCATTTCCATTTTGGTGGGCCGGCTGCCCGCCGCAAAAAGAAACTTCGCCCGCCGCACGGGGCTGTTTCTGGCCATGATCATGCGCCTGGCGCTCTTGTTTTCCATCGTCTGGATTTCCCGGCTCATCGCGCCGCTCTTTACCGTTCTCGGACAGGCGATTTCCGGCCGCGACATCATTTTGATCGGCGGCGGCCTGTTTCTGCTGGCAAAGGCGACGCACGAAATTCACAGCGCGCTGGAGGGCGTGGAAGAGCACAAACCGCAGCTGAAAACGGTTTCGACGGCGGCCGTGCTGATTCAAATCGCCCTTCTGGACATCGTTTTTTCGCTCGATTCCGTCATCACGGCGGTGGGGCTGGCCCAGCACATCTCGATCATGGCCATCGCCATCATCTGCGCCGTGGCGATCATGATGTTTGCCGCCCGGCCGATTTCCGACTTTGTGGACGCCCATCCCACCATCAAGATTCTGGCTCTGTCGTTTCTGCTTCTGGTCGGCGTCACGCTGATCGTCGAAGGATTCGACGTCCACGTTCCGAAAGGCTATATCTACTTTGCCATGGCGTTTTCCGTGACCGTGGAAATGCTCAACCTGCGCCTGCGTAAAAAGCAGGCCAGGCCCGTGCAGCTGCGCCGGGACATCGTTGAGTAAAAAAAAGGGGCTTTCGGCCCTTCGACCGAAAACCCCTTTGCCGAACGGAGGGTGCGGCTTTGCAGGCGCATCAGCGCGGCGGCATGCGCAGCGCGCCGTCCAGGCGAATGCAGCAGCCGTTGAGCATCGCATTTTCCAGAATATACATGACCATGCCGGCGAATTCCGCCGGACGTCCCAGCCTTCGGGGAAAGGGCACGCCTTCGGCCATGCTTTGCTTGACGGCGGCCGGCATGCCGGCCATGAGCGGCGTGTCGAAGAGGCCCGGCGCAACCGTCGCCACGCGGATGCCGTAATCGGCGCATTCCCGCGCGATGGGCAGCGTCATTCCGACGATGCCCCCCTTGGAGGCGGCATAGGCCGCCTGCCCGATCTGCCCGTCAAACGCGGCGATCGAAGCGGTGTTGACGATGACGCCCTTCTCGCCCTCTTCGTTGGGGGCATTCTGAACCATCTGTTCCACGGCCAGGCGGATGACATTGAGCGTTCCCACCAGGTTGATCTGAACGACCTTATTGAAGGAGGCCAGAGGCAGCGGCCCTTTTTTGCCGAAAATCTTTCCCGCATCGGGAACGCCCGCACAATTCACCGCGGCGTTGATTTTCCCGAACCGGTCGACGGTTTTCCGGATGGCCGCGCGGATGTCTTCCTCGCTCGTAACGTCGGCGCGGGCAAAGGCCATCCGGTCGGCATGGGCGGCCGCCAGCGCCTCGCCTTTCGCCGCGTCGATATCGGTAATCACGACTTTCGCGCCCGCGCGGACCATTTCCAGCGCGGTCGCTTCTCCCAGACCCGAAGCCCCGCCGGTGACCAGCGCGACAACTTCCCCGATTTTCATAATTCCTCCTTACTGGTGCTGTGATAATTTCGTGCGTCCAAACGCCGGTTTGTTTAGCACAAGAAAAACAACATGACAAGACTCTGTGCCCCTCAGGGCAGAAAGGCGCAGGCGATAAACCGTCCGTCGTGGCTCAAGCTGATCTCCAGACCCGTGGCGACGCCGCGCAAAAGCAGAACGGGCGGCCCCGGACGGCCGTCTTCGCGGGCGGGACGGGCCACGGCAAAAAGCGAAGGATCCTCCCGGAAAAAATCCGCCAGGGTCTGCACCAGACATGCCCGAACCGCTACGGAGGCGTCCTGCCCGGCAGGCAGGCCGGCCACGCGCGCCACCGCGCGCTCCAGCGCGCCGGTTTCGTCGGCAGCCCAACTGTGCACATGCGTCGCCGTAACGAAAAGCCGGCAGAACACCCGCCTTTCTTCCGCCGTCACAACGGCTTTCCCCGTCCAGCCGGCGGGGGCGATGCCGCCGGGCGTTCCGGCCCGGTTCTCTCCGGGCAGGGGACGCTCCAAACAAACAGACCAGCGGCGCGGCAGAAAAGCCGCATCGCCGGTCTGTTTGATGAACACCTTGTAGGCCGCCTCTTTGCAGGCCCAAAAAGACCACAGGGCCGCATCCGGGCGTCCGGAGTCCGCCACGGCGTCGATTTCAGTAGCGGTGAGTATTTTCCTGAGGAAGCGCAAATCCGTGCTTTTTTGCAGGTTCGCCGGACTCGTCAAATCCACGACGTCGTTCCCGATGTTCGGCAAAATACTTTTCCTCCATCTGCGCCAGGCGGTCGATGATCTGCGCCGCGTATTCCCGCTGCGCCCGCAGGCCTTCCCTGCCCGTCGGCGCCGGCTCAAGCACCTCCACCCGCGCGTCAAACGTGTCTCCCCAGGCGGGAATCAGGCTGTATTTGTGCTGCCGGTCGCCGCGCAGGTAAATGCACAGCACCTTGCAGTTTTCCACCTCCTGGATGAACCGGCCGACGCCGTAGGAGAAATTATTCCGGTCCACGCGGCCGGTGCGCGACCGCCCGCCCTCCGGAAAAATCATGATCGTGTGACCGTGGCCAAGCAGGTAAACGCACTGCTCCAGAACGCGCTTCATCTTCTCCCGCGACCCGCCGCGGTCCACGGGAATGCACTTGGACAGGTAGCACAACACCGCCAGAAAAAGATTGCTTTGAAAGTTGCGCCGCTCCGGCAGATTCCAGGGCAGTTTTTTGTACGCGGTGAAATGCCGGCCGAAGCTGAAGGCGGCGTAGCTTAAAATAAACGAGTCAATCATGGTCAGATGATTGGCGCAGATCAGCCACGGCCCCCGATGGGCGGCAAAGGCGGCCGCGCACTGCCGCCGGATGTCCCGGAGGTTCCGGATCCGGTAATGCAGCGCGCGCGCCACGATAAAGTAAAAAGGCGCAATAAGGACGATCGCCAGGCGCCCCAAAAAATTCTGCACCAGCAGACGAATTCTGGATCGCGTGTCCATAATCCTACCCGAGCTTCTTTTTAATGATGTTCACCGCATCGCCGATGGTGCGGATCTTGTCCGCCTCGTCGTCGTCCACGCTGATATTGAAGACATCTTCACATTTGATGATGACATCGACCAGGCGCGCCGAATTGACCTTCAGGTCGTTGAGGATGTGCGTCTCGGGCGTCGCCTTCTCCAGAAGCGTCACATCTTTGGTGTACGCCTTCAGAATGTTCACCATTTCTTCAAAAATTTTTTTCTCGTCCATCTTTCCACTCCTTTATAATTATTTTCCTTCCCATTTTTTGAAAATGATACAGCTGTTGACATCCCCGAAGCCGAAGCCGGCCTTGGCCAGGTATTTCAAATCGGGGAATTCCAGGCACGCCTGGGGGATTTTCGGGGCAAACGCCGCGATGTCCGGATGCACATCCTCGCAGTTGAGCGACGGATGCAGAAACCCTTCGTAAACCTGCAGGACGGAAGCGACGCACTCCACGGCGCCCGCCGCGCCCAGACAATGGCCCACCAGCGATTTGGTGGCATTGATATAGGGAAACGTTTCCGGTGTGCGCTCGAGCGCGGCCGCCCAGCTTTGCACCTCGTACGGGTCGGCGTACGTCGCCGTCAGATGCCCGTTGATGGCGTCCACGTCCGAAGGCCTGATGCCGGCATCCGCCACGGCGCCGCGGATGCATCTCCGGACGCCTTCGGGATTGGGGGCCGTCATCGATCCGCCCATCCGCTGGCCGCCGCTGTTCACGTAGCCGCCGGCGATCTCCGCGTAAATCCGCGCGCCCCGCGCCAGAGCCGTTTCCAGCTCTTCCAGAACCAGCATGGCGCCGCCGGCGCCCGGCACGAAACCGCAGGCCGTCGCCGACATCGGGCGGGAGCCCGCAGCCGGATTGTCGTTGAATTTTCGGGCGATCACGCGCATCGCGTCGAAGCCGCCCCAGATGTAGGGCGAGGCGCCTTCCGATCCGCCGGCGATCATGCGTTTGGCCAGGCCCTCCCGGATCCGCCACAGGGCGTCGATCACCGCTTCATTGCCGGTGCTGCACGCAGACGAATTGGACGTCACCTTATTGCCGGCGCCGATCAGACCGCCGATGCGGGCGCTCGTGCCGCTGTTCATCACCTGCTCCACGACCCGGCTGCCCAGACGCCGGACCCGTCCTTCATTGATCATCGGCACGACGCTCAGCGCGATGGTGTCCATGCCGCCGATGCCGGAGCCGGCGATGACGCCCGTGTCCCAGTCCACCGTATCATCGTCGCCGTCCGGAAGCTCGAAGCCCGCGTCACGCCAGGCGTCCACCGCCGAAACCGACGCGTAGCCGATGTTGTCGTTGATCGACAGAAGCTTTTCGCGGTCGAAATACCGCTTGCGGATCTCGTCAAAATTTTCGGGAACGCCGGCGATCTGGCAGCCGAATTTCAACTCTTCCAGTTGCGGAATAAAGCGAATGCCCGAACGCCCTTCCCTTAGCGCCTGTTTGAAGTTCTCCAGGCCGTGCGCGTTCGGGGCGGCCACTCCCATGCCCGTTACCACAACTCTTTTATTCATGCATCCACTCCCATCCCCGCCAGTTTTCCCGTACAAACCACTTCTCCACTCTCCCTTTCCATGCTGACTTCCACTTTCAGCGCTCCTTTGCGCAGATAGATTTTCTTTCCCCGGACGATCACCCGCTCGCCGGGCTGAACGAGTCCCCGAAACTCGACCTCTTCCGCCAGCGAAAAAAGACTGAGCGGCATTTTCATTTCCGAGGG
>DBPV01000045.1:0-354 GCA_002304995.1 Syntrophaceae bacterium UBA1411
CTTCCGTGAACTATTCCGTAAAAAAATGTGGCGTCCGGCATAACTTTCGTATATTCTGCCGCGGTTAAATTTCATCCGGAATGCTGTTGCAGCGATCGCAGACACAGTTACGAGGCGCCAGGCTTTAATTTGACCCGTCCGAGGAGTGAATCTAATGGATAAGATTACCCGTCGAGAATTCATCAGCACGCCACCCAAAATCCTTGCCGCCGCGGCGCTTGCCGGATCGATCGGCATGCTTCCGGCCTGTTCCGGCTCCACGTCCGGCGGCCGGATTCCGCCGAACCTGTTGTTGATCATGGTGGATCAGATGCAGACGCCGCCGGAGGGATACGGCGCCGACGAAGGGGCGGC